>JACDEB010000026.1 GCA_013816595.1 Sphingomonas sp. | reverse complement strand
GAGTAGAGCCGCGGGCTGGCCATTAATTTGTCGGCGGCGAGGATGTTGACGATGCCTTTGCCGGCGTCGTCGAGCTTCAGGAAATCCTCAAGGTCGAGCGCGGGCTCGCCGAAGAAATGGTCCCCGCCCTGCGCGCGCAATTGCAGCAGCGAACGCTGGATCGCGCCGACCGACGGTTTCGAGACATTGCCATATTCGAGCGTCAGTTCGTCGGCCCGCTCGCCGGTCGCGACGAGCATCGCCTGAAGGTCGTCGAGGTCGAGCAGCAACAGCCCTTCCTTGTCGGCGACATGGAAGGCGATCGCCAGCACGCCTTCCTGGACTTCGTTGAGGTTGAGCAGGCGCGCGAGCAGCAACGGACCCATCTCGCTGACCGTGGTGCGAATCGGGTGGCCCTGCTCGCCGAACAGGTCCCAAAATTGCACCGGGCAACTATCGTAGCGCCAGTCGGCATAGCCGATCTCGGCGGCGCGCGCGGCGAACGCCTCATGGGTCTTGGCGGTGGCTGAGCCCGGCATGGCAAGCCCGGCGAGGTCGCCCTTCACATCGGCGACGAAGGTCGGGACGCCGGCATCGCACAGGCCCTCGACAATGCCTTGCAGGGTGACGGTCTTGCCCGTGCCGGTGGCGCCCGCGATTAGTCCGTGGCGATTGGCGCGCTTGAGCTCGAGCGCTTGCGGATGGACGCCGCCCGGCCCTGCGCCGATGAAGATGCTGGTCGGCTTGCTCGCCATGGTCTCGCTTCGCTCCTTCAGCCTAGGGCGCGAAGCCTAGGCCGAAGGAGTGAGCGGGGGCAAGCGGGCTTTAGCGCGCGCTGATGTCGATGCCGATGAACGCTTCCGGCGCCTTGCCACGCTTGACCAGCATGAGCACGCTGGTGCGGCCGGCACGGCGCGCGGTTTCAACCGCGCCCAGCAGTGCTTGTGGCGTGGTGACCGGCTGGCGGTTGACCGACATGATCAGGTCGCCGCGGCGAAGTCCCTTTTCAGACGCGTCGCTCGATGGATCGACCGCGGTAACAATCACTCCCCGCACAGCGATGGGAAGTCCGACCGCGCCTGCGATCTGCGGAGTCAGCGCCTGCAACGACAGGCCAAGCGCGGTTCCCGGGGCGACCGGCGCTTCGGGTGACATTGGTGTCGTATCGTCCTCGCCGCCGACCTGCGCCAGGGATTCCTCGCTGGGGCGCTGGCCGACGACCGCCTGGATCGTCTGGCGACGACCGTCGCGGATAATGTCGAGCGGTACGCGCGATCCGACCGTAGTATTGGCGATCAGGTAGCTGACGGTCTGGTCAGGGTTTACCGGCTGTCCGCCGACTCGCAGGATGACGTCGCCCTGCTGGATCCCGGCGCGCGCCGCGGCCTGGCCGGGAACGGTCGAGCGGACGATCTCGCCCTGGTCCTTGGGCAGGCCGAAAGCAGACGCGATATTCTCGTCGAGCGGCTGCAGCGCAACCCCGAGGTAACCGCGCTGGGGCGCCTGGCCACGACGCAGCGATTCGATCACCGGGCGGGCAGCTTCGGCAGGAATGGCGAGGCCGATCCCGACGCTTGCCCCGGTTGGCGAGATGAGCGCCGAATTGATGCCGATGACATTGCCCATCATATCAAACATCGGGCCACCCGAATTGCCCATATTGATGCTGGCATCGGTCTGGATATAGCGGTCATACGCGCCCGCCCCGGTGATCCCCCGATGGAGCGCCGAAATGATCCCGGCGGTGACGGTGCCGCCAAGACCATAGGGGTTGCCGACCGCGAGCACCCAGTCGCCGACTCGCACGCGAGTGCTGTCGCCGAAATTGACATAGGGCAGATTGCTGCCCTCGACCTTGAGCAAGGCGAGGTCGGAGGCGACATCGCGGCCGACGATCCGCGCCGTATATTCCCTACGATTGGCAAGGATGACGGTGACACTGTCGACCGTCCCGGTGCCGCTCGCACCCTGGATAAGGTGATTGTTGGTGACGACATAGCCGTCGGGCGAAATGATGAAGCCCGAACCGAGCGAGCCGGCTTCCCTGGTCCGCGGCGCTGCGCCGCCGCCATTCCCGGCACCGCCGCCGCTGCCCCCGCCCTGCGGGTTATTGGGGTCAAAGCGGCGGAAGAAATCCTCGAACGGATCGGCCTGGGATTTCACCGGCACCCGCTGCTTGGTTGAAATATTGACCACCGCCGGCTGCAACCGGGCGGTCAGATCGGCGAATGACAACGGCGCACCGGCGCGCGGCGCCAGAGTCGCGGGCGAGTTCTGCGCCACCTGGGCGCCAGCCTGGCCGGTAGCGAGGGAGAATGCGGTCCCTCCGAGAAGCAGAGCCATTGCGACTCCATAGGCGTAGCGCACTTTTCCGAACTCCTTTGGCATTGATACTCCACCTAAACTTGAATGATGCAAGGCGTTAGTGGCCCGCGCAAATGAACGAAAATTGAACGTTATGGCCTCAGCGCGGGCGCCCGCTGAATTCCTTGAGGAAATCATTTTGCGGCGACAGGATCATGGTCGTTGCCGACGGACGGTTCTGCTCGTCGCCGACAAAGGTGATCTGATAAGCCTGCATGGCGCGATAGAAATCGTAGAATTGCGGATCCTTGCCGAAGCTTTCGGCATAAGTCCGAGCCGCCTGAGCATCGGCCTCGGCACGAATGATCTGGGCCTGCTTGGCTCCCTGGGCGCGGATCGAGCGCGCCTCCTGCTCACGTGCCGTGCGCATTCGCCCGAACGCCGAGTTCAACGGCGCTCCGTCGGGCAGGTCGGTACGCTTGATCCGGACGTCGAGAATTTCGACACCATAACCCCGCGCGATGTTGTTGAGCGAGATCCGGACATTATCCATTACTCCCTGACGTTCGGGCGTGAGAAGCGCAGCGAAGGTCACTTTGCCGAGCTCGTTGCGGACTTCCGAACCGAGGATCGGCCGAAGCTGGTCATTGAGCTGCTTTTCGGACCGCGCGCGAATGAACATCAGCAGCGGATCGACGATCCGGTAGCGGGCGAAAGCATCGACCTGGAGCCGGCGCTGATCGGTCGAGAGCACCTGCTGGCGCTGCATGTCGACATCGAGCACGCGCTTGTCGATCCACACCACCTCGTCGGCGAACGGGATCCGCCAGCTGATGCCAGCGCCGGGTGCGCCGATCGGCTTGCCCGCTTCATAGCGGTTGAGGATTCGCACCGGCTTGCCGAAGCGAACGACCACCGCCTGCTTGGTTTCGGGGACGATCGGGAAGCTGCCGAGCACGGTAAACACCAGGAGGAAAGCGAAGAAGCCCGCGATCATCGGTCGGCGGCGGATGAAGGCGATCATCGATTGCCTCCGTTCGGCTGCGTTTTCTGGACCTGGGGCAAGGGAAGATACGGAGTCACGCCGGGGGTCTCAACGATGGTCTTGTCAACCTTCGAGAGCACCTGCTCCATCGTTTCATAATACATCCGCCGCCGGGTCACTTCGGGCGCCAGCTTATATTGGGCGTAAACCTTGTCGAACGCGGTTGCTTCGCCCTGCGCCCGCTGCCCCAGCTGGAGCGCATAGGCATTGGCGTTGTTGATATAGGTCTGGGCGTCCTGCTGGGCCGCGGTAACCTGCTTGAACGCGTCATTGACCTCGTCCGGCGGGTCGGCCTGCTTGATTGCAATGCCCTGAACCTGGATGCCCGAGAGATACGCATCGAGGATCCGCTGCATGCGTTCGGTGACCTGAGTCTCGATTTCGGCACGGCGGTCGCCCATCGCGTCATTCAAGGACACCTGGCTGATGACCGCGCGCATCGCGCTTTCAGCAACCTCGCGGATGGTATCGTCCGGCTGGGCCATTTCATAAAGATAGAGTTCGGGCGTGCGGATGTTCCAGCGCACCGTATAATCGATATCGAGCAGATTCTGGTCGCCGGTTATCATCAGATCGTTGGAGCCTTCGACGCCAAGATCGACGTTGCGGATATTCTCGACGTCGATCTTCTTCACCCGGTCGATCGGCGACGGCAAGGTCAGCCCGACGCCCGGCCCAAGCGTGTAGCTATAGCGGCCAAAGCGGCTAACCACCCCGCGCTGTCCCGGCGAGATCGAATGGACCGAAGTAATCGCCAGCCACAGCAAGACGAAACCAGCGAGCCCCCACAGCACGAGCGAGCGATCGGGACCGTCGGAGCCCTCGCCACCGCCAAACCGGCCGCGCCCGCGACGAAGCATTTCCTCGAACACCGAAGCTCCTGTCGGGGAGATGATCGTGCTGCGCCGCGGCTTGCGCCCCGGTTCGCCCCACGGGCCGCTGCCAGTGCCGCCATCGGCCGGCGGTTCTGGGGGATCGCCGCCCTGGTCATTGGACCCCCACGGGCCCTTGGAAACTGCGAAGAGGCCGCGGAACCGCTGACCCAAAGCTGAAAAACTTGTCATCTGTTCCTGTATAGGAAGCCTGGCGAGCGAAAAACAGTGGCAAGCGCCCCAACCCGTCTTATGTCGCGGCCATGACCAACAATAATGCCCCTCTCGATGCTTTGCCCCACGCCGAGCGAATTCGCTCGCGCAAGCTGGTCGACGGCGTTGCGACCATCATCGCCGACGCGACCGGCCTCGGGGCGGATGAACGCGCCGCGCTCGAGGATGAATTGCGCGTTTCGGCACTTGCGCAGGCGGGCGTTAAGGAAGCGCGGATCGCGCTGACCGCGAGCACCCCCAAGAGGACCGTGATCGCCATCGGCAGCGGCAAGGGCGGCGTCGGCAAATCGACGGTCTCGAGCAATATCGCGATTGCATTGGCCCGGTCGGGCAAGAAGGTCGGGCTGATCGATGCCGACGTATATGGCCCGTCGCAACCGACCCTGATGGGCAATATGACCAAGCCGTCCGCGGCCAACGATCAGCTGATCCCGGTCGAAGCCCATGGCCTGAGATTCCTGTCGCTCGGCCACATCGTCTCGCCCGGCCAGGCGCTGGCGTGGCGCGGACCGATGGCGACCGGAGCATTGGCGCGATTGCTCGACGCGGATTGGGGCGATTGCGAAATTCTGGTCGTCGACTTGCCGCCGGGTACCGGAGATGTTCAGATTTCGCTGATCCAGAAATCGCGGCCCGACGGCGCGGTGATCGTTTCAACCTCCCAGGACCTGTCGCTGATCGACGCCGAACGCGCGGTCGATTTGTTCAACCGGACGCAGGTTCCGGTGCTTGGCCTGATCGAGAATATGGCGGGATATATCTGCCCCCATTGCGGCGGGGAAAGCGATCCGTTCGGATCGGGCGGAGGAGAAGCGGGCGCGGAACGGATGCACATCCCGTTCCTTGGCCGATTACCGCTGTCGCTGGCGATTCGAACCGCTTCCGATGCAGGCCGGCCGCCGGCGCTTGGCGATGATGCGGACGGCACCGCCTTCACCGCCATCGCCAAGCGGGTGATCGAAGCGCTGGAGAAAGTTCGCTCCTGAATCATTGTGCAATGAAAGAAGGATTTCATCATGCCGCTGACCAGCGACGAAGATATCGTCAACTTGCTGAAATCGGCACGAACGATCGCCATGATCGGAGCGTCCGACCGGCCCGACCGCCCGTCTTACGGCGTGATGCGCGCGCTCCAGGGGCACGGCTATCGCGTTTTGCCGGTCAACCCCAATATCACCGGCGAGCATCTCAACGGCGAATTCGTGTGGCGCGACCTCAGCCAGATTGGGGTTCCGATCGACATCGTCGACATTTTCCGCCGGTCCGATGCGGCCGGCGAAGCGGTCGACCAGGCGATCCTTGCCGGCGCCAAAGCGGTGTGGCTGCAATTGGGCGTGATCGACGATGAGGCCGCAAAGCGCGCAGAAGCGGCTAGCCTTCAGGTCGTCATGGACCATTGCATCAAGATCGAGATGCACCGGCTCGCCATTCCACCGATCGAGAATAAAGCCGACTAGGCCGCGGCGACCATCATTTCGGGAATGAGGATGGTCGGTGCGTCGATTCCGCGGCGGAACTCGAGGTCGCTCCCCGGCTCCAGCGTAGCGAACATGTCGATGAGGTTCGAGGCGATGGTGATTTCGCTCACCGGCTCGGCGATTTCCCCGCCGCGAACCATGAACCCGACCGCTCCAAGGCTGTAGTCGCCGGTCACTCCATTGACCCCGTGGCCGATCAATTCAATGACCAAAACGGCCTCGGGATAAGCAGCAAGCAGGTCCGCGCGGCTGCGCTGTCCCGCCTCGATCCACAAATTGCTCGGACTTGCCGAGGGCGATCCGCTGGACCCGCGCACGGCATGTCCGGTGGGCAAGATTCCCAGCTGGCGGGCCGAAGCGCTGTCGGCGATCCATTGATTGACCCGGCCGTCGCTGACCAACTCGCGCCGGGCGACCCTGAGCCCCTCGCCGTCGAACGGATGCGAGCGCGGGCCGCGCGGCCGAAGCGGGTTATCGATCATCGTCACGCCGCGCGCGAAGACCTGATCGCCGAGCCGGTCCTTGAGGAAGCTGGTGCCGCGGGCAACGCCCGATCCGGCGATGGCGCCGGCGAAATGATTAAGCAGGCTTGGGGAAACGCGCGGATCGAACAGCACCGGATAGCGGCCCGGCTTGGGGCGTCGCGGGTTGAGCCGGGCGACCGCCCGGTCCCCGGCTCGCTGCCCGATGATTATTGGCGAATCGAGGTCGGCGAGGAAGCGCGTGCCATGCCAGGCATAATCGCGTTGCATGGTCGCCCCTTCGCCAGCGATGACCGAGGCGCTGCAGCCGTGGCGGCTGTTGCGGTAAGCGCCAGCGAACCCGCCCGAGGTCGCCAGTGCCACGGTTACCGAGGAAGCGCTTGCGCCGACCCCGGTGGAGTTGGTGACCCCGGCCACGCCAAGCGCCGCCCCTTCGGCCTCCAGCGCCCGGGCGCGAAGGTCCGCCGGGTCCGGATCGGCGTCATCGAAACTGTCGATCGACGGCAATTCGCCAAGCTCGAGAAGTTCGGATGGCGCAAGACCGGCATAGGGGTCTTCCGGCGCTTCGCTCGCCATTGCGAGACAGCGCTCGACCAGGGTCGCCATGCTTTCGAGCGACAGGTCCGACGATGCGACGCTGGCCGAGCGCTGGCCGAGGAACAGGCGCAGACCGATACTCTCGCCCTCGGCCGAACTGACATTCTCCAATTCGCCCATGCGCACTTCGACCGCGGTCGAGCGGTCACCGACATAGAAAGCATCGGCGGCAGTCGCGCCGGCTTTGACGGCGCGGTCGATCAATGACTGGGCGACGTGTTTGGCGGTGTCGGGTTCGAGCATGAGGGAGCGCGCCTAGCGCGTCGAAAGGCCGACGACCAGCAGCGCGAGGAAGATGAGCAGCCCGGTGGTGCGGTTGGAGCGGAACAGCGCCAGCGCGAGATCGCCATCATCGGGGTCGGCGCGAAGTGCCTGACTGGCGAGATGCACGGCGGCCGGGACCATTGCGACCAGCGCCAGCCAGTCGGGCCGAACGCTCCAGATGGCGGCGCCCCAAAGGATCAGCGCGAGGGCGTAGAACAGCCCGATGCCGGCGGACGCCGCCGCACCAAGCCGCCGAGCGGTCGACTTCACCCCAACCAGCGCATCATCCTCCTTGTCCTGGATCGCATAGAGCGTGTCATAGCCGACCACCCACGCTACCGAGCCGAGCCACAGCAACAGCGGGGTCCACCCGAAGCTTCCCGTCACTGCTGGCCAGCCGACCAGCGCGCCCCAGCTGAACACCAAGCCGAGCCACGCCTGCGGCCACCAAGTGATCCGCTTCATATAGGGGTAAGCGGCGACGAGCAGGACGCTGCCGAGCGCGATAGCGGCGGCGAGGCGATTGAGCTGGGCCAAGACGACGAGGCCGATGAGGCACAGCAGGCCGATCAGAATCCACGCCGAGCGCAGCGACACCCGCCCGCTAGCGAGCGGACGAAGGCGGGTGCGTTCCACCTGCCGATCGAGATCGCGGTCGATCAAGTCGTTATAAACGCAGCCCGCCAAACGCATGGCGAAAGCGCCGAGGCCAAGCCACAGGAACAGCGACCAGCGCCCGCTGACCCCGGCCAAAGCGACGCTCCACGCGCACGGCCAGTAGAGCAACCACGTCCCAATCGGCCGGTCCAACCGCATCAGCGACGCATACGGGCGGAGCCGCGGCGGCAAGGCACCGATCAGCCCGCGCCGCTCGCTGTCGGGGACGATGTCGTTTGCTACCATGCTCATCTCCTACCCGTTCGCTTCGAGCGAAGTCGAGAAGTGCCCCTCGACTTGGCTCGGGACGAACGGATAGGAAGCTGTATGCCTGCAACCCCCGCCTGGCCGCCTAAGAGCCTGCCGCGACTGTATGTCGCCGCATCGTTGGCTGTTGGCGTCAATGTCGCGCTCGACTCGGGCCAGGCGAATTACCTCGGCAACGTCATGCGCAAGGACGTGGGCGATGAGGTGCTGTTGTTCGATGGCGCATCGGGCGAATGGCTGGCGCGCATCGCCGCGGTGGGGAAGAAACGAATGGCGCTAAGCATAGAATGCCAGACCCGCGCCGCGGAAACGCTGCCCGACCTCGTCCTCGCCTTCGCCCCGGTCAAGCGCGCGCAGACCGACTGGCTGGTGGAAAAAGCGACCGAGCTCGGGGTCGCGTCACTGCAACCAGTGATGACCCGGCGGACGGTTGCCGAGCGGGTCAAGCTTGAGCGGCTGCGCTCCATCGCGATCGAGGCCGCCGAGCAATGCGGGCGGACGCTCGTTCCTCACATCGCCGATCCGCTGCCGCTCGATCGGTTCCTTGAGGGCTGCGGCAAGCGAACGCTTTATTTCGCCGACGAGAATGGCGGCGATCCCGTCGCGACCGCGTTTCGACCCGGGTCCGCGGCGATCCTGGTCGGCCCCGAAGGCGGCTGGACCGATGAGGAGCGCGCCGCGGTTCGCGCCGCCAAGGGCGCGGTTGCGGTTTCGCTAGGTCCGCGAATCCTTCGCGCCGAAACCGCGGCGCTGGCGGCGGTAACCGCCTATATGGCGCTGGCCGGAGACTGGCGCTAAGCGCGTTTCGAATGACAACGCGAACGGACGACAACGAAAGCCCGCTCATCGAGAGCCGCGACGATTTGCTCGCGACCTTTGTGGATGGCGAAAAGCCCGAGGCCAATTGGCGCATCGGCACCGAGCATGAAAAATTCGTCTATCGATTAAGCGAACATCGCGCGCCGTCCTATGAGGAGCCCGGCGGGATCCGCGACCTGCTTGGTGCAATGACCGACTATGGCTGGCGGCCGGTGATCGAAAACGGGAACGTTATTGCCTTGAGCGGCGCTGACGGCACCATCAGTCTTGAACCCGCGGGCCAGCTTGAGCTGTCCGGCGCGGCGCTTGAAAACCTCCACGAAAGCTGCGCCGAAAGCGGCCGCCATTTGAAGCAGGTGAAAGCGGTCGGTGACAAGCTCGGACTGGGCTTTCTCGGCCTCGGCATGTGGCCCGACAAGACCCGCGCCGAACTGCCGATCATGCCCAAGGGCCGTTACAAGATCATGCTCGATTACATGCCACAAGTCGGCGGCCTCGGGCTCGACATGATGCTGCGCACCTGCACCATCCAAACCAACCTCGATTATTCGAGCGAGGCGGACATGGTGAAGAAATTCCGCGTCGCGCTGGCGCTCCAGCCGGTGGCGACGGCATTGTTCGCCAATTCGCCGTTCACCGAAGGCAAAACCAACGGCTACAAAAGCTTCCGAAGCCACATCTGGGAGGACACCGACCCCGACCGAACCGGAATGTTGCCGTTCGTGTTCGACGACGGTTTCGGTTACGAGCGCTACCTCGATTATGCGCTCGATGTGCCGATGTATTTCGTGTTCCGCGAGGGCCGCTATGTCGACGCGGCGGGCAAGAGCTTCCGTGACTTTCTCGACGGCCGCCTGGACGTTCTGCCGGGCGAGAAGCCGATGATCAACGACTGGATCGACCATCTGTCGACCGCCTTCCCCGAAGTGCGTCTGAAGAGCTTCCTCGAGATGCGCGGTGCCGATGGCGGGCGCTGGGGCAAGATTTGCGCGCTCCCCGCTTTGTGGGTTGGGTTGCTCTACGACGGGCCGACGCTCGACGCCGCCTGGGATATGGTCAAGCATTGGACGATCAAGGAGCGCGAGACGCTGCGCGGCGAGGTCCCCCGTCTCGCGCTCGAAACGCCAACGCCCGATGGCGGGACGATGCGCGAACTGGCTGCGCGCGTAGTCGAATTATCCGCCGCCGGCCTGACCGCTCGGGCGCGGCTCAACAGCGCTGGCGACAATGAAGTTGGCTTCCTTGATCCCTTGCGGGAAACCGTCGCCAGCGGCATGTCTCCAGCCGACAGGCTGCTGGCCAAATATCATGGCGAATGGAACGGCGATCTCAGCCACATTTACGAGGAATATAGTTTCTGATGGACAGTCACACCGCCGCCCGCCGCACGCTCTATCCAGCGATCGAACCTTATGAGAGCGGGATGCTCGATGTCGGTGACGGCCATCAATTGCATTGGGAGCTGTGCGGCAATCCCGACGGCAAACCGGTGGTATTTCTTCATGGTGGGCCGGGCGGCGGATCGAGCCCCGACCATCGCCGCCAGTTCAACCCCGACAAATATAAGATCCTGGTGTTCGACCAGCGCGGCTGCGGCAAGTCGACGCCTTATGCCAGCCTTGATTCCAACACGACCTGGGACTTGGTCGACGATCTCGAGAAGCTGCGTACTGAAGTCGCCAAGGTCGACAAATGGCAGGTCTTCGGCGGCAGCTGGGGCTCGACCCTGGCGCTTGCCTACGCCCAGAAATATCCCGAGCGGGTGACCGAGTTGGTGCTTCGCGGAATTTTCCTGTTCGACCAATATGAGCTCGACTGGATGTACAAGGAAGGCGGCGCATCGGCGGTCTATCCCGACAAGTTCGAGGAGTTTCTGGCGCCAATCCCACAGGCCGAGCGCGGCGACATGGTCGAGGCCTATCGCAAGCGCCTGACCAGCGACGATTCCGGACTCCGGCTGGCCGCGGCGCAGGCGTGGAGCAAGTGGGAGGGCGATATCGTCACCTTGCTTCCGAGCCCCGACACAATCGAGCATTTCACCGATCCCCAAGTCGCGGTCGCGGTGGCGCGGATCGAAAATCACTACATGGCCAATCGCGGCTGGTTCGAGGATGGCCAGCTGCTCCGCGACGCCGCCAGGCTGAAAGGTATCAAGGGCGTGATCGTCCAGGGCCGCCACGACACCTGCACCCCGCCGGTCGCGGCGTGGAAGCTCAAACAGGCCTGGCCCGAGGTCGAATTGAACATCGTCCCCGACGCTGGCCATTTGTTCAGCGAGCCCGGAACCACCGACGGATTGGTCCGCGCCACGGACAAGTTCGCGGACTGAACAAACTGTCGGCAAGTCGACGTTAAAACGCAAAGAAGTGTTTGTTTTCATGTCGAAAAAGCCGTACTGACCCCGTAATGAACGCCGGCTGGGGGACTTTTCACGCAGGGCTGCAGACAGTCCTTGATACCGCGCTCGACGCGGTAATCGTCATAGGCGAGGACGGCCGGGTCATCGGCTGGAATGGAATCAGCGAACGAACCTTTGGATTCTCCGGCGATGAAGCGATCGGCCAGCGTCTTAGCGAGCTGATCATTCCCGAGCGATTTCGCGATGCCCATGAAAACGGCCTGAAACATTACCTGGCAACCGGCGAAGGCCCGATGATCGACAATCGTATTGAGATTGAGGCGCTCCATCGTGACGGGCGCGAATTTCCGGTCGAACTGTCGATCACCGCCAGCGAGCAATTTGGCGACCGGCTGTTCGTCGGATTTCTACGCGACATCAGCGAGCAACGAGCGGTCGCCGAGCGTCAGCAGCGCGTGCTTCAGGAATCCGACCACCGGGTCAAGAATATGCTGACCGTCGTCGCTGCGATCGCCCAGCAAACGGCGCGCGGCGCGGCGTCGGTCGACGGCTTCATCGACACCTTCAACGGGCGCCTCGAATCACTCGCCCGGGCTCATCAATTGCTGGTCGGCAAAGTGTGGCAGGATGTCGCTTTGACTGCTCTGGTAGAACGCGTGCTTGGAAGCGAAGTTGCAACCGGCCGGGCGCGGTTTGGCGGTCCTGAAATCCTGCTCAAGGCGGGCCAGGTACTGGGACTGTCGATGATCCTCCATGAACTCTACACCAACGCCGTCAAATATGGCGCTCTGTGCAGCGACGATGGACGTCTGGCGCTCGACTGGACCTTCAATGACGGAGAAGTGGAACTCGCCTGGACGGAAACGGGTGTTCCGTGCACGCCCGAGTTCGACGGGACCGGCTTTGGTCAGCGGATGATCGCAATGAGCGTCAAGTCGGACCTCGATGGAACGATCGACCGCGACTGGCGGCCAGACGGTCTGACCGCGGTACTTCGTTTCCCGGTCGACGAATAAGGCGCTCTAGTCGCCGGGCCGGTACGTCCGCTCAATATGCCCGGTGAGCTGCCCGGGATAGAAATAGACCTCTCGCAAGTTGCCGCTGGCGTAGCGCTCGGCCTGGTCGTTGAAATGAGGCGATCCTTGGTGACCGCTTTCGCCGCCCGCGGTGACCGCTTTGGCGCGAACCCCCTTGGGCGAAAATTCGACTACCGCGACGAAGCTGTTGCCATTGTCGCCGTACCATTTCTTGGTGCCGGCCCGTTGGCTCGCACCGAATGAGGCCAGGCTGCCCCAGCGCGCGGACGTGAACGGCACCGGGATGCTCGGCCGCGTGTCGTCGTAGACATGATCGATCGCCGAGGAAATTCGCTGGAACCGGTTGACCTCGCCCCAAGCGACGTCCCAACGCCCGAAATCGCGCTTGATCCGGGCGATCGCCTGTTCGAACAAATCGAGCTTTGCGGTGCCCGCAAGATTGTCGAGATGCTCATAAAGGGACAGACTGTCGTCCCACTCGATGGCTTTGGCGTGGTTCCACAACTCATCGCCCCAGAAAGCGCCCAACGTAGTTGCGACCGAATCCGCCGACCAGCGCGTGTCCCAGCCGCGCATCCGCTCGATCGGTGCCTTGAGCCGAGCGCGCCGCGGATCGCCGGCAGGCAGCGCATCGAACGCGGCAAGAAGCGGCGGAACCAGCCGCGCAAAACCGGGCTGGGCCGGATCGAACGCCGCCGACTGCAAGCGATCGAGGGTCCACGGGCCCGGCTGGCCGAGCAATGCAAGCGCATGTTCGCCGCGTGGATTTTCACCTAACGTGTCCATATACGCTGGAAAATCGGCTTTCTTGAGGCTTCCAGCGCCGCCGGCGGTCCACGGCTAATTGTTGGTGTTCAACACATAGCCCGAAGCGGGGCGAATGACGTTGGGTAGTTCCCGAATAGTATGGAGCCGGCCCCAGTCGGCGGTCGGATCGCTGCCGTCGACTGCCTTGCCATAATCCATCAGCCGGCTGCGGACCGGGACGAATTGCGGGTGAAGATAAGCGATCGAGCCTTTGTCGTCGGCGAAGATCGTGGTGTTCGAGCTGTTGGCCTGGAGCGCGGAGACCTTGAGATACGAATTGAGGTCGCGGGCCTTGGTCCGCATGAAGCTTTGCTGGAGCGCCTCTACCGGCCGGTCCATCATCGCAAACGCGATCCAGCGCCCGCCTTCAGCGCGAACAATTGGGCCGCGATGGGTCATCCACGCGGTGAAGCCGCGGCTTTTCATCTTGCCGCCTGAGCTGCGGTAATTCAGCGTGATCGGGCGCGCCGCCAGCGGCCTGCAGATCTTGCCGAAACGGTAACAATAGCCCTTGCCGCGAGCGAAAATCTTGTCCGCAAACTCGTCGACATTATCGACCCCGCTCGAGGTGTGCATCCAACCGGCATGGGCATTGAACCCCTGGTAGATGAAGAACTGACCCCAAGTCGCAGCGCCATAAGCATTGAGGCCCTGGTCGCTCGTCATCTGCAATTCGGAGCGGAAATAGAAACTGGTGTGAGGGTTAATCAGCAGCAAACTCTTGGCGCCATCGACCAGCGGCGCGGCGATGGCGATGCCATTGGACCCGCGCGGTTCGTCATCCCTTGGCCTGGCGACCGCTGAGGCGAGCTTTGGCGGCGCGTTGTAAAAAGCCTCGAGCGCTTTCAAGTCGATGCGCTCGATATCCCCGCCGATCGAACCCTCGGTAAAGCTCAGCGCCATCCACGGCTCGAACCTGGTGAGGACGCGCGGCTTCACTTGCGGGTGGGTCGAAAGAAAGTGATTGAGGCCGTCTGCCCAGGCCTGCATCAACGCCCGCATCTCCGGCTTCGAGCGCGCGAAATTGGTCTTTAGTTGGGGTTCGCTGACGTAAAGACGAGCGCGCAAATCCTGCCAGATCGCTTTCTCCCCGTCCGCTTCCGCGGTGCGCCCCAGCGCGGTCAGATAATTGGCCTCGATGCGCGGAAAATCGTCTTCCGCCTGGGCATAGATCATTCCGAACACGGCGTCGGCGTCGCTTCGCCCGCGGACGTGGGCGATACCCCAATTATCGCGCGTGATCGTAACCCGCTGGGTGGTTGCTTTCCACCGCTCCTGATCGGTCGGCGGAGCAGCGGCGGTGAGGAACACAAGAGCGGGAGCGAGGAGCGCGGTGGTTCTATGCATCCGGTAATGATTGCTCCGCTTCGCCCCACCCTGCAAGTCGCTTCGATCCAGCCCGTTCGATGAGTTGGTCGACGTCGCGAATGGTGTAGGCGTTGGCGCCGGTGTAATCGTCAAGCTCGGCCCAGTCGATCGGTGCAGCCACCGGTGCGCCTTCGCGGGCTCGGGCGGAATATGGCAGAACCGCCGTCGCTCCGCGCTGATTGCGCAGCCAGTCGAGGAAAATCCGTCCCTTGCGCTGAGCCTTGCGGATATTGGCAGTGAAATATTCGGGTTCGGCCTCGGCGATGGCGCGGCTGAAGCGTTCGGCGAAGCTCTTCACTTTAGGCCAATCGGCGGTCTGATCGAGCGGAACGACGACGTGGATGCCCTTGCCACCGGACAGCAAGGCGAAGCTGGCTAGCCCGAGGTCGGCGAGCAGCGCCTGGAGACGGCGCGCAGCTTTTTTGACCAGGTCCCAGCCGAGGCCTTCGTCGGGGTCGAGGTCGAACACCATCCGGTCGGGCTTTTCGAGCGGCTTGATCCGGCTTCCCCAGCCGTGAAATTCGATCGTCCCCATTTGGACGCAGGCGAGCAGCCCGCGCGGATCGTCGAACCACAGATAATCCTCGGTCGATCCGTCCTTTTCCTTGATCGCGACCGGCTTGACGAATTCGCCAAGGCCACCGGTGTCGTGTTTCTGGAAAAAGCATTGCTTGCCGCGCCCCTGCGGACAACGGACCAGGGTAATCGGCCGACGCGCTCCGTCGCGCAGGAACAAGGCTTCGATCCGTGTATAATAATCGGCCAGATCGCCTTTGGTGATCCCGGCCTCGGGATAGATTACCCGGTCGGGGTTGCTGATTCTGACGCCGAAACCAGCCGCGCTCTTCTCCTCTGTCGTCAGCTTGGCCGCGGTTTCGCGCTTGACCGATTTGGCCGGCTTGTCCTCGCGCAGCGCGAGGAAACTGGGGTGGCGCAATGTCCCCTTCGACGTGAATTCGGTGAAGGCGATTTCCGCGACCAACTTTGGCTCGACCCAATGGGCGCCGCGCGCCTCGACCCGGGGCACCGTTAGGGGCGCGTCCTTGACCTCAATCGCTTTCAATTTGGCCGCGATGTCGGCGATCATGTCCATGGTGAAGCCGGTGCCGACCTTGCCCGCGTAAGTGAGATCCTTGCCGTCGCGGGTCGCCAGCAGGAGCGAGCGGAAGGGGCGGCTTTTGTCGCTATCGGCCCAGCCGGCAATGACGAATTCCTGGCGGTTGGTGCATTTGATCTTGAGCCAGTTGCGCCCGCGCTTGCCCGAATAAGGCGCCGAAGCCTTCTTGCTGATGATCCCCTCGCCGCCCTCGGTACAGATTGCGCGGTACAGCTCATCGCCCTTGGCGACGATATGGTCGGCATAATGAAGCGGCGCCGCTGCGGCTTCGAGCAGCGCAGCGAGCCGGGCCTTGCGCTCGATATTGGGCAGCGTCGCCAGATCCTCGCCACCGAGGCGCAACAGGTCGAACGCGAAGAAATCGAGCTTGGCCGACCCGTCGTCCTTGAGCGCGCGCTGGAGCAGGCCGAAATTGGGTTTGCCCTGATCGTCGAGCGCGACCGCTTCGCCATCGATCAGCGTTCCAGGCGGGAGCTGGGCCGCGGCGGCTTCGACCAGCCCGGCGAACCGATGCGACCAGTCATTGCCGTTGCGGGTCCACGCCGTCGCCTGACCGTCGCCGGCCGCGAGCAACAGCCGGTATCCGTCATATTTATATTCGTGGATCCAGTCGCTGCCGGTCGGCACTGCATCGACTAAAGTTGCCAACTGCGGAGCTTGGAACGCGGGCGGTTGCAGGCCAGATGCGGAAGCTTTCCGTTTGACAATCTTTTTGGGCATCGAACCCTTGTCGGCGGCAATGTCGGCCATCGACCGGTCGCTATCCACGCTGGTGACGAAGCGCTCGACCAACGCCTCGCCGGGTCCGGTGAATGCGTCGTCGACTTTCTTGAGCATCCACGGTTCCTGCCGCTCGCCGGCCTTCCCCTTCAATCGGAACATCACCCATTCGCCCTTCATCCGCTCGCCTTCGAGGGTGAAATGGAGGTGGCCCTCCTCGATTGTCTTGCTCGGATCCTTGCCCGCGTGGGGGATCCACGTCCCGCGATCCCACAGCATCACTGTCCCGCCGCCATATTCGCCCGCGGGGATAGTCCCTTCGAACGTCCCGTAGTCGAGCGGATGGTCTTCGGTCCGAACCGCGAGCCGTTTATCGGCCGGATCGAGGCTTGGACCCTTGGGCACCGCCCAGCTTTTCAGCACCCCGTCGAGTTCAAGCCGGAAATCCCAATGGAGCCGGCTTGCGTCATGCTTCTGGACGACGAAGCTGAAGCCGCCCGTCTTCGCCTTGCGCCCCTTGGGTTCGGCGGTCTTGGTGAAATCGCGCTTGGAATTATAGGTTTCGATGTCGAGCTTGGACGTGCGGGCCATCGGATTACGCCCGTTTCTTCGCTGCTGGCTCCGCCTTCTTCGCTGGCGCCTTTTTCGCTGCGGACTTCCTTGCTCCGTCGCCGCTTTCAATGCTCTTTTTCAGCGCCGCCATCAGGTCAACGACGTTCGAGCCCTTGGGCACCGCATCAGACGAGCGGTCTTGGATCACGCGCTTGCCCTTCTTCTTGATTTTCTCGTCGATCAGCCCGCGAAGCGCATCAATGTAGCGGTTCTGGAATTCCGACGCATCGAAATCCCCCGTCTTTTTGGCGATCAGCGCCTCGGCCATTTCGAGTAGATCGGGTTCCGGCTTGGAATCGCCGATGTCGCGGAAATAGCTTGCCGCTTTGTTGACCTCATCGGCGTAGCGCAACGTTTCGAGCACCATCCCGCGGCCGCACGGCTTCAAACTGACGACATATTCCTGGCCGCGCATTGCCAGCTGGCCGATCCCGACCTTCCTGGTTTTCTTGAGCGCGTCGCGAAGGACCACAAACGCTTCTTCGGCAAGGTCGTCGGCGGGAACGACGAAATAGGGCTTGTCGTAATAAATCGGATCGATGTCGTGGAGGTCGACGAACTGGGTCAGGTCGAGCGTCTTGCGGCTCTCGAGCTTGACCTTCTCGATCTCCTCGGGGTCGAGCAGGACATATTCGCCCTTGTCGACTTCATAGCCCTTCAAAATGTCGTCGCGGTCGACCGGGCCGATCCCGGGGACGACTTTTTCATAGCGGACGCGCTGGCCCGACGGTTCGTGGACCTGATGAAAGGCGATCGACTTGCCAGCCTTGGTCGCTGGATAGATTTCGACCGGGATGCTGACCAGTGCCAGCTTAATGATCCCACGCCAACTTGGCCGCGCCGCCATTCGCTATGCTCCCGCAATTGATTCGGAACCGATTCAATTATCGCCGCGCAAAGTCGTTCCCTGTCGACTGCTTCAATTCGCGAACAAATGCGCCGAGGTCGCCGCCGGTCGCTGCACAATCGACGATCGCCGACCCGCAAATCACCCCCGCGACCCCGGCCGCGAGCGCTGCCCGGACATGGCTGGGGGTCGAAATTCCAAAGCCGAACACCGGCGGCGGGGCGCCCGCCTTCTTTAGCGCGGCAATCAGCCCCTGATCGAAACTCGCCTCGCCATGGCTGCCGGTAATTCCGGAGCGGGTCACGCAATACGTATAGCCGCTCGACAGTCGAGCTATCCGCTCAAGCGTCTTGGGCGGCGTGTTCGACGCGGCGATGAGAACGGGCGCGATCCCCGCATTGCCCATCGCTTCCGCCCAGGGTTCGGCCTCGAACGCGGGCAGATCGGCGACCAGCAAGCTGTCGGCGCCCGCCGCTGAGGCCTCGGCGAAGAATCGCTCCTTGCCGCGCGCGACGACCAGATTGGCGTAAGTGAGAATGCCGATCGGCAGGTCGGGATGACACTCGCGCACCTTGGCAATGAGCGCGAAGCAATCCGCGGTCCGAACCCCGGCAGCAAGTGCGCGCTGGCCCGCGGCCTGGATCACTGGGCCGTCGGCGACCGGGTCGGAAAAAGGGATTCCGACTTCGATCATGTCGGCACCGGCGGCGATGACCGCGTCGAGCAAGCCGAAGCTGGTGTCGAGGTCGGGATCGCCGAGCATGAGGAAGGCGCCAAACGCGCCCTCGCCTTTGGCGGCGAGCCGATCGAACATCGCGCCGTACCGGCTCATGCCCGTTGCTCCAGAAGCGCCTGAGCCTGGGCGACGTCCTTATCGCCGCGACCCGACAGGCTGACGACGATCAATTCGTCAGGATCTTCCTCGGCGCGCTTGACCGCGTGAGACAGCGCGTGAGCGCTTTCGAACGCGCACAAAATGCCCTCCTTCTCCGCCAGCAGCCGGAATGCCGCGAGCGCCTCGGCGTCGGTCGCGCCAACATAATGCGCCCGGCCGCTGTCCTTAAGGTGGGCGTGTTCCGGACCGACTGCGGGATAATCGAGTCCCGCCGACACCGACCAGCTGTCGCTGATCTGCCCATCTTCATCCTGCAGAACATAGGTTTCGGCGCCGTGGAGGATGCCCGGCCGGCCGCGCAGCAATGTGGCACCGTGATCGCTGCCGTCGAGACCCTTGCCCGCGGCCTCGACCCCAATCAGCGCAACTGCATCGTCGGTGACGAAATCGGCGAACAGCCCGATGGCATTGGAGCCGCCCCCGACACAGGCGATCACAGCGTCGGGCAGGCGCCCTTCGCGCTCGAGGATCTGGGCGCGCGCTTCCCTGCCGATGACGCGCTGGAATTGCCGCACCATCAGCGGGAAAGGGTGAGGGCCGGCGGCAGTGCCGAGCAGGTAATGAGTGGTCGCGAAGCTTGCCGACCAGTCGCGCAGCGCCTCGTTGATGGCGTCCTTAAGGCCCTTGCTCCCGGCCGTCACCGGCACCACGGTCGCGCCCATCAATTGCATTCGAAAGACGTTGAGCTTCTGCCGCTCGACATCCTCCGCGCCCATGTAGATCACCGTGTCGAAGCCGAACAAGGCGCCGACGATCGCGGTCGCGACCCCATGCTGGCCGGCGCCGGTTTCGGCGATTAGACGGGTTTTGCCCATGCGTTTGGCGAGCAGCGCCTGGCCGAGCACCTGATTCGTCTTGTGAGCGCCGCCGTGAAGCAAATCCTCACGCTTCAAATAGATGCGCCCGGGAAGGTTTCGGCAGCGGGTCAGCGGAGTCGGGCGTCCGGCATAATTGGCCAATAAATCATCGAGCTCGGCGCGGAACGCCGGATCCTCCTCACTGTCGAGAAATGCGGCTTCGAGCTGCTCGATCGCCGGCATCAGGATTTCGGGGACATAGGCCCCGCCAAAGCGGCCGAAGCGTCCGTTCAAGCGCATTTCGCAAGCTCCTGTTTCGATGGCGCGCGCAAGGCCTCGAACAGCGCAGCGATTTTCGCCGGATCCTTGCGCCCGGCTATCTCGTCGACCGCCGACCCGACATCCAGCGCAAAAGCACCGAGCGCCGCGGCGCCGCGGACATTGGCGGGCCCGATGCCACCGGCGACGATCGCTCGGGATAGCGCCGGATGGCCGACAATCCGGGCCCAGTCGAAGGGCCTCCCGCTCCCGCCCGCCCCTTGGTCGAACAGCGTCCGGTCGCCGCCGCGCGGTTCGATGGACCGGCTGGCGTCAATCGCGGTCCAGATTTCGCAAAGTTCAGGCAAGCGGGCGCGCAGTAGTGCGATATCGACGGCGCTTTCCTGCCCATGTAGCTGAACCGCGCCGAGGCCAAGCGAACGCGCAATGTCGGCGACTTCGGATATCGGCGAATTGCGAAATACGCCCACCGGAATGATACCAAAGGCGCACGCCTGCTCGGCCAGACGCTCGGCTTTGGCGATAGTCACGGCGCGCCGGCTTTCAGTCACGAACATCAGCCCGGCAAAGGTCGCCGCCCGGCCAGCGTCGAGGTCGGCCAGCCGATTGAGGCCGCACAATTTTACGCGCCCGAAAGCGAGTTCTCGCGCCGCCTCGGCGGGATTGGCCGAGCGCATCAACGCACTCCCAACGAGGAAGCCGTCAACCAGGCCCGAGAGCCGCTCGACATCGCTCCGCCGGCTGATCCCTGACTCGCACACCAGCGTTCGCCCCTGGGCCAGCGGCGCCAGCCGCTCGGTCGTCGCGAGGTCGATCGAAAGGTTGCTGAAATCGCGGTTGTTGGTCCCGATCAGCGACGCCCCGAGCGCCAGCGCGCGGCCCATTTCAGCCTCGTCATGGACCTCGACCAGAGCCTCCATTCCGAACCGCCGTGCTTCCGCCATGATCGCTCGCGCGGCCTGGTCGTCGAGCAGCGACAGCATCGCCAGCACCGCATCGGCACCGTGCAGCCGAGCCTCCACCACCTGACGCGGATCGAGGAAGAAATCCTTCGCCAGGATGGGGCCGGAGAAAGCGGTCCGCGCCGCTGCCAAATCGGCCAGCGAGCCAGCGAAACGCGGCGCGTCGATGAGCACGCTGAGCGCATCGGCAACGCCATCGTAACCGCGCGCGATGGCAGCGACATCGGCGCCGCCGCGAATCACTCCAGCGGACGGTGAGGCCTTCTTGATTTCGAAGATGAATCGCGTTCCGGGCCGGGCGAGCGCATCCTCGAGGCTGAGCGCGGTCCGTGTCGCATTTGATCGAAGGGCGTCGATCGCGACCCCGTCGAAACGGCGCGCAATTTCCGCGCGCTTGGACTCGGCGATCTGGGCGAGGAAGCCGGCGGGCTCAGTCATTGCTCGCCTCGACAAAACGGTCGAGCACTTTGCCCGCAGCGCCAGAGCGGAGCCCATGCATCGCCATTCCAACACCATCCTTGAGGCTTGCCGCCTTCCCCGCAGTCATCAGCAACGCCCCGGCGTTGAGGGCGACAATATCGCGTTCGGCCGACGCTCCGCCGCCGTGGAGCAATGCCTGCAATCGGGCGCCATTCTCCTGCGCATCGCCGCCGGTGACAACGCTGAGCGGCGCCCGCTCCAACCCCGCGTCTTCGGGCGTGATCTCGATCTCTAATACTTCGCCATCGGTCAATTTGAGCGCTCGGGTGGCGGCATGAAGCGCAATTTCATCGACCCCGCCGCCATGCACTACCAGCGCTTCGCTGACGCCCATCGACTCGAGCGTCCGAGCGATCGGATGCAGCTTGGTCGGGTCGGCGACCCCGAGCAGCTGCACCGGCGGCCGCGCGGGATTGAGGCAAGGGCCCAGCAAATTCATCACTGTTCGGACCGAAAGCTGGCGACGGACCAAGGCCGCATGCTTCATCCCCGGATGATAAGCGGGTGCGAACAGGAAACAGAAACCAAGCTCGTCGAGCAAACGCCGGGATTGCACTGGTTCGAGGTCGAGCCGTGCGCCCAAGGCCTCGAGCACGTCGGCCGAGCCGCATTGTGAGCTCACGCTCCGGTTGCCATGCTTGGCGATTGGCAGGCCGGCGGCCGCGGCGACGAAGGCGCTCGCGGTCGAGACGTTGATCATTCCCGAACTATCGCCGCCGGTGCCGCAGCAATCGGCGAATAGATAATCGGGCCGCTCGAACGGCGTCGCAGCGGCGGACAAGGCGTGTGCAGCACCGATCATTTCCTCGGCGGTTTCGCCCTTCATCCGGAACGCGATCAGCATGCCCGCAATTTCCGCCGGCTCGAGCTTGCCCAAGACCAGCCGCTCGAACAGATGTTCGCTGTCGGCAGCCGGTAAATCCTCCCCCGCGAGCAATCGGGGAAGCGGGTTAGGGACCGGTTGCGACTCCTCGGGCAATGGCGAGGCGGGCGCAATGATGGCGGGTCGAACGTTCTGAAGCATGAGAATTTTCCTAGATTTCGGGCAATAAAAAACCCGCCAATGGGCGGGCGGGCAGACGAAGATCGAAGGGTCAGTCGATCAGTCGCGCCATCGCGCCGCGGATGCGGGAATGCTCCACCACCACAGGCGGGCATAAACGGTCGCGGCGATGATGCTCGATTGCTTCACGGTGCGGATTGCTAAAGGGCGAAGTCTTATCGGTCAAGCCGCGTGGTTGACGCGGCCGCGCCTGCAATGGCATTGGCGCTGACGCTCGGGATGAGCGGGTGTAGCTCAATGGTAGAGCAGAAGCCTTCCAAGCACCATATTTCCACGGTTTTCGGGCAATTGCAGTGTAAACTTAGCGGAATGCGAGCCGTTTCGTTTCAATGGGTTGAACGTTGACTGTAAACGGAAATGAACATCGGCCCCCAGCGACAGCGCGACTTTGCCGACAGCTATTTCGACCCCCCACATCCCAGTCGGTATCAGCGCGCGCGAGACGCGGGTGCACCGTTCCGCACGTTCCTCGACATACTTGTTTGCCTACGAGACCGGAGAGGGTCATTCATCTCAGAGGCACGTCCAAGCGCGTTCGGAGCGCTCTTGCTGACATCTCATCGACAAAAACCAAGCCAAAATCAGGCGTAGTCATGACCAGAAAGGCCTGAGGTTGAAGCCAAACAAATAGCCAAATTGGTGATGCATTGCGGCGTGTATCGGTTCATATTTTCGGCATCGAGAAAGGGACGATCATGCACAGTAGCCACATCGCAAACGACAATTTCGCCCGTATCAGCTATCACGCCCAGCTTCGGGCTCAACAGCGCGGTATCCGCAATCGCTACCGCGATCTCGTCTTCTTCTATGGTGACCGGGAGATTCCGGCGGGCAACGGCTGTTATTGCCTAAGCCTCTCCTATCGACAACTGCGGTGGATAGTTCAAAGTGGTCGAGCGACTGCTCAAGACGCCGATAGATGCCGACGCTTGACGGTAGTAACCGATGGCAGTGTTATCCTCACGAACTATCAGCAAGACTTGTAACGCAATGTCTGAAGACACCAAGATTATCTATGCAAGCAGCAGATT
>JACDEB010000096.1 GCA_013816595.1 Sphingomonas sp. | reverse complement strand
GGCTGGAATAGAAAACAAAACCGCAGCTGGCCGTGGTCGACCGCTTCCCCTCTGAAATTCCTAGGAAACCTCGTTCCCCATTCCGTGTTCGTTCGTTGACGTTCGCCAGAAACCGGCGCAATGTGTGGGAACAAAAGGCGGAACCCAATGCCACTTACAGTAATCCAGGTTCGCAATGCGAAGCCCGGTCGTCATGCGGACGGCAAAGGTCTGTATCTGTTCGTCAAACCAAGCCGGGCCAGGTCATGGGTTCTGCGTATCCAGTCGGAGGGGCGCCGGCGTGACCTTGGGCTGGGTTCGGTGTTGTTCGAACGCAAAGAAGCAGTTGATCTGCCGATCGCAGCGCGGCGCGAACTGACACTTGCGGAAGCGCGAGAGAAGGCGGCGCTGGGTCGCACGATGGTCAAGGCTGGGCTTGATCCATCCGCCGAGTGGCGCAGACTCGTCACGGCAGTGCCAACCTTCAAAGAAGCAGCGACGCGATACCACGACAACATCAAGGCCGGCTTTCGGAATGCACGTCACTCGGCCTCTTGGCGGACATCGCTTGAGATGCACGCATTCCCGCATATCGGATCGTCGCGGGTCGATCGGATCGACACTGCGGCGATCCAATGCGCTCTCCTTCCAATATGGCTCACGATTCCAGAGACCGCCCGGCGCGTCCGCCAGAGGATCGGAGCGGTGTTGGACTTCGCGCACGGGCAAGGTTGGCGTCCAACAGAGGCGCCACTGCGAGCGGTGTCGCGAGGGCTGCCCAATCAGTCGAGGCTTGCGAACCACTATGCGGCAACTCCTTACACTGACGTGCCAGCAGTTGTTGGGACACTGCGGGCTAAGGGCGAGACAGTCGGACGACTGGCGCTCCAGTTCCTGATCCTTACCGCAGCACGATCGGGCGAGATCCGGGGTGCGATCTGGACGGAAATTGATTTTGACGGAAAGGCCTGGAACATCCCGGGCACTCGCATGAAGGCAGGTAAGGCTCACGCAGTACCGCTTTCATCCCAAGCGGTCACGATCTTACGAGCAGTTGGCGGGCTGTTCGAAGGGCGCGGGAGTGATCCGCTGTTCCCTGGCTCGGGCGGTCGTAAGCTGAGCGATATGACTATGACGAAGGCGCTTAGGGATGCTGGCTCCGAGGCCACTGTTCACGGGTTCCGATCGAGCTTCAGGGACTGGGCGGCTGAGCAGACGAGCTTCCCCTCGGAGTGGGCCGAGGCGGCTTTGGCGCATGCGCTGCCGAACAAGGTGGAAGCAGCCTATCGCCGCACCCAGTTCTTCGACCAACGGCGCAAGTTGATGGATGCATGGGGCGACTATGTTGATGGTCAGTCGAACGTGCTGAGCCTAGTGGCTCAATGACCGCGTCGGGCGATTGGCTCTCTGCAAGCGAGGCTCGGGGGCTACTGCTGTCTGTCGGGCCAGCGCATTCGCAAGTGGGGGCCAAGCTCTACCAGTTCGCGGCGGACGGGTTGCTCAGAACCCGCGCCCGCCTCCTCGTAATCAACGAAAAAGATCGCTCCACAGACATCGAATTGCCCGCGCTCCTTTGGGCGCAGTTGATCGCGGGTGGCTTAATCTCTGCAGACTGGACCGTCGGCTGCTTCAGCGGCCGTCGCAACCGCAATTTTGACGAAAGCGACGTGATCCGCCTGGTAGGGGCCCAGTTCAGCAAAGACGATCTACACAAAGCCATCGGTGGTGGACCGTCGGTTGAAGAGCAGGGCATGACTCTCACGGGAAGTGAGCGTCAGGACATGCCGCTAGTTGAAGAGATGTTTCGACTTGTTGAGAGGGCACAAGCACGAAGCCTCCATGATGCAGCTCGGCAGCTGGCAAGCCAGGCAAAAGGACTCGCTGAGCCTGAGACGAAGTTAAAGCGCATCTACACGCTGGCCCGTAAAATCCGGATATCTCGCGACCAATAAACAGGTAACTTTCGGCTCACTTTCGCCCAAGAAGCTTCAGCTCCTTCCGCTCTAGTTCGTGTCCGTCCGCAGTCGGCGACTTCCCGCCGCAATTGGACGGAGGAACGGATGAAGATCACCGCCACAATCAAAGAGGCCTGCGACATGTCGGGCCTCGGCAAAACCACAATTTATGAGCGTATCGCACAGGGCGATCTTACCACCGTAAGCATCGGCAGACGACGGTTGGTGAAGGTGGATAGCTTGCTCCGGCTGCTTGAAGCCGCGTGACGCATCATGGCCCTCTTGTCGGCCTCGCGTCCCTCAACGCGAAAAGGCCGGGCACTCCTAGCGGAAGCCCGGCCCTCGATCATTGCATGCTTGGTCGGCTGCAATCCTTCCCTTACGCCAGCCAAGCTTCGGCAGCAATATCTTGTCGCTCGCGGGCTTCGCCCCGCTTTCGCCGTGATGGTTGTCGAACTCATTTGGGGAGCTTCTCAATGATCGCTCCTTTCCGGATTGACGATGCAACTGCTCGCAAGATCGTTGCGTCGGCCCGACTGCTGAATAGTGACAAGGCCGGCGAAGTCGCCGCCAGCGCCCGCGCAATCGGTCGCCTGATCTCCTCAGCAATCGCCCCCCGTGACGATCACCACTGGCGGGAATTGGCCAACTATTGCGCCTGCCGTCTCCATCTCCTCGACGCCCGCGAGTGGGTGTTCGTTTTTGACATGGCGTTCTCGAATCTGCGTCCGGTCCCAAAGCAGGAAGAGTGGTTGCGTTCGATCGCTGCCCGGCTCGAAAAGGGAGGATCGGAATGAAGATCGACCTTGATATGGTCCGGGCATCGATTCCGCTGCTCGCCGTCGTCGGCGCGGATATCAAACTCATCCGCGCGGGTAATGAGTGGAAGGCTTGCTGCCCCTTCCACCCTGACCGATCACCGAGCTTCACCATTTTTGCTAGTGGTGAACGATTTCATTGCTTCGGCTGCAACGTCGGCGGCGACGTGCTTGACTATCTACAGCTCGCACATGGCGTATCGTTTCGGGAAGCTCTCGTAATGTTGCAGGGCGGAAGCCTGCCGACGGCGCACCAGGTTAGTTATAATTCTAACCTTGTGCCGCCCAAGCCACGCAAGGACACGACGGCCCAGGCGGCTTCTATCTGGCAAGCGGCGGTACCAATTTCCGCCACCCCAGCCGAGGCATACCTTCGCGGTCGTGGCCTCGATCTCCAAATGCCGGACGTGCTCCGTTTTGCCCAGTTACCCTATGGACATGGAGGCAAGCCTCTGCCGTGCCTGGTCGCTTTGGTCACCGACGGCGACGACAATTTCGTTGGCATACAGCGGACGTTCGTTCGAGAGGATGGCTCGGGCAAGGCCGATGTGCCGACGGCCAAGCTAAGCCTGGGGCACATCAGCGGTGGCGCGATCCGGCTGGCGCCGGTCGCCGCGAAGATCTTCATCACCGGCGGGCTGGAGGACGGGCTCACCCTGCAACAGGGCTGGGGGCAGGCTGTCTGGGCCGCGACCGGCGAAGGCAACATGGCCAATATGGTCCTGCCGGATTGCGTCCGCGCGGTCACCATCGGCGCCGACAATGACGAAAGCGGCGAGCGACATGCAAGGCGAGCCGCCGAGACATTCTCGGAACAGGGGCGCGAAGCGCGCATCCTGCGACCGTTCCCTGAATACAAAGATCACAACGCCGAATTACAAGGGGTCGCCGCATGAGCGCCGCGACGATGCAGGATCGTCTCGACACCGCTGAAGTTGTCGACATTTGGCCGGACCCGACACCGCTGCCAAATGGACTGCTGCCGGTGAAGCAGTTTAGCTATGCCTTGCTGCCGGAACCGCTGCGGCCCTGGGTTCAGGATATTGCCGAACGGATGCAAGCTCCCGCTGAATTCGTCGCCGTCACCGCGATCGTCGCAGCGGGCGCGATAATCGGGCGAAAAGTCGGCATCCGTCCCCAGCAGCACACCGATTGGCACGAGGTCCCAAACCTATGGGGTTGCATCATCGGACGACCTGGCGTGATGAAAAGTCCCTCGATGAAAGCGGCCATGGCTCTGCTCTACCGGCTGGAGACCGAAGCCCGCGAGGATCACACGATCCGAATGGAGGTGTTCAAGGGGCGAGAGGTCGAGCGGGCAATGCGCGCCGACGCCAGCAAGATCGCAATGAAGGCACGGCTCAAGGGTAATCCCGGCGCTGACGTCAGTGGGCTCGCTTACGC
>JACDEB010000025.1 GCA_013816595.1 Sphingomonas sp. | reverse complement strand
GCTGGGCATAGCCGGAAAATTCCTGGCCCAAGGTCAGCGGCGTCGCGTCCTGCAAATGGGTCCGGCCGATCTTGACCAGATGGTCCCATTTTTCCGCCTGGCCGGACAGCCGGGCGTGGATCGTGGCCAGCGCCGGGAGCAGCCGCATCCTGACCGCCCGAGCCGCGGCGATATGCATTGCGGTCGGAAAGCTGTCGTTGGACGACTGGCTCTTGTTGACATGGTCGTTGGGGTGAACGGGGTCCTTGCCGCCGCGCTTGCCGGACAGCAGTTCATTGGCCCGCCCGGCGATCACTTCATTGGCGTTCATGTTCGACTGGGTGCCTGACCCGGTCTGCCAGATCACCAATGGGAATTGATTGTCGAGGTCGCCGCGAGCGACTTCGCCCGCCGCCTGCTGGATGATTTCGGCGAGCTTGGGATCGAGTCCGCCAATCCGCGCATTGACCCGAGCCGCGGCCTGTTTGACGAACCCCAACGCATGGACGATCTCGCGCGGCATCTGCTCGCTCGGGCCGAACGGGAAATTGATCAGCGAGCGCTCGGTCTGGGCGCCATAATAAGCGTCCGCCGGAACCTCGATCGGTCCAAAGCTGTCATGTTCGGTCCGGGTCGTGCTCATCGTCGCCCTCTTAGCGCAGTCATTTCTTGCGCGTGAAATCGACCGAGACGACGTTCGATCCGTCGTCCGCTGGTTCGGCCGCTGGTTCGTCGTTCCCCGGCGCTTCCTCGGCAATCGGCTCGGCCACCGAATTGGCCTGGAAGGTTAAAGCAAATTCGACCGCCGGGTCGTGGAATTGGGTCACTGCGGCGAATGGCACGATCAGGGACGACGGCACCCCGCCGAACGACAGGCCGACGGTGAAGCCGTCCTGCTCGACCTTCAAATCCCAGAAGCGGTGCTGGATGACGATCGTCATCTCGTCGGGAAAGCGCTCGGATAAATGCCGTGGGATCGACACTCCGGGCGCCGAGGTCTTGAAGGTGATGTAGAAATGATGGTCGCCGGGCAGCACCCCGGTTGTCTCGACTTCACCAAGCACGCGCCCGACCACCGCCCGCAAGGCGTCCTGAACGATCTCGTCATACGGGATCAGGCTTTCGGGGGTATCTTCGCTCATCGTCCTTTGTCGCTCATCGACCTTGCTGGTAACGCTGCGCCGCGCCCGGTCAAGCGGAGTCCCAATTCAATGCCCATCGATCCCACCCTACCTTATGACGAGAGCAACATCTTCGCCCGCATCCTGCGCGGCGAGCTGCCCTGCTCCAGGGTCTATGAGGACGACCATGTCCTCGCCTTCAACGATATTAACCCGCTGAGCCCGACTCACGTGCTGGTGATTCCCAAAGGAGCTTATGTGTCGTGGGACGATTTTTCCGCCCGCGCGCCGGATCCGGAGATCGCCGCCTTCGTCCGCGCGGTCGGGCTGATCGCGCGCGAGGCGGGTCTGGTCGACCCGGGCTATCGGCTGCTCGCCAACGTCGGAGCCCACGGCGGACAGGAGGTTCCGCATCTTCATATTCACCTGTTCGCCGGCGCGCCTTTGGGGCCGATGTTGTCGCGCTAGTTCAAGCGGTTCGCATAAAACACATTGCCCTCTCCGATTGAGCCGCTAGGCTCCGCCACCAGTATCTATAGGGGAGTTTCGATGGCCAGTGCAGCACCGCGGGGAGGCCTGTTCGGCCGCGTAAAATCGCTCGACGCAATTCTTGCGACGGCGGAGAAAAAGTCGCTCCATCGTTCGCTTGGCGCGTTCCAGCTGACCATGCTCGGCATTGGCGCGGTGATCGGCACCGGTATTTTTGTCCTCACCAGCGAAGCCGCTCAAAAGGCCGGCCCGGCGATGCTGATCAGCTTCGTCATCGCCGGCTTCGTCTGCGCGGTCGCGGCTCTATGCTATTCCGAACTGGCCTCGATGGTCCCCGTATCGGGCTCGGCCTACACCTACACATATGCGGTGATGGGCGAAGTGATGGCGTGGACGGTCGGCTGGGCGCTGATCCTGGAATATGCCGTCGGCGCGAGCGCGGTCGCGGTCGGCTGGTCGGGCTATTTCGTCGGGCTGCTCAAATCCTGGGGGGTCATCTGGCCGAGCCAGTTCGCGGTCGGGCCTAGCCAGGGGGGAATGATCAATTTGCCGGCGGTGGTGATTTCGCTGCTGGTCACCGGACTGCTCATTCTCGGTACCAAGGAAAGCGCTCGCTTCACCTCGGCGCTGGTGCTGGTCAAGGTGGTCGCATTGTCGGTGTTCGTCGTGCTCACCCTCCCGGTTCTCAACGGCGCACATTTCGAGCCCTTCATTCCCAACGGCTGGGGAACCTACGGCGTGGTCGGCGCCGCGGCCTCGATCTTCTTCGCTTATGTTGGCTTCGACGCGGTCTCGACCGCTGCTGAGGAAACCATCAATCCGCAGCGCAACGTTCCGATCGGACTGATCGGCTCGCTGATGTTCTGCACCGTCTTCTATCTGTTGGTCGCGGCCGGCGCGATTGGCGCCATCGGTGCCGATCCGGTGCGCAGCGCGGCCGGAGCAGTGCTCGCTCCGGGATCGGCGGAAATGGCCGCGCAGTGCAAGGCGATCGTCGCTGGCGGCCTGAGCGAACCTCTGGTCTGCTCGAAGGAAGCGCTGGCCCATGTGCTGCGCTCGATCGGTTACGAGCGGCTTGGCGATTTGATGGGGGTCGCGGCGTTCATCGCTCTGCCCTCCGTGGTCCTGATGATGATGTTCGGCCAGACCCGAATCTTCTTCGTCATGGCGCGCGACGGATTGCTTCCGGAAAAGCTCGCAACGGTCCACCCCAAGTTCAAGACGCCGCACATCGTCACCGCCTTTACCGGCATTGTCGTGACTTTGGCGGCGGCGTTCCTGCCGGTCGGCAAGCTGGCCGATTACTCCAATTCCGGAACCCTGTTCGCCTTCGCCATGGTGGCGCTCGCAGTGCTTGTCCTGCGCAAGAAGGACCCGAGCCGCAAGCGTCCGTTCCGGACCCCCGCGGTAGGGATCATCGCGCCGCTGGCGATTGTCGGTTGCGTCGGACTGTACCTCAATTTGCCGTTCATCGCCCAGATGGTCCTGCTGGTGTGGGGTGCGATCGGACTGCTCGTCTATTTCGGCTATTCGCGAGGCCGCAGCCATGTTGGGCGCGGGATTTTCGATGTGCCCGAACTCGATCCGAATGCGCCGCCGACATCGGTCCCGCCGATGCCCGGCGCACCGCCCCCGGGAAGCCCCGAGGAGCGCAGCTGAAACTGTTCAAAGGGGAGGCTCCGGTCTCCCCTTTTTTCATTCGCCAAGTATTGCCGAGGCAAGCGCTTTGAGGTCTGTCTCCGGTCGCGCGCCATAATGCTGTATGGCTTCGGCGGCGGCGATCGCGCCCAGCCGCAGTGATGCTTCAAGCCCAAGCCCGAGTGCCTGGCCGGACAGGAAACCGGCGGCGAACAAATCGCCGGCACCGGTGGTATCGACCAGCCGCTCGATCGGTTCGGCAGGGACCGCCGCGCGCTCATCACCGCGCACCGCGACCGCGCCATGTTCGCCGCGCGTGATCACCGCGGTCGGAACCCGCGAAGCGATGGCGGCAATCGCCGAATCGAAATCGGCAGCACCGGTCAGCGCCATTGCCTCGGCTTCGTTGGCGAACAGGATGTTGACCGCTTTGGCGTCGAACAAAGCATTGAGGTCGTCGCGGTGGCGATCGACGACGAAGCTGTCGGACAAGGTGAAGGCGACCTTGGTCCCGGCCGATCGCGCCGCGGCGATCGCCTTGCGCATCGCCAGCCGCGGCGCCTCGGGGTCCCACAAATAGCCTTCGAGGTAGAGGATTTTCGAATCCGCGATGAGCGCTTCATCGACCGCATCGCTGCCCAGCATCTGCGCCGCGCCAAGGAAGGTGTTCATCGTCCGCTGGGCGTCCGGCGTGACCAGGATCAGGCACCGCGCGGTGGCCCCGATGCCGTCCATCGGCGGGGTGTCGAAGGCGACCCCCAGGCTGCGGATGTCGTGGGTGAAAATCTCCCCCAGTTGATCCTTGCCAAGCTGCCCGATGAACGCCGTTCTGAGGCCCAGCGAGGCCAGACCGGCCACGGTATTGGCGGCCGACCCGCCGCTTTCTTCGCGCGCCGGACCCATTGCGTCGTAGAGCCGCTTGGCCTCGGCTTCGTCGATCAGGCGCATCGCGCCTTTGGGCATGGACTGGGCGGCGATGAAGTCGTCGCTGGCGTCGGCGATGACATCGACGATCGCATTGCCAATGGCGATCACATCGAAACGGCGGTCGGTCATTTTCTCTCCGGGATTAAGGGTCGCGCCGCTTTGGCGACCGGCGCGCGGCTGTGCAACCTTGCTTCGCGCCGCGGCGGCGGGCATCGTCCCGGCCATGCGTCGTTACAGTCTCACACTCACCTTGTTCGTTGCCGCCTGCGCGACTGCCCCGCAACGGCCATCGCCGCAGCCCGCGCCGGTCACTCCGGCGGCCACGGATCGCGCCGGCCTGGTCGGCCTGACCGCTCAGCAAGTTGTCAGCAAGCTCGGCAACCCGGCCTTGCAAATCCGCGAAGGATCGAGCCTCAAGCTACAGTTCCGCAACAGCCGCTGCGTCATCGACGCCTATCTTTATCCCGCGGCGGGCAATGCGGCGTTGCTCAGGGTCGAACATGTCGACACCCGGGCGCCGTCGGGGGTGAAGTCGAACGAGGAAGTGTGCGTCAATTTGTTTCAGTCCATGGCCAATTGATCCAGCGCCCATTGCGCGGCTTCGGCCACCACCGGATTGGGATCGTCGAGATGGGCCCGGACTGAATTCGCTAGGCTCGGCTGCTTGCTATTGCCGGCGGCGACCAGGCAGTTGCGGATCATTCGGTCGCGGCCAATGCGCTTGATCGGCGATCCGGCGAACAATTTGCGGAACGCTAGATCGTCGAGCTCGAGCAAGTCGGCGAGCTGTGGACGTGCCAGTTCCGCCCGCGGAAGGAACGCGCGATTGGCCGCCGCCGCCTCGGCAAACCGGTTCCACGGGCACACCGCAAGGCAATCGTCGCAACCGTAGATGCGGTTGCCAATCGCGGTCCGAAATTCGACCGGGATCGGCCCTGGATGTTCGATCGTGAGGTAGGAAATGCAGCGCCGGGCATCGATCCGGTGGGGGCCGTCGAAGGCCTTGGTCGGGCAGGCATCGAGGCAGCGGCTGCAACTGCCGCAATGCTGGCCGTCATGGGCTGGCGGGTCGGGGACCAGGTTGAGGCTGGTGAGGATGATTCCAAGGAACAGCCAATTGCCGTGGTCGCGGCTCAATAGATTGGTGTGCTTGCCCTGCCAGCCGATCCCCGCCGCCTGGGCGATTGGCTTCTCCATTACCGGCGCGGTATCGACAAACACTTTCAATTCGCTTGGCGCCGCCGCTACGATGAATCGCGCGAGCGCTTTCAGCGCCTGTTTGACGGTCTTGTGATAATCGCCGCCTTGGGCATAGACGGAGATTCGGCCGACCCCGCCAGCACTCGCCAGCGCCAACGGGTTTTCAGCCGGGGCATAGCTCATCGCCAGTGCGATCGCGCTTTTCGCTTCGGGCCACAGCGCGTTCGGCGACCCGCGCTGGTGCGCCCGCTCCTCGATCCAGCTCATCGTCCCGTGGTGGCCCTCGGCGATCCATTCACTCAGTCGCTCGGCGATCCGTGGGTCGGCCTCGGCCGCGGTAAAACCGCAAGCGACGAAACCGAGGCGCTGGGCCTCCTCGCGGATGGATTGTTCGATCGGGATCGCCACTGCGGGCGTTATGTACCGCCCGCACCGCTCGTGCGCTAGGCGATCGGCAAATCGAGCAGGATGCGGACAATCTTGCCCGAGGTGACGGGGCCGTCGGGCCGGTTCTGGCGGCATAAGGCGAAGCCCTTGAAGATGGTGATGAGCATCGCCGCCAATTCCGCGATCGGAACCACTGGAGTTTCGCCGACCGCTGCGAAATAGCGTTCCAGAAACCCCCCGAGCGCGAACTCATGCTTACCGATCATGGCCTGGTGGATGGCCCTGAACGACGAATCGCGCCGCGCTTCGATTTCCAACTCAACTCCAAACTGCGGAAGCGCCTCGCGGTCGTCGATGCCATCGATCCATTCCCCGAGCCGCTGGCGGATCGCGGCCGGATCGGAATCCGCAGTGATGATTGCATCGATGGTCTTGAGGTTATGTTCGATGGCCTCGCCGATCAACGCGAGGAAGATCGCCTGTTTGTTCGCGAAATGCCAGTAAAGCGCGCCCTTGGTGAAGCCGGCCCGGGCGGCGATGTCGTCGAGCGTTGCGCCATGATAGCCGACCGACGTGAATTCGGTTCGCGCCGAATCGAGCAGGAGCTTGCGGGTCGCCGCCTTGGTTTCAACGCGGCTTGGCCGAAGCTTCTGGCGAACTTGCTGGCTCATGCTAACCTTTTGAATTTGATACGCTTGTACGGAAAACTCTTGATGCCCAAAGGTCAATCCAAAGGAAAGCTATTCTTAGTTCGCGGCGCGGGATTGACGAACACTATTGGCGGCCGGGCGGGTCAAACCGAGTTCGCGCAACACTTGCTCGATCAGATCGTCGATAGCGGCCTGTGAATCGACTCGGTCGAGCGTCAATACGCGCAGCTCATAGGTATGGTCATTGTCTCCGCCGCGGGCAAAAGTTTGCGACGAGTCGAGGAGCGCAAGCGACGCCCAGTTCGAAATTAAGACCAGTTAATGGAAAACAGCGGCAATTCAGTGCGTTAAGCTGAAATGGAGCGATCTTCAGCCGCCCAAAGCGGACCGCGCCGCACCTTCAAGCTGCTTCATCAACGCGCGATGGGGGAAGGGTCCGTGGCTGATCCGCGCCACTCCCGCGGCGGCCCAGGTGGCCGTCTCTGGGGCTCCTGGAAAGGCGATCAGGTTGAGCGGCAATTGCACTGCCGCAACGACTTTCTTGATTTGGCGCGGATCGGACAGGCGCGGGACGAAGAAACCGCTTGCGCCCGCAGCGGCGAACGCTTGGCCGCGTTCGATCACTTGGTCGATCAGGCGATCATCATGCTGCTCGGTCTTCAGGAACAGGTCGGTCCGGGCGTTGATGAAGAAGTCGCTTCCAACCGCGGCGCGGATCGCCGCGATCCGGCGGGCCTGCAGGTCGAGCAAGTGAAGGCCCTCGCCGCCGATTACCTGGTCTTCGAAATTGCAGCCAACCGCGCCGGTCTCCTTCAAGCGAGCGACATTCGCCGCCCCGGCCTCGGGATCGGCCGAATATGCGCCTTCGAAATCGACCGACAGCGGCAAGTCGGTCGATTCCGCGATTCGCCGGGCATTGGCGAGCGCGAATTCGATCGGAACCTGCTCGCCGTCGGGCCAGCCATTGGCGTCGGCGACCGGGTGGCTGCCAGTGGCGAGCGCTTTGGCGCCCGCGTTGGCCACTGCCGTGGCACTCCCGACGTCCCAGATATTATACAGAATCACCGGGTCGCCGGGCGTGTGAAGGGCGAGGAAGCTGTCGAATTTGCTGGCCATTGCGTCGCCCTAGGCCCGGCATCGCCGATCTGGCAATATCGCGATCACTGTCATGGAACTGCAACAAAGCCGTCACATAAGCTTTGACCAATAGCCGCTAGGGGCGCGTAGAGTTTCCCACCCATTGATTGAGACTGGAGCTTCTTCGTGAACAAGTTGATCATCGCGCTTCCAATGACTGCAATCCTCGCTGCTTGCGGTTCCGGCGGCGGCTCAAGCGGCGGCTCGAGCAACGACATCCGAGTGGTCGGCTCGTCCACTGTCTATCCCTTCACCAAGGCGGTCGCAGAAGATTTCATGCGCGCCAATGCGGGCATCAACGTCACGGTCGAATCGACCGGCACGGGCGCGGGCATGAAATTGTTCTGCGCCGGCGTCGGCAGCAAGTTCCCTGACATCGAAGATGCATCGCGGGCAATGAAGAAAAGCGAATATGACAGCTGCGTCGCGGCTGGGGTCAAGACCGTCATCGAGGTCCCGATCGGGATCGACGGATTGACCATCATCGAAGGCCTTGGCGGACCTGACATGAACCTTACCCAGCAGGACATTTACAAGGCGCTGGCCGCCAATCCGTATGGCAAGGGTCCAAACAAGGCGCAGACCTGGAAGGACGTCAACCCGGCGCTCCCGGCGATCAAGATCCGGGTGCTCGGTCCCCCGCCGACATCGGGCACGCGCGACAGCCTGGTCGATCTCTATCTTGAAAAGGGCTGCGATTCGGATCCGGCGATGAAGGCGTTGAAGAAGAGCAACGAAGACGAACACAAGCAGGTCTGCACCAAGATCCGCGAAGACGGTGCGTTCGTCGAGGCCGGCGAGAACGATAATCTCCTCGTCCAGAAGGTTGCCGGCGATCCCGGAACGCTTGGAATCCTCGGCTTTTCCTACCTTGAACAAAATGCCGACAAGGTCCGTCCGGTGAAGATCGCGGGCATCGTTCCGTCAGAAGCAACGATCGCCAATCTAAGCTATCCGGGCGCGCGCAAGCTCTACATTTACGTCAAGGGCGAGCATCTGCAGGCCAAGCCCAAGCTGCGCGATTTCGTCGCGACCTACGCCAAGAATTGGTCCGCGGGCGGTTCGCTCGAGAAGAAGGGTCTGGTACCGTTCGGGGGTGCCGATGCGGCGGCCGCGACCAAGCAGTCGGTCGATCTGACGGCGCTTGATCCGAGCACCCTCAAGTAACGGTCGGACGGGGGCGATCAAGTCATGACCTTGGGTATCGCGTTCGTCGCGATCCTGGTCGTCGCGCTTGCGGCGGGGTGGCTGGGATACAGTCGCGCCCGCCGTTTGCGCACAGATGGCAGGCTCCACTCGCTACCCTCCTATCACGGCGCTTATGCCGCATTGTGGACCGCGATCCCGGCGCTCCTGCTCCTCGCCGCCTGGTCGCCGGTCCAGTCGCGGCTGGTCGACCAGGCGGTTCTTGAAAGCCCCGAAGGCCAGAAGCTTCCCGCCTTCGACATGCAGCGCGAGACCATCCTCGCCGAAGCGCGGGAGATTGCGCACGGCGATCGCGAACAGGGCTTCAACCCCGAATCGGCGTCGCTCGCACCCCAAATCCGTGCCATTGAAAATCGCTACGCAATGCTCGGCGGCGGACTTGCATTGCTCCTCGCTGTGGGTGGCGCGGCCCTCGCTCTGCGCCGAAGCGTGCCGCAATTCCGCGCCCGCACCGGGGTCGAGCGATGGATGATGATCCTGCTCGTCGCGGCGTCGCTCATCGCGATCCTGACGACCCTTGGAATCCTGTTGTCGCTGATGTTCGAGAGCCTGCGCTTTTTCCGGCTCTATCCGCCGGGCGACTTTATTTTCGGCACCGAATGGAGCCCGCAGACCGCGATCCGCGCCGATCAGGCCGGATCGTCGGGGGCTTTCGGATCGGTGCCGTTGATGTGGGGCACCTTCTTCATCGGCGCGATCATCGCCATGATCGTCGCGGTGCCTTTGGGGTTGATGAGCGCGATCTACCTCACCCAATATGCCCATCCGCGGGTGCGCCGCTGGCTCAAGCCGATCCTGGAAATTCTCGCCGGCGTCCCGACCGTGGTCTACGGCTATTTCGCCGCACTGACGGTTGCTCCGTTCGTCCGCGATCTGGGCCTCGCCCTTGGGGTCACCTCGGCCAGCAGCGAAAGCGCGCTCGCCGCGGGCTCGGTGATGGGGGTGATGATCATCCCGTTCATCAGTTCGATGGCCGACGATTCGATCGCCGCCGTACCCCAGGCGATGCGCGACGGCAGCTTGGCGATGGGCGCGACCAAGTCCGAAACCATCCGCAAGGTCGTTCTTCCTGCAGCCCTCCCCGGAGTGATCGGCGGCATCCTCCTCGCGGTCAGCCGAGCAATCGGCGAGACGATGATCGTGGTCATGGCCGCCGGCCTTGCCGCCAACCTCACCGCCAATCCGTTCGCAAGCGTAACCACGGTCACCGTCCAGATTGTGCAATTGCTGACCGGCGACCAGGAATTCGACAGCGCCAAGACGCTCGCCGCTTTCGCGCTTGGACTGGCATTGTTCCTGATCACCTTCCTGCTCAACCTCATCGCGCTTCACGTCGTGCGCAAATATCGGGAACAATATGAATAGCGCTGCGCACGATCGCGCCATCTCGCGCTGGATGGACGCAGGCATGCAGAAACGCGTCCGCCGCCGTTATGCCGCTGAACGCCGCTTCCGCTTGCTTGGGTTTAGCGCAGTCGCGATCTCGGTCTTGTTTCTTGCCTTCCTGCTGTTCACCATGGCGGCCAAGGGTCTGGGCGGCTTTGTCCATTATGAAGCCGCGCTGCCGATCGATTTCGCGCGTACCAATCTGTTCCTCGAACCAGCCAGCCTGCGCGGATCCGATGCCAGCGAACTGGTTGCCGCCGCCGACCTTGAAAGTGCCATCGCCCAGTCGGCAATCGCGGCTTATGGCCCGGCCGGAAGCGACATGTTCGGCGATGGCGCGATCACCGCTTTGACCCGCAAGATCGTCGCCGATCCAAGCCTTTTGAGCGGCAAGCCGGTGCTGTGGCTGCCGGTCGCGAGCAGCATCGACATCGCCGCTAAGCATGACGGGGATGCGAAATCGCAGCAGGTGGTTCAGATGCTGGAAAGCCGGGACGTGTTGCGCGGCAGGTTCAACCTCAATTTCCTGACCGCGTCGGATTCGACCGATCCCTCGTCGGTCGGCGTGTGGGGCGCCCTGAAGGGCAGCTTCCTGACCATCCTGGTGACCATGGGACTGGCCTTTCCGGTCGGGGTGCTGGCGGCGGTCTATCTCGAGGAATTCGCTCCGCGCAATCGATTCACCGACGCGATCGAGGTCAGCATCAACAATCTCGCCGCGGTGCCCTCGATCATCTTCGGCCTGCTCGGCCTTGCGGTCTTCCTCAACGTCATGAACCTGCCGCGCTCGGCGCCATTGGTTGGCGGCCTGACCCTGGCCTTGATGACCATGCCGGTGATCGTCATCGCCGGGCGCAACGCGATCAAGACCGTCCCGCCGTCGATTCGCGATGCCGCTCTGGGTGTCGGTGCGTCGAAGATGCAGGTCGTGTTCCACCACGTTCTGCCGCTGGCGCTGCCCGGGATCATGACCGGCACCATCATCGGCATGGCCCGCGCTTTGGGCGAGACTGCACCCTTGCTGATGATCGGGATGCGCGCTTTCATCGCTGCTCCGCCGGGCGGGATCGCGGCGCCCGCGACCGTCCTTCCGGTGCAGATTTTCCTGTGGTCGGACGAAGTCGACCGCGGCTTTGTCGAAAAGACCAGCGCCGCGATCATCGTCCTGCTCGTCTTCATGTTGATGATGAACGGGCTCGCTATCTATTTGCGCAATCGTTTCGAACGCCGCTGGTGACCTTGATGAAAGACAAAAGCATGATCAACTCGGCTCCCCCCAACGAATCGGAAGCGGTTGAATTCGCGCCCGTGCCCAAGGTCCGGCTTGACCGCAATGAAGAGCCCGCGACCGCCCGCGCGGCCAAGATGCGGGCGTGCGACATCAATGTCTTTTACGGCGACAAGCAGGCGATCAAGGACGTGTCGATCGACATTTTCGACGACCGCGTCACCGCCTTCATCGGGCCGTCGGGCTGCGGTAAGTCGACCTTCCTGCGCTGCCTCAACCGGATGAACGACACCATCCCGACGGCCAAGGTCACCGGGCTGATCGAACTTGACGGCGAAGACATCAACAGCCCGGCGATGGACGTCGTCCAACTCCGCGCTCGGGTCGGAATGGTGTTTCAGAAACCCAATCCGTTTCCAAAGTCGATTTTCGAAAATGTCGCTTATGGCCCGCGCATTCACGGCCTTGCCAATTCGAAACCCGAACTGGAACAGATTGTCGAAAAATCGCTCAAGCGCGCTGGCCTGTGGGACGAGGTCAAGGACCGGCTGGCAGAAAGCGGGACCGCGCTTTCGGGTGGGCAGCAGCAGCGGCTGTGCATTGCCCGGGCGATCGCGGTCGATCCCGAAGTCATTTTGATGGACGAGCCCTGTTCGGCGCTCGATCCGATCGCCACCGCCAAGATCGAAGAGCTGATTCATGAACTTCGCGGCCGCTACGCGATCGCCATCGTCACGCACAATATGCAGCAGGCCGCGCGGGTGTCGCAACGAACCGCCTTTTTCCATCTCGGTGAGCTCATCGAATATGGTAAGACGTCGGAGATTTTCACCAATCCGCGCGAACGGCGTACCCAGGATTATATCACCGGCCGCTACGGCTGATCGGAGCTTTCGAGATGCAGCAGACCAGTGGACATACGATCAAGGCGTTCGATGATGACATCGAACGGCTGCGCGCGCTCATCAGCCAGATGGGCGGCCTGGCCGAACATGCCATCGGCGAAGCGATGCGCTGCCTCGTCGAGCGCGATGCGGAAGGCGCTGACAAGATCGTCGCCAACGACAAGAAGCTCGATGCCCTGGAAATCGAGACCGAACGGCGGGCGGTTCAGCTGATCGCGCTTCGGGCGCCAATGGCCGGCGACCTTCGCGATGTCGTCGCGGCGCTCAAGATTTCGGGCGTGGTCGAACGGATCGGCGATTATGCCAAGAATATCGCCCGCCGGGTCCAGCAGCTCGACAACGGGACCAAGATCGAGCCCTTGTCGCTGCTTCCGGAAATGGCGCGGATCGCGACCTCGATGGTCCATGACGTGCTTGACGCGTTCGTCGAACGCGATGCCGAGGCCGCGGTCCGGGTGTGCAAGCGCGACCAGGCGGTCGACGATTTCTACGATTCGATCTTCCGCACCTTGCTCACCCACATGATGGAAAATCCGCAGAACATCGGCCAGGCGGCGCATTTGCTGTTTGTCGCCAAGAACCTCGAGCGGGTCGGCGATCATGCCACCAACATCGCCGAAATGGTCTATTATGCGGCGACCGGAAAACACATGGCAGACAAGGGCGACAAGAAGGTTGTGGAATAGAGATGATGGCTGATTCGCGCCTCCTTCTGGTCGAAGACGATCGCGCTTTGGCCGATCTCGTCACCTTTCATTTCGAACGCGCCGGCTATGCCGTGACCCGCACCGGCGATGGCGAGGAAGCGCTGATCCTGGTCGATGAGATCAAGCCCGACGTCATCCTGCTCGACTGGATGATCGAGGGCATTAGCGGGATCGAGGTCTGCCGCCGGCTGCGGCGCAAACCGTCGAGCGCGAATGTACCGATCATGATGCTGACCGCTCGGGGCGAGGAAAGCGATCGTATCCGCGGCTTTGAAACTGGCGCCGACGATTATGTCACCAAACCCTTTTCCCCGCGTGAGCTGGTGGCCCGGGTCGGTGCGGTGCTGCGGCGGGTCCGGCCGGCGCTGGCGGGCGAGCAATTGTCCTACGCCGATCTGGAAATGGATGTCGCCGGGCATCGCGTCCGCCGCGACGGCAGCCAAGTCGCGCTTGGTCCAACCGAATTTCGCTTGCTCAAGCATTTCCTCGAACATCCCGGGCGGGTGTTCAGCCGCGAACAATTGCTCGACGCCGTCTGGAGCCACGATGCCGATATCGATTCGCGCACCGTCGATGTTCATGTCCGGCGACTGCGTCAGGCGCTCAATGCAGATGACCGTTCCGACCTCATCCGCACGGTGCGCTCGGCCGGCTATTCGCTGGACGTCGAACGCTGACCCGCCGCCATAAAATTGACATGTGATCGTCAACTGGGAGTCGCTCCGCGCTCCTAGGAAAATCCCAGCGGACGAATCGATTGTCCGCATTGGGGTACAGTCACATGAACCGGAAATTCCTTGCCCTCACCGCGGTTGCGGTGACGGCCATCGCCAGCACAAGCCCGGCCGAAGCACGCACTCAGATGCGCGCGGTCGGCTCCTCGACCGTCTATCCGTTCGCCAAGATCGTCGCTGAACGGATCTCGCGCGCCAACCCGCGGCTCGGAACGCCGATCATCGAATCGACGGGTACCGGTGCTGGCATGAAACTGTTCTGCGCCGGGGTCGGCGAACGCTTTCCCGATGTCGAAAACGCGTCGCGCCGGATGAAGGCATCAGAAGCCAAACTCTGCGCTGCGAACGGAGTTACTCAAGTGACCGAAATCCAGATCGGTCTCGACGGTGTCAGCCTGGCGACGAGCAAGTCCAGCCCGCTGTCGGGATTGACCCAGCGCGACGTCTATCTGGCGATCGCCAAGACGCCGTTCGGCCGTCCCAATCGGGCCAAGACCTGGAAGGACGTCAATGGACGCCTGCCGGCGATTCCGATCCGCGTGTACGGGCCGCCGCCGACCAGCGGCACCCGCGATGCGCTCGGCGAGTTGCTCATGACCCCGCCGTGCGAAGCCAATCCGGCAATGGCGGCGATGAAGAAGTCGGATGAGAGCAAGTTCAAGGCGATCTGCACCGGCGTGCGCGAAGACGGCGCCTATATCCAGACCGGCGAAAACGACAATCTGATCGTCCAGAAGATCGAGGCCAATGCCGGCACGGTCGGCATCTTCGGCTATTCGTATCTCGAGGAAAATACCGACAAGCTTAAGGGTGTTTCGATCAACGGCGTCGCCCCGAGCTACGCCTCGATCAGCACCTTTCAATATCCCGGCGCGCGTCCGCTCTACATCTACATCAAGAACGCGCACGCCAATGCCATTCCGGGAGTGCGCGCTTATGCCGCCGAATTTACCAAGGAAAGCACGTTCGGACCCGGCGGCTATCTTCGCCGGTCCGGAATGATCGCTGCACCGAACGCGGTTCGCGCCAAGAGCCAGGTGTCCGCACGGGCGCTTCGGCCGCTCAATCTGGCGGGACTGAAATAACCCATTGAACATACCCTAGTTTTTGACTAGAGTATAACACACAGCCGCTTGCGTGCTTCCACAGTGCTCGGCGGGAACAAAACCCAGGACATTTGGGGGGAAAGACAGTGATGAAATTGACCTTTACCGCCGCGCTCCTCGCCGGCACCGCATTGACGTTCGCAGCACCGGCGCTTGCAGCTCAGGACCCGGCGCCGGGTCAGGAAGCGCCCGATCCGACCGATCCGGACGCCTCCGACGCTGCTGCCGACGCCGCGATTGCGAACGTTCAGCCGGTCGATGACGCCCAAGCCAAGATCGACCTTCTCCAGGCCCAGGTCGAAGCGCTCCAAGCGTCGATCGATGAGGTCAAGAAGCAGGTCGTTAAAGCCACTCCGACGTGGAAGGGGGGTCCGCAATTCGAGGACAAGGATGCCGGCTTCAGCTTCAAGCCCAAGGGCCTGGCCCAATTCGACGCCGGCTATGTCGGCTATCCGCGCGGTGAGGAGCTTCGCGGAACGGTCGGCGGGCTCAACTTCGCCAACCTCGGCTTCAATGGTCGCGCCCGGCGCTTGACCATCGGTGCCGACGGAACGCTTCCGGGCGGTTTTCGCTACAGCGCCGAATTCAACTTCGCTGCCGGAACGGTCGATTACGAAGATATTCTGCTCGCCTATGATTTCCAAAAAGCACCGGTGACTGCGCAGGTCGGCTATTTCTATCCGTTCTCCAGCCTGGAGACGATGACCAGCTCGAAATACACCTCGATGATGGAACGCGCCGGGATCACCGATGCCTTCAATTACAATCGGCGGCTTGGCCTGGCGTTCATCGCCAACGACAAGAAGGCTGACAGCTGGGTGTTCCAGGCCGGCCTGTTCAACGAGCCGCTCAACAACAATAATTTCACCCATACCGGCTGGCAGTTTTCGGCCCGCGGCGTTTATTCGCCGACGCTCGGTTCGACCCGGCTACACATCGGCGCCAATTTCCAGCACCGTCAGAACACGCGTGAAGCCCAGGGCCAGCAATATCGGTCGCGGCCACTGACCCAGATCACCGACCAGCGCTTCATCGACACCGGCACCATCGCGTCCAAGGGCGATGATGTCGTCGGCGTCGAATTGGCGACGGTTCACAAGAGCCTTCATTTCGCTGCCGAAGCCCAGAAAGTGTGGGTCCGCGGAACCTATTCCGCGGCGGAACTGGCGGCGGTCAATGCCCAACTGGACAGCAACGAGACAATCGTCGGAACGCCCTATAACGGCAGCCCCAGCTTCTTTGGCGGCTATGCCGAAGTCGGCTATTATCTGACCGGCGAAACCCGCGCTTACAAGGGCGGCAGCTGGAACCGGACAAAGGTGCTCCATCCCTTCAATGAAGGCGGCTGGGGTGCATTCCAGGTCAATGCCCGGCTCGACTATCTCAACCTCAAGGACCGCGTCGACGGTGCATCGGCATCGGTTTCCGCACCTTTTTACGTCAATGGCGGCAAGCAGCTTGGCTATCAGGCGAGCCTGATCTGGAACCCGGCCGATTACGTCCGCTTCATGGCCCAGTACAGCCATCTCGAAGAGACCGGCGGACCTCGGGCAAGCGTTGCGACCCTCGGGCCGCCGCCGACTCTGGGCATCTTCCCGGTCGGCACCACGACCCCCGCCGACAAGCGTAAATATGGCGTCGATACCTTCGGCGTCCGGGCTCAGGTCGATTTCTAGGACATGGCCGGACTGAATGCCTTTCGGTCCTTTCCTCCCCCTTCGGCTCGAAAGGCAGCCCCCCGTCTTCGGATGGGGGGCTTCTTCTCGTCCGGTGCAATCGGCTAAGGCGCAACCAATGGCCGATCATGATCTCAACCAGCGTTCGCTCGTCGATGCGCTCGATGAACCGGCGCTGGTGATCGAAGGCCTGACGATCAGCGTCGCCAATCCCGCGGCGCGCGAATTGCTCGGCCAGTCGATCGAAGGCCGCGATATCCGGCTTGCGGTTCGCCAGCCCGAACTTCTCGAACATATTCTGTCGGGCCACCCGGGCGATCTCGACGTTGCCGGGATTGGCGATTTCGGCCGGCCGTGGCGGGTCGCGGTCCGGGCGCTCGACCTCGGCACCGTGTTCGTCCGGTTGATCGACCGCTCCGACAATCTGTCGGCGGAAAAAATGCGCGTCGATTTCGTCGCCAATGCCAGCCACGAATTACGCACTCCGCTGTCGGCGGTGCTCGGCTATGCCGAAACCCTGGCCGACGATCCCGGACTTCCGCCGGAAACCATCGCCACCTTTGGCCGCACCGTCCGCGACGAGGCCGGGCGGATGCTGCGCATTGTCGAGGATTTGATGAGCCTGTCGCGGATCGAGGCCGACCGCTTCGTCGCGCCCGAAGAGCTGCTCGACTTGGGCAAGGTGGCGCAGGACGCGATCGCCAATGCCTCCGTCGCTCGCGGCAAGAAGAAATGCGACATCACGATTGATGCGCCAAAGACATTGCCCAAGGTCCGCGGCGACCGCGGTCAGCTCGTGCAATTGTTCGACAATTTGGTCAGCAACGCCTTGCGCTACGGCTGCGACAAGCCCGGCGCCTGTATCGAGGTCAAACTCAAGGCCGCCGGCAGCCGGGTCGAAGCATCGGTGATCGATCACGGCCCCGGCATTTCCCGCGCCCATTTGCCGCGTGTGACCGAACGTTTCTATCGCGTTGATGAAGCCCGCAGCCGCGAAAGCGGCGGCACCGGGCTCGGCCTCGCCATCGTCAAGCATATCGTCGAGCGCCACCGCGGAAGCCTCGCCATCGACAGCAAAGTCGGGGTTGGAACCACCGTCACCGTCAGCCTGCCCGCCGCGGGCGGCGCCTGACGCCACGTCGAGCAATCGCCCAAGGCGAGCCTCCTATTGCTTCGACGCAGGCTGCCGAGGCAGTTTGCGCACGAATACCAACAGCAGGACCGCGACAGCCGTGCACAATCCGATCACCAGCCACGCGTCATTGATTGCGTGAACCAATGCGGCCTTTTCGACCAGTGGACGGATCATTTCCTGGGTAAATTCGTCGGGCGGCTGACCAAGTTGCTCGACAAAGGCTTGGCGCGGAATCCCGATCGCGATGGCCGTGCTGACGTTGCCATCGCGCAATTGGGTGACGAGGTTGGCCGCATGCGTCGAACTACGGCTGAAGATAATCGTATCAATCAACGCCAGCCCCACGGCTCCGCCCAGATTTCGCATCAAATTGAACAGTCCACTGCCGTCCGCGACGCGGCGTTCAGACAACTGGCCCAGTGCAAGCCGTGTCGGTGGAACAAGACAGAACATGATCGCGGCACCGCGCAGGATTTGCGGCAGAAACATGCCCGCCGCATCGGTGCTCGGAGTCTGCTGCGTGCTGAGCAACAATCCCGCTCCGAACAGCGCAAATCCGGCCAAGGTTAGTAAGCGCACATCGACCTTGCGCTCAAGAACCACCGCTACCGGCGCAGCGGCGAGTTGCGCGATTCCCGTTACAAGCATGATCTCGCCGATTTGCAGCGCATCATGCTCGCGCACGAAGCCAAGGAAAAACGGCATGAGGTAGGTAGAGCCGAACAAACCGATGCCGAGCACGAAGCTGAGCGCGCAGCCGATGGTGAAGTTTCGATCAGCGAAACATTTGAGTTCGACCAGCGGCCACGCGGAGCGTAATGTCTTGGCGACGAAATAGGCACCGCAAACCAAACTCGACCCCAGCAGTAATGAGACTCGCGGCGCGCTCCAGCCAAGACCGGGAGCGTCCTTGAGGGCGATCTCGAACGATATCAGCGAAGCGGCCAGCGCGACCAGCGCCAACGGGTCGAACGAGCGCGGGTTGCGCTGATTGGTCCGTTCGCCCCGAAGCATCACCACTCCACCGAGCGCTGCAAGGATTCCAGGCACGATGTTGATCCGGAATAACCAATGCCACGACCAGCTTTGGGTGATCCACCCGCCGACGATCGGCCCGACCGTAGGCGCGAGCACCGCGGCAACCCCCGCGATGGTTGTCGCCAGACCTTGAAACCGTAGCGGGAACAGCAGGAAGACCGCTGAAAAGACCGCGGGAATCAACGTTCCGCCCGCAAATCCCTGAAGAACTCGCCACGCGATCAATGTCTCGAAGTTGTGACTTTGGGCACAGCCAGCGGAGGCCACAGTGAACACGCTAACGGCCACGACAAACAGCCAGCGCATGCCAAGAACGCTCGTGAAATAACCGGTCAGCGGTATCGCGACGATTTCGGCGGTCAGATAAGCGGTCTGCACCCACAACAGCTGGTCGGGAGCGAAGCCGAGCGCCTTTTGGATCGTCGGGAGGGAGGTTGCGACGATCTGAATATCGAGGATCGCCATGAACATGCCGAGGCACATGATGACAAACCCGATCCAGGTGCGCGGACTTGCGCCGGGCAGCAGGTCCGCGCTCATCGGGTGATCGCCTGCAACGCTCGAATGCTAGTGTTTGCCGGCCGCTTCGCGCTCAGCCTTGATGCGCAGCATCGCGGAGTGACAGATCGCGGAAGTCTGGTCGATCTTGGCGATCATGCAAGCTTCCACCCGCGTTCGGCTGAACGACTTCATCTCCGCCGGGCAAAGTTGCTTGGCTTCGTGAGCGCACGCCTTTTTCCCGATATCCTGCGCTGCGTTGGCGGTACCGGCAGCGCCAAATGCAGCGGCGATGAACAGAAAGTGCGACACGGAATGTGGCGGAGTGCAAACCATGATCAAGAACTCCCGAATAGGAACGCTCGGTGGGACGCCGATAAAGGCTCAATGAACGAACCGCGCCACCACATCCCGGTACGACCGCGATACTTTGATCTGGGTTCCTGAATCGAGCACCAGGAAACATTCGCCATTGGTGTGCGGTTTGACCTGCCGGACAAGATCGAGGTTGACGATGGTCGAGCGGTGGACCCGCTGGAACCGGCGCGGGTCGAGGCGTTTTTCGAGGTCCTTCATCGTCTCGCGCAGGATCAGCGTGTTGTCGCCGGTCTGGATGCACATGTAATCGCCGGCGGCATCGATCCGCTCGATGGTGTCGACGTCGACCCGGAAAATCTGCCCCTGGTCCTTGATGTTGATCATCTTCTCATAGCGGTTGGCGGCCGGGCCCTCGGGGCTCGCGTCGCTGATTTCCTCGGCCGCTTCGGGGGCATGTTCGGTCAGCGCTTCCATCAGCCGCTCGGCCTCGCCCGCGCTGCGCTTTTCGGACAATCGCTGGCGCACCCGGTCGAGCGTCTCGGCGAGGCGGTCCTCGTCGACCGGCTTCATCAGATAATCGACTGCATCGGCATCGAATGCGCGCAGTGCGTGGTCGCCGTACGCGGTGACGAACACGAACAATGGCGGCTCGACGTCCATCAGGCCCTGAATGACCGAAAAGCCGTCGAAACCGGGCATCTGGATATCGAGGAAGACGAGGTCGGGCTTGTGGGTCTTGACCTGGCGAATGGCTTCGCGGCCATTGGCGGCGGTCGCCACCACTTCGACGTCATCATGCGCCTGGAGCCGCAGCTGCAGCCCTTGCGTCGCCAGCGGTTCGTCGTCGACCAAGATGGTCCTGATGGTCATTCGCCTCTGTCTCCCGTTTCATAGGGTATCTCGATTATAACGCTGAAACCACCGCGATCGTTCGGCCGCGCCTCAAATCGATGGTTTTCGCCATAAGCTTGCGACAATCGGTCGCGGATATTGGCCAGTCCGACGCCGGTTGACGGGCTGGCCGCGATCTCGACCGCTCCGCCGGCGCCATTGTCGGCAACCTCGATCCGGACGCGCGGGCCGGTGTGCGTGGCGGTAAGCCAGATATCGGCACCATTTTCGCGTGGGGTGACCGCATATTTGATCGCATTTTCCATCAGGGGCTGGAGCAATAGGCTCGGCAGCCTCGCTCCGATCGTCTCCGATTCGATCTTGAAATGGGGCCGCAGCCGCTCCTCGAAGCGCATCTTCTCGATTTCGAGGTAGAGTTTGAGCGTCTCGACCTCCTGCGCCAGAGTCACCTGAGCGGTCGGCTCATTGGCCAAGGTGTAGCGCAGAAAGCTCGACAGTCGCGCAAGCATCGCATTGGCCCGTTCGGTCTGTTTGAGCAGCACCAGGGTCGAGATCGAATTAAGCGTGTTGAACAGGAAATGCGGGTTGAGCTGGTAGCGAAGCATCGCTAGCTGAGCGATCGAGGCCTGGCTTTCGAGCCGCTCGCGCTGGTCAATCTCGTCTTCCAGAAGGAGGAAATAATTGATCCCATAGTAGAGCGCGGACCAGGCCGCGAGCAGCGCGAAATTGAGCAGGATCGCGCCCAGATATTCGACCCCGACCGGCTTGGACTGCGGCTTGAGGAACGTCGCATAGCTCCACGTCTCAATCACCGAAAACGCGCCGGCGGCAAGCACCACCACCGCTAGCGACAGGATCAAGGTCAGTATCGGGCGCATCCGGATCAGCCGCCGGAACAAGGTCGCCAGGAGCAAGGTCAGCGAATAGCCGGTAGCGGTCAGGAGCAGGGTGTGGACAAGCCACATCCAGCCCATCGAATTGGCGAAGCCGGTCAGCGAACGAAGCGCGAAATAGCCGGCCCAGCCAATCGACTGGAGCACCCAGAAGGCGCGGTTCTTGTCGTCGAAAAACGGCCGGTCGAGCCCGATTCCGCGGGCGATCGGTGCTGCTAGCGACTGATTGGCGGACAGATCGGACTTCTGCCCGCGCTGACGCACGCTCGCTTCCCGGCCAATATTCGCGCTGTCGGTCGCCATACTGGTCGGGGATATAAGGGGCGGCGGCGGTGAATGCGAGCAGCGACTGGGCCAGTCGCCGTGTCCGGTCCTTAACCCGGCTTAAACGCTCTTTGCCTATGACTGACCGTGAAAATTGGGCAGGCGAGGGATGTACGAAGCACCAGATCGATATAAGCGCCTGATTTCGGCGCGACTTCCCGGCGGTGAATCGGCCGGAGTGACGGCTCGCGATGCCGATTCGGAAAGCTCGCCCTTGCGCGACGTCCAGCTGATTTCGCGCGCCCACCTCGCGCCGTTCTTCGCCGCCGCCAATATCGTTGGCGCGGCGATGATGGCGGTCACTTTGTGGCAGACCGTGTCCTCGACCCTGATCCTGCCGTGGGTGGTGGCGGTCGGAGTGGTCAATCTGGCCGCATTGCAGCTTGCCCGGACCCAGTCGGTATCGTGCGTCGGCCGATCGGGGCGCCGGGTTCCGACCTGGCAATTGGTCGGCGAGGTCGCGGTTCGCGCCTTGGTCTGGCTCAGCTTGCCGTTATTCCTGTTTCACACCCTCGACGCCGGGACCCAGGTCATCGCCGCCTCAATCATGGCCGGCCTCGGCATTGGCGCGCTCGGTCTGGTGGTCATCCCGCCGTGCGTGACCGCGTGGATGGTTGCCTTCACGCTTGGCGTTTGCGGGGCCCTGTTGATGGGCCGTAATACCGTTCCGTTCCAGCATATGCTGTCGATCCTGTTCACGCTCGGGGTGTCGATCTTCGGCGTCCTGACCGTCGCCCGCTGGGCCTTTGGCCAGCTCGAGACCAATGCCGATGCTGGCAGCCAGAGCGAGGGCGCGAGCCTGCTCCTGCAGGAATATGAGCAGCGCGGGGTCGGCTGGCTGTGGCAGGTCGATGCCGAAAATCGAGTGACCTACATCTCGACCCGGATGTGCGCTTTGCTCGGCCGCACCGGAAGCCAGCTGGTCGGCCATTCCATGCCCTCGATTCTCGGCGGCAATGCCGAACTGGGCCGGCTCTTGCTTGAAAAACAGGCGTTCAATTCGCTCGAAATGGAGCTCAAGACTCCGCGCGGTCCGCGCTGGATTTCGATTGCCGGCGACCCGATTATCGATACCGCCGGCCGCTTCGAGGGCTTCCGCGGAGTCGGTTCGGACATCACCGAAGTCCGCCAGACGCAGGAACGGCTGACCCATCTCGCCAATGTCGATGTGCTGTCCGGACTGCCCAATCGCGGCCGGGTACGGCAATTGCTTGGCGATGCGCTGCGGGTCGCGACGACCAGCAATGTGCCGTGCGCGATCATGTTCCTCGATCTCGACGGGTTCAAACCGGTCAACGACACTTTTGGTCATCCCAAGGGCGATGCAGTGCTCCGCGCGGTGGCCAAGCGCCTGGTCGACCAGGTCGGGCCCGACGGATATGTCGGGCGCATGGGCGGGGATGAATTCGCGATCGTCATCACCGATGGTCAAAGCCGTCAGAAGGTCGAGCAATTGGGCGATCGGATCATTGCCTCGATCAAGGAACCCTATCAGATCGACCAGACCGAAATCCGCATCGGCGTTTCGATTGGCGGCGCGTTCGGGCCGATCGACGGCGCGACCGTCGACGATCTCATCCTCAAGGCCGATCTCGCGCTCTATCAAGCCAAGGACTCCGGTCGCGGCATGGCGCGCTATTTCTCGACCGAACTCCAGTCCGAGCAGGATGATCGAGTCCGGCTCGAAACCGATTTGCGCCAGGCGATTGCGGCCAAGCAGTTCCATTTGCTTTACCAGCCGCTGATCGACGCCAAGACCCAGAAACTGGTCGGCTTCGAAGCGCTGATCCGCTGGAACCACCCGCAACGCGGTCTCGTCCCGCCCAATGATTTCATCCCCGTGGCCGAGGAAGCGGGCCTGATGACCGCGATCGGCGGCTGGGTGATCGAGGAAGCGGTGCGCGCCGCCGCCACCTGGCCCGAACCGATCACCGTGGCGATCAATATCAGCCCCAAGCAGATCAGTCTGCCCGCTCTGCCTAACATGGTGTCCGAAGCGCTGACCCGCCACAAGGTGCCGGGCAACCGCATCGAACTTGAAGTCACCGAAGGCGTGTTCCTTGGCGACAGCGGCCAGACGCTCGACGTATTGAAGCGCCTGCGCGCGCTCGGCGTCGGCATTGCGCTCGACGATTTCGGCACCGGCTATTCCTCGATCGGCTATTTGAACAAGGCCGTGTTCCACAAATTGAAGATCGACGGCAGCTTCGTCCGCGAAGCCGGCACCCGGCCGGAAAATGTCGCGATCATCCAGTCGATCGTTCAGCTCGCTCAAAGCTTCCGCATGACCGTCACTGCCGAAGGCGTCGAAACCGCCGAGGATTTCGAGCGCATGCGCGATCTTGGCTGCGACATCATCCAGGGCTATCTGTTCGGGCGTCCATTACCCTACGAACGCGCCAACCAGATGGTCGCGGGGCTAGGGGCGAAAAGGATGGCGGGGTAGGCTCAATCCGACGGCGCAAGTCAGCGATACAGTTGTGTGATTTCGGTGCGCAGCGCGGTCAAAGTCGTTTCGACGAAGTTGGGATCGGCCATCTCGATCCCGAGG
>JACDEB010000024.1 GCA_013816595.1 Sphingomonas sp. | reverse complement strand
GTTCTGGAGCTTTGAGCGCGTGGAGACATCCGGCGGCATTCAGGCCAGCTTAGCAGGGCGCTACGCCTCAGCTCTGTTCGACCTTGCCCGCGACAATAAGGCGATCGAATCGGTCGGCCAAAGCCTTGATGCGCTGGGCCAGACATTGAACGATTTGGCCGAATTCGCGGACTTCGTGACGAGCCCTTTGGTCTCGCGCGACAACGCCGGCAAGGCGTTTGCGGCGATCGCTCCGAAGCTCAAGCTCGATCCCCTGACGGCGCGGTTCCTCGCCGTTCTCGCCGGCAATGGCCGCAAGAACCAGCTCAAGCCGGTGATCGCTGCGTTCCGCCGCCTGTCGACCGACCATCGCGGCGAAACCACCGCTGAGGTTGTCTCCACTCACGCGCTCAGCGATACCCAGCTCAAGCAATTATCGAAGCAGCTGCGCGTCCGCGCCGGCCGCGATGTCACCATCACATCGATTATCGACCCCGACATTCTGGGTGGGATCGTCGTCAAGCTGGGAAGCCAGCAAATCGACGCTTCGATCCGCACCAAACTCAATCGTCTCGCATTCGCGATGAAAGGCTAAGCTGACCAATGGATATCCGCGCCGCTGAAATTTCCCGCGTCATCCGCGACCAGATCGCGAATTTCGACGCCGACGCCGAAGTGTCCGAAGTCGGCACCGTGCTGTCGGTCGGCGACGGCATCGCCCGCATCTACGGCCTCGACAATGTCCAGGCCGGCGAAATGGTCGAATTCCACAATGGCACCAAAGGCATGGCCCTCAACCTCGAAGCCGATAACGTCGGCGTCGTCATCTTCGGCTCGGACGCCGAGATTTCGGAAGGCTCGACGGTCAAGCGCACCGGCTCGATCGTCGACGTTCCGGTCGGCAAGGGTCTGCTCGGCCGAGTGGTCGACGGCCTTGGCAATCCGATCGACGGCAAAGGCCCGCTCAAGGACGTCAAACGCGCCCGGGTCGAGGTCAAGGCGCCGGGCATCATTCCGCGCCAGTCGGTCTACGAACCGGTCCAGACCGGCCTCAAGGCGCTCGACGCGCTTGTCCCCGTGGGCCGCGGCCAGCGCGAATTGATCATCGGTGATCGCCAGACCGGCAAGACCGCGGTCGCGCTCGACACGTTCATCAATCAGAAGACCGCCAACCAAAGCGACGACGAAAAGCAGAAGCTTTACTGCATCTACGTCGCCATCGGCCAGAAGCGGTCGACCGTCGCCCAGATCGTCCGCGCGCTCGAGGAAAATGGCGCGATGGACTATACCATCGTCGTCGCGGCGACCGCATCGGAACCCGCCCCGCTGCAATTCCTCGCGCCCTACACCGGCTGCGCAATGGGCGAATTTTTCCGTGACAACGGCATGCACGCGGTCATCGTTTATGACGATCTGTCGAAGCAGGCCGTCGCCTACCGCCAGATGTCGCTGCTGCTGCGCCGTCCGCCGGGCCGCGAAGCTTACCCCGGCGACGTGTTCTATCTTCACTCACGGCTGCTCGAGCGCGCCGCCAAGATGAACGACGCCAATGGCGGCGGATCGCTGACCGCTTTGCCGATCATCGAAACCCAGGCCGGCGACGTCTCGGCCTACATTCCGACCAACGTGATTTCGATCACCGACGGCCAGATTTTCCTTGAAACCGATTTGTTCTACCAGGGCATCCGCCCGGCCATTAACGTCGGCCTGTCGGTCAGCCGCGTCGGCTCGGCGGCCCAGACCAAGGCGATGAAAAAGGTCGCCGGCTCAATCAAGCTCGAGCTCGCCCAATATCGCGAAATGGCCGCCTTCGCCCAGTTCGGCAGCGACCTCGACGCCTCGACCCAGAAGCTACTCGCGCGCGGCGCCCGGCTGACCGAATTGCTCAAGCAGCCGCAGTACCAGCCGATGCCGATAGAGGAACAGGTCGCCTCGATCTTCGCCGGCACCCAGGGCTTCATCGATGCCGTCGAGACCAAGGACGTTGTCCGCTACGAGGCGGCTTTGCTCAGCTTCCTGCGCTCGGACAAGCCCAAGATCCTCAAAAAAATTCGCGACACCAAGGTACTCGACGACGACACCGCCAAGGAATTGAAGGACGCCCTGACCGCGTTCGGCAAGCAATTTGCATAAATTTGGATGTGCCTCGGCGAAGGCCGGGGTCCAGGCGGCGCTCCGCGCCGATTTTTGATTGGGACTGGATACCGGCCTCCGCCGGTAAACAAGGGTAAGAATGGCAAGTCTTAAAGCCCTCAAGATGCGGATCAACTCGGTCAAGTCGACCCAGAAGATCACCAAGGCGCTCAACATGGTTGCGGCGTCGAAGCTTCGTCGCGCCCAGCAGAACGCGCTTGCCTCGCGGCCTTACTCCAGCCGCATGACCGAGGTTGTCGCGAGCCTCGCGGCCAAGGTCGCGGCCGGCCCGCAGGCGCCCAAATTGCTCGCTGGCACCGGCAAGGACCAGACCCATTTGATCATCGTCGCGACCAGCGACCGCGGCCTCGCCGGCGCGTTCAATTCGAACATCGTCCGCGCCGCGCGCAAAACCGCCGAACAGCTCGAGGGGGCGGGCAAGACGGTGCTATTCTACATTGTCGGCCGCAAGGGCCGCCCGGTCATCCAGCGCTTTTACCCCAAGGCCATCGTCGCCCAATATGACACCAGCGAGATGAAGGCCCCGACCTACGCCCATGCCCAGGCGATCGCCAAGGACATCGTCGATCGTTACTCGACCAACGGCATCGACGTCGTTCACCTCGCTTACGCCCATTTCCGCTCGACCCTGGTTCAGGAACCGGTCGTCGACCAGATCATCCCGGTCAGGCTCGACGCTCAGGACAATGTCAAAAGCGCGGCCCCGGCCTCGCTCGCCGCGGTCGAATATGAGCCCGATGAGGAGGAAATCCTCGCCGACCTTCTGCCGCGCAACATCGCCATCCAAATCTATCGCGCCTTGCTCGAAAATCAGGCCGGCTTTTTCGGCAGCCAGATGACCGCGATGGACAATGCAACGCGCAACGCAGGCGACATGATCAAGAAGCTGGCGATCATCTACAACCGCCAGCGCCAGGCCGCGATCACCACCGAACTCGTCGAAATCATCTCGGGCGCTGAGGCGCTCTAACCCGCACGCAAGTTGAGGACAGAAGACATGGCTACCGCCGCAACGAAGACCAAGAAGGCCGCCGCACCGAAGAAGGCTGCAGCGCCGAAATCAGCCTCGACCAAGGACACGGCCGCGACCAGCAACGCCACCGGGCGCGTCGCGCAGATCATCGGCGCCGTTGTCGACGTCGCGTTCGACGGCAATTTGCCCGCCATCCTGTCGGCGCTCGAAACCGAGAATCAGGGCAATCGCCTGGTCCTCGAAGTCGCCCAGCATCTCGGCGAGAATGTCGTCCGCACCATCGCCATGGATTCGACCGAGGGCCTGACCCGCGGTCAGCCGGTGCGGTCGACCGGCCACCAGATCCAGGTCCCGGTCGGCCCGATGACGTTGGGCCGGATCATGAACGTCGTCGGTGAGCCGATCGACGAGCGCGGTCCGATCGGCAGCGACATGTTCTCCTCGATCCACGCCGACGCCCCGCCATTTGTCGACCAATCGACCGATGCCGCGATCCTCGTCACCGGAATCAAGGTCATCGATCTGCTCGCGCCTTACGCAAAGGGCGGCAAGATCGGCCTGTTCGGCGGCGCCGGGGTCGGCAAGACCGTTCTCATCCAGGAACTGATCAACAATATCGCCAAGGGCCACGGCGGCGTGTCGGTGTTCGCCGGCGTCGGCGAGCGCACCCGCGAGGGCAATGATCTGTATCACGAATTCCTCGACGCCGGGGTCATCGCCAAGGACAAGGACGGCAATCCGACGCCCGAAGGCTCCAAGGTCGCGCTCGTCTTCGGACAGATGAACGAGCCGCCAGGAGCGCGCGCGCGGGTCGCTTTGTCGGGCCTCGCCCAGGCCGAATATTTCCGCGACGTCGAGGGGCAGGACGTGTTGTTCTTCATCGACAATATTTTCCGCTTCACCCAGGCGGGCTCGGAAGTGTCGGCGCTCCTTGGCCGCATTCCTTCGGCGGTCGGCTACCAGCCGACTCTTGCCACCGACATGGGGGCGCTTCAGGAACGGATCACCTCGACCAACAAGGGCTCGATCACCTCTGTCCAGGCGATCTACGTTCCCGCCGACGATCTCACCGATCCGGCGCCGGCAACGTCCTTCGCCCACTTGGACGCGACCACCACGCTGAACCGCGCCATCTCCGAGCTCGGGATTTATCCGGCGGTCGATCCGCTCGATTCGACCAGCCGGGTGCTGACCCCGGCGGTCGTCGGTCAGGAGCATTATGAAGTCGCTCGAGCGGTCCAGGAAACGCTTCAGCGCTACAAGAGTCTCCAAGACATCATCGCCATCCTCGGAATGGACGAACTCAGCGAAGAGGATAAGCTGTCGGTCAGCCGAGCGCGCAAGATCCAGAAGTTCCTCAGCCAGCCGTTCCACGTCGCCGAAGTATTCACCGGCATCCCCGGCAAATTCGTCCAGGTTGAAGACACGGTGAAATCGTTCAAGGCGGTCGTCAATGGCGAGTATGACCATCTTCCGGAAAGCGCCTTCTACATGGTCGGCGGAATCGACGAAGCGGTCGCCAAGGCCGAAAAGATGGCGCAGGACGCCTAAGATATGGCCGACACGCTCCGTCTCGAAGATTGCGTCAATGACGTTTGCCCGTGGTCCGGTGATCCGGTCAGCGCTGACAGCCTGACGCTTTATAAAGGCAAGGTCGTCGGCTTCTGCAATCGCGGATGCAGGGACAAGTTCGACACCGCGGCGAGCGCGTTCGACGTCGCGCTGGAAGGATAGAATATGGCCGATCTGCACTTCGAACTGGTCACCCCCGACCGCCAGATCATGTCCGAGGACGTCTATATGGTGGTTGTCCCGGGCAGCGAGGGCGACAGCGGCATCATGGCCGGCCACGCGCCCTATATGACGACGCTCAAGAATGGCGAGATCGCGGTCTATCGCAGCGCCGGCGCCCAGCCTGAGAAGATCGCGGTCACCGGCGGCTTTGCCGAAGTCGGCGACAATGGCCTGACCGTGCTCGCGGAGAATGTCGAGGTCTGATTACCCGCGGCGGACCTTTGGTCTTCCGCCACTGCCGTCTACATTAGCGAATTTGAAGGGTTTCCACCCTATTCACCACGCGTTGGTCGACGGGAACCGCGATGGCAGGGGTTGTATGAGCGCATTCGGTAAGCATGGCGGAGTCGGCGGCGGACGGCCAAGCTTTGGCGTCGCCAAGCCGATGAAGGGTGGCGCTGCACAGCCGGCGTCGTCCAATGATTCCGTCGGCGGCGAACAATTTCCGCCCGTCGACGATCTTAAAGTCCCGCCGCCAATGCCGCCACGCACTGGTGGTGATGGCGCCATGGACCGGCTCACCGCGCGCCAGAACGCGACCGGCGATGCCGCCTCGTCCAAGCAGGAAGGCTTCGAAGCCGCGGTTCACCGGATCAAGGAACAGGTTCTGCCGCGGCTGCAAAGCGGCGGCGATACGTTCTTGATCTCAACTCCCGACGAAGTGATTTTCGATTTTGCAACGTTAGGCCAGTTCGCTGGCGAACTGTGGCACCAGTCGGGTGATGCGCATCAATCCTGCGCAGCTGCCAGGCGCAACGATTTCGGTCTTGTGGGCAGGTCGCCGCTCAGCATTTGCGGCCAAGCCTATTTGAGTGAAGACCGCGCGGGCGATACCAACCGCACAAGGACGGTGTTTAGCACTCCGCTGACTTACAGCGATCGGCTCAAGACCAAGCGCTATGGCCTTCAGCTCGACGTCGGCTATCGCCCAAGCGACAATCTCGAATTCGGGTTGACGGGGGGTTATGCTCATTCGAAGGCCAATCTGGCGTCGGGCAGCGACCTCAATGCGCAAGGCTATAATATTGGTGCTTATGCCGAATATGGAATGGCCACCGGACTGTACGGCGCGCTGCTCGTAAAATATGACGCCAACAAGCTGCGCTTCGATAATCCGCTGATTGCCGACCGCGTCAAACCCAAGGTCAAGAGCACTGGCGTCGATGGCGAAATCGGCTGGCGCTCTCCAGCGTTCGGATCAATGCTCGATCTCAACGCCGGACTATCCTTTGTCCGAGTCAAGATCGACGATTTCAACGCCGGTCTGATTTCATTCGGCAATGGTCGAGTGAACAGCACCCGCGGGCGGATCGGCGCGCGTCTCACCTGGGCTGGTAACCTCGGCCCGTTCATCGATGCCAAGCTGCTCCACGAGTTTAAGGGCGACAGCCGCACTTGGGTTGGCAGTGGCGCCTTGTTCGATACGTTGAACGGCCAGGGCCGTGGCACTTGGGGCCGGATCGAGGGCGGACTTGCCGGTGGCGCCGGCGGAGGCCCATTGCTTTCCGCATGGGTCGATGTTGGTGACGTCATGGGTTGGGGCGTCCGCGCCGGTTACCGCTTCGGTGGCCGCGCTTCGCCGCCGCCGCCGCCCGAGCCGATGATGGCACCGCCGCCGCCTCCTCCGGTTGTGGTGGCTCCGATGCCCGAGCCGCTTCCGCCGCCACCTCCGCCGCCGCCGCCGGCTCCGGTCGAGCGTGGTGAACGGGGCCAGTAAGAGGATCATTCAGGCCACTGACAATGAAGGGCCGGTGGAGCGATCCGCCGGCCCTTTCTCTAATGTCCGATTTCCACCCATTGCGGACAATAAGCGCGCGTCCGAATTGCGCTCCCGATTCTCGTTACGGCTCAATTGCTGCTCTTCCAAAAGCCGCCATATGTGGGGCCGAAGCGTGGAGTCGCGCAGGAGTCTTCAATTGACTTAACCTGCCCTGGGTATAGTTTGCTCGCTGTGACACGGATCATTCACATTTGCCTGTTGCTGGCGGCGTTGACTGGCTTGTTAGGTCAATCAGTGGCGAGCGCTATGGCTCCCGCGCCGATTAACTCCGGACCATTGCAAGCGACGGGGGCGAGCGTGGGCTGCAACGAGATGGTCAACCTCCCTGCACCTGGAAAATCGCCGTGTAAGAAGATGACACTGCAATGCATAGCGGCGATGGGCTGCGCGCCTGCAGCTTTGATCGAGCCTGTAGCGCAAAACATTCCGTTGCTGTTGGTCGGCCCTATGAAGGCTGCGCTGCCACTGGCGGCGCGCCTTTGGGGCCGGACCTACGGCCCGGAGCCGGATCCGCCCAGTTTCCTGATCTGACGCCCGGACTCCGTCTGGTCGCTATCGCAAGCGGTGGCGACATCGACGGAAGTGCTCAGATTGAGGATCACCAGAATGACATATTTTCGAGTCGCTTTTACGGTGCCGTTTGCGGCAAGCAAAATGTTCGGCACCGCCCTGTTGGGCGCGCTGCTGCTCGCCAGCGCCAACACTGCGTCGCAAGCGCGAGCTGATCCGCTAACGTTCGAGGAAGCGATTTCTCGTGCGCAAGCTAATGCACCGTCGCTCCGGGCAAGGGCTTTGGGCGACACCGCGAGTCGAGCGGCTCAGAGCGCTGCCGGAGCGCTTCCTGATCCCAAGCTCTCGCTCGGTGTCGAGAGCTTTCCAATATCCGGACCGCTCGCCTTCCAGCCTTCCCGCGACGCCTTTACCTGGGTGCGCGTCGGCATCTCGCAAGAGATTCCCAACCCCGCCAAGCGAACAGCCCAGCGGTCCCGCGCGGCCGCCGACATCGCCGTGGCGGCGGCAAGCATTGTGGTGGAAGCGCGCAATGTCGAGGTTGAGACGGCCGTCGCCTGGATCAACCTCGCTTATTCGGAAAAGCGCCTTGCCGCAGTCGAGACCATGCGTATGAAGCTCGACCGGCTAGTAGCAACGACGCCGGCCGCGGTTGCCTCTGGCAACGCCCGGCCGGGACAAACCCTGGCCGGCCGGCAATCACTCGCCGAGATTGACGACCGGCGCGACGAGCTGGTTGCTGCGTTCGGGCGAGCGCGCGCGGTCCTCACGAGGTGGACCGGCGATGCCGACCCGATTGTCGTCGGCGCGGTCCCCGATTTCACGGTGGATGAGCCGAGTCTACGGGCTTCGGTTGATTTCAACCCAGTGCTTGCACCCGTCGCGGCGCGCATCGGTCAAGCCGCAGCTGATGTTCAACTCGCCGACGCCGACCGGAAGTCCGACTTCGGTGTGGAGGCGGCCTATCAGCATCGCGATCCTCGCTTCGGCGACTATGTGTCAGCAGGGGTAACGATCAGCTTGCCGTTCTTCAGCCGGCGACGCCAGAACGCCACGATCGCCGCCCGGCAAGCGGAAGCAGGCAAGGTTGGTGCGGAACTCGAATCAGCACGTCGCGAACTCGTCGCGAACCTCGAAGCGGGACTAGCCGATCATGCCATGCACCAGGACCAATGGATGCGGTCACGAACGACGATCGAGCCACTGGCCCGGGAACGAGTCGAACTTGAGACGGCCAGTTACGGCGCGGGGCGAGCGAGCCTGGTCGATGTCGTCGATGCGCACATTGCGCTCGTTGAGGCGGCGCTGACCACCTTGGACCGGGAGGCGCTGGTCGAAATCGATGGGGCCCGGCTCACGCTCACCTATCGGGGTGCGGCACGATGAAACCGAACGACTTCATCCCCCGCACGCCCTTGGGTCGAGCGATCATCCTTGCAATCCTCGCCAGCGGCGGCATCGGATATGGCGTGGCAAGATTGACGGCGCCTTCGACATCCGCGGTCGCCGGCTCAGCGTCCGACGGGCGCAAGGTGCTTTACTGGTATGACCCGATGGTGCCGCAAGAGCGCTACGACAACCCGGATTCCCTGTCGTCAATGGGGATGAAGACTCAGCCCAAATATGCCGACGAGAACGGTGCGCCAGGTGGGCCGCCCGGCGTCACGGTCGATCCGGCGGCGCGGCAGAATCTCGGCATCCGGCTCGCCACCGTCGAAAGCGGCGTAATTGCATCCGACCTGACGGTCACCGGCACGATCGACTTCAACCAACGCAACGTCGCCGTGGTCCAGGCGCGCGCCAACAGCTTTGTCCAGCGCGTCTATAACCGGGCTCCGGGCGATATCATCGGGGCCGGAGCCCCCCTCGCTGACGTCCTCGTTCCCGAATGGGGCGGCGCGCAAGCCGAGTATCGAGCAGTGCAGCGAACCGGAGACGCCGCACTAATCGCTGCGTCCCGGCAACGTCTTCGCCTGCTCGGCGCCTCCGGCACTGGTGGAGATGGCACGACGACCATCCGTAGCCCGATCGGCGGCGTCATCCAGACACTCGACGTCCGACGCGGCATGACCTTGTCAGCGGGACAGACGCTGGCACAGGTGTCGGGCTTGGGCACGGTATGGCTCAACGCCGCCGTGCCCGAGGCACAGTCTTCGGGAATCCGGGTGGGGCGGTCCGTCCGGGTGGAGCTGACCGCTTTCCCTGGGGAAAACGTCTTTGGACGCGTGATCGCTATCCTGCCGACCGCACAGGCGGAAAGCCGGACGCTGACAGTGCGGATCGAGCTGCCCAATCGCGGCAACCGATTACGGCCCGGAATGTTCGCGACAGTCCATCTTGCTGGCGATGTTGGTGGCGGCCTTTTGGTGCCGAGCGAAGCGGTGATCCGCACCGGCAAACGCGACCTGGTGATGCTCGCGGTCGCCGGCGGGCGCTACCGACCGGTCGAGGTGCGAGTTGGTCGCGAAGGCGGCGGCAAAACCCAGATCCTGGCGGGGCTTGCCCAGGGTCAGAAGGTCGTCGCGTCGGGACAGTTCCTGCTCGATTCCGAAGCAAGCCTGAGCGGCATTGAGCCGAGTCCGATCGGTGGTCAGCCGATGACTCCCCAAAGGGAAAGGCGTTGATCGCTACGATCATCCGGGCGTCGGTCAAGGCACGCTACCTCGTCCTGCTCGCAGCATTTGTGCTGGTCGTGACCGGTATTGGCGCTGTCAGGACGACCCCGGTTGATGCGTTACCCGACCTGTCCGATGTCCAGGTCATCGTCCGAACGACCTTTCCGGGACAGGCACCGCAGATTGTCGAGAATCAGGTCACCTATCCGCTGGCCACAACCATGCTGTCGGTGCCAGGCGCGCGGGTCGTGCGGGGCTATTCCTTCGTCGGCGACAGCTTCGTCTATGTCCTGTTCGAGGATGGCACCGACCTCTATTGGGCGCGCAGCCGCGTGCTCGAATATCTAAGCCAGGTCCAAGGCCGTCTGCCCGAAGGCGCCAAGGCGTCGCTCGGCCCGGACGCGACCGGGGTCGGCTGGATTTACGAATATGCGCTGGTCGACAAGTCTGGCCGTCACGATTTGTCCCAGCTGCGCAGCATCCAGGACTGGTTTCTGCGCTATGAGTTGAAGACCGTCCCCGGCGTCGCCGAGGTCGCCAGCATCGGCGGCATGGTCAAGCAGTATCAGGTCCTGCTCGATCCCCAGAAACTCGTCTCTTATGGCGTTACGCAAGCGCAAGTGACAGACGCGCTCAAGCGCACCAATCAGGAAACCGGCGGATCGGTCATTGAAATGGCCGAAGCCGAATATATCGTCCGCGCCTCCGGCTATCTGACATCGCTCGACGACTTTCGCGCCGTGCCCCTCAAGACCGCGGCGGGCGGTATCCCCATCCTGCTCGCCGATGTCGCAACCATCCAGATCGGCCCCGACATGCGTCGCGGAGTGGCCGAATTGAACGGTGAAGGCGAAGTCGCAGGCGGGGTCATCGTCATGCGCCAGGGCAAGAACGCACGCGAGGTCATCGACGGCGTTCGCACCAAGCTCGACGAGCTCAAGAAGAGTCTGCCGCCGGGCGTCAAGGTCGTGACCACTTACGATCGCTCGGGTTTGATCGATCGAGCGGTTGATAACCTCACGTCCAAGCTGATCGAGGAGTTCATCGTGGTCGCGCTCGTCTGCGGCCTGTTCCTGTGGCACGTCCGCTCGGCGCTGGTTGCTATCCTGACGCTCCCGCTCGGCATCCTGATGGCGTTCATCGTCATGCGCATTCAGGGATTGAACGCCAATATCCTGTCGCTCGGCGGAATCGCCATCGCCGTCGGGGCAATGGTCGATGCGGCCGTGGTCATGATCGAGAATGCACACAAGCATCTCGAGCATTGGGCGCGCGATAATCTGGACCGGTCATTGGCGCCCGCCAAACGATGGACGATCATCACCGAAGCCGCCGCCGAGGTCGGCCCCGCCCTGTTCCTCAGCCTGCTGATCATCACTTTCTCGTTCATTCCGATCTTTTCGCTTCAGGGCCAGGAAGGGCGGCTGTTCGCGCCGCTCGCTTTCACCAAGACCTATGCGATGGGCGCTGCCGCGATCCTGTCGATCACGCTGATCCCGGTGCTGATGGGTTTCCTCATCCGCGGCCGGATTCCGTCCGAGGACTCCAATCCGATCAACCGCTGGCTGACCCGCATCTATCGCCCGGCGCTCGACTGGGTACTTGCTCAACCGAAAAAGGCGCTGGTGATCGCGGCCCTCATCTTCGCCACCAGCATCTGGCCGATCAGCCAGCTCGGCGGCGAGTTCATTCCGCAGATGAACGAGGGCGACTTGCTTTACATGCCATCGGCGCTGCCGGGCATTTCGACCGCCCAGGCGGGGCGTCTGCTGCAGCTGACCGACCGGCTGATCAAGACCGTGCCCGAGGTCGACAGCGTGTTCGGCAAGGCGGGGCGCGCCGACACCGCGACCGATCCGGCTCCGCTCGAAATGTTCGAAACCACCATCCGGTTCAAACCCAAGGACCAATGGCGGCCCGGCATGACCCAGGATCGGCTGATCGAGGAACTTGATCGTGCGGTGAAAGTGCCGGGCCTCGCCAACTTTTGGATTCCGCCGATCCGCAATCGCATCGACATGCTCTCGACCGGCATCAAGAGCCCGATCGGCATCAAGGTCGCGGGTTCGAACCTCGCGGAGATCGACAAGGTGGCGCGGCAGATCGAACTGCTCGCCAAGGGGGTGCCCGGAGTTGGCTCGGCGCTCGCCGAGCGCCTCACCGGCGGTCGCTATATCGACGTGCGGATCGATCGCGCGGCGGCCGCGCGCTATGGCATGAACGTCGCTGACGTCCAGTCGGTCGTCTCGGGCGCGATCGGCGGCGAAACCGTCGGCCAGACGATCGAAGGGCTGGCGCGCTATCCAATCAGCGTGCGCTATCCGCGCGAGTTGCGCGACAGCATCGACGGATTGCGCAATCTGCCGGTGATTACCCCGTCGCTCCAGCAGGTCACGCTCGGCACCCTCGCCAATATCCGGGTCAGCGACGGCCCCCCCATGCTTCGCAGCGAGAATGGCCGGCCGGTGACGTGGATCTATATCGACGGGCGCGGTCGACCGCTCACGGCGTTAGTCGGCGATCTCCAGCGTGTGGTGTCGGCACAGGTCAAGCTGCCGCCGGGGATCAGCGTTACCTACACCGGCCAGTTCGAGTTTCTCGAGCGCGCGATCGAACGGCTGAAGATTGTTGTCCCGGCGACGCTGCTGATCATCTTCCTGGTGCTTTATGCGACATTCCGAAGGCTCGACGAAGCAGCGCTGATCATGGCCACGCTGCCGTTCGCGCTGACCGGAGGGCTTTGGTTGTTGTACTTGCTCGGCTATAATCAGTCGGTCGCGACCGGCGTCGGGTTCATCGCGCTCGCCGGCGTGTCAGCCGAGTTCGGCGTGGTCATGCTGATCTATTTGAAACATGCATTGGCCGAACGCGGACCGGAAGCGAACGACGCTGCCATCGGGGCTGCTGTGCGCGAGGGCGCCTTGCTCCGCGTCCGGCCGAAGGCGATGACCGTCGCCGTGATCTTGGCTGGCTTGTTTCCAATCCTCATCGGCACCGGCACCGGCTCCGAAGTCATGAGCCGGATTGCCGCGCCGATGATCGGCGGCATGATCACTGCTCCGCTCCTCTCGATGCTCATTATCCCCGCAGCCTATTTGATGCTGAGGCGACGACGCAAATCGTGAAAGGGCTTGACCCTGACATGATGTCAAGGTCGATAGCGTTTTCCTGCGAAAGGTTCACGCGCACGGCGGCATCGGAGATTTAAGGGAATGACGGTAAAGGATCCGGTCTGTGGAATGACGGTCGACCCGGCCAAGACGCTTCATCACGTCGAGTTTGAGGGTCACGAGCACCACTTCTGCAGCGCGGGATGCCTCACCAAGTTTACCGCCGATCCGCATCGCTATCTACATGGTCCGGCTGCTCAAGCGGCGATCAGCCCAAAAGACGTCCCGCAAGGCACGATCTGGACCTGCCCGATGCATCCCCAGATCAGGCAGATGGGGCCGGGTAGCTGCCCGATCTGCGGTATGGCGCTTGAGCCGCTCGAACCGTCGCTCGATGAGCAGCCGAACCCCGAACTGATCGACATGAGCTGCCGGTTGTGGATCAGCGCCGCGCTTTCTTTACCACTTGTCATCCTGACCTTGGGCGGGGAGATTTTCGGTTGGCAACTAGTGCCTATAAGCATTTCAATCTGGCTGCAGCTCGCGCTGGCGACACCGGTGGTCCTATGGGGCGGCTGGCCGTTCTTCGAGCGCTTCTGGGCATCGCTCAAATCCCGCAATCTCAACATGTTCACTTTGATCGGGCTCGGAGTGGGGGTCGCCTATGGCTACAGCCTTGTGGCGACAGTCTTCCCAACCGCATTCCCCGCTTCGATCCGCACCATGGGCGGCCGTGCTCCGGTTTATCTCGAGGCCGCCGCGGTGATCACGACGTTGGTCCTGCTGGGCCAGGTGCTGGAACTGCGCGCGCGCTCGGCGACGGGAAAGGCGATCCGCGCCTTGCTTGGGCTCGCGCCAAAGACCGCACGCCGCGTGACGGACAGTCGTGACGAGGACGTCGCTCTCGACCTGGTGCAAGTCGGCGACATCCTGCGTGTCCGTCCGGGCGAGAAAGTGCCGGTTGATGGCATCGTTACCGAAGGCCGGAGCTCGGTCGATGAATCGATGATCTCGGGCGAGCCGGTCCCGGTCGAGAAGACGGAGGGCGATCCGCTGACCGGGGCAACCGTCAACGGCACCGGCGCGCTGCTGATGCGGGCCGAGCGCGTCGGACGCGACACAATGCTGTCACAGATCGTCCGCATGGTCGCCGAAGCCCAGCGCTCGCGCGCCCCGATCCAGGCGATGGCCGACAAGGTCTCGGCCTGGTTCGTGCCGGCAGTCGTGATGACCTCAATCGTTACTTTCATCGTGTGGTCGCTGGTCGGCCCCGAGCCCCGTTTTGCGCACGCGTTGGTCAATGCCATTGCGGTCCTGATCATCGCCTGCCCATGCGCGCTTGGCCTGGCGACGCCGATGTCGATCATGGTCGGGACCGGACGCGGCGCCAGCGCTGGTGTCCTCGTCAAGAATGCCGAAGCGTTGGAGCTGATGGAGAAGATCGACACGCTGATCGTCGACAAGACCGGGACTCTGACGATGGGCAAACCGCGCCTGATCAAGGTCGTTGCTGCGCCCACCTTCGACGAATTGTATTTACTCAGACTCGCCGCGTCGCTCGAAAAGGGTAGCGAGCATCCGCTGGCGGCGGCGATCGTCGATGGCGCGGAGGAGCGCGGCCTCGCGCTCGTCGATGCGACCGATTTCGCCTCGCATACTGGCAAAGGCGTGAGCGGCACGGTTGCTGGTCGCGCTGTCGTGCTTGGCAACAAACCGATGCTCGACGACTTGGGCGTGGATACGACGCTGCTCGAGGCCGAAGCGGACGCCCTCCGCGCCGAAGGCCAGGGCGTGATGTTGGTGTCGGTTGACGGAAAACTCGGCGGATTGCTGGTGGTCGCGGATCCGATCAAGGACAATGCCGCCGCAGCGGTCGCCGCGCTTCGCAAGAGCGGCGTCCGGGTGGTGATGATGACAGGTGACAATCGACGCACGGCGGAAGCCGTTGCCCGTCGCATCGGCGGGATCGACGAAATCTTTGCCGACGTCCTGCCCGACCAGAAACAGACGATGGTCGAGAAGCTCCGCAACGAAGGACGGCGAGTCGCCATGGCCGGCGACGGTATCAACGATGCCCCGGCCCTGGCAGCAGCCGACGTCGGGATCGCGATGGGCACCGGCACCGATGTGGCGATGGAGAGCGCCGCGGTGACCTTGGTCAAGGGCGACCTTGGCGGGATCGTGCGCGCTCGGCACCTCAGTCGCGCGGTAATGCGCAACATCCGCCAGAACCTGTTCTTCTCCTTCATCTTCAATGCCGCCGGCGTTCCGATCGCGGCCGGCGTGCTCTATCCCCTGTTTGGAATGCTCCTCAGCCCAATCATTGCCGGAGCGGCAATGGCGTTCAGTTCGGTCACCGTCATCGGCAATTCGCTCCGCCTGCGCGGTGTGCGTATATGAAAATCGGGAAAATATCTTCGGCGTCCGGGGTTAGTCAGAGGATGATCCGGCATTACGAGAAAATCGGGTTGATCCCCGAGGCGGCCCGACGCGACTCAGGCTATCGTGATTATGACGACGGCGATGTGCATACGCTGCGCTTCATTGGCCGAGCCCGCGACCTCGGATTTCCGATCGACGACATTCGCGCGCTGCTCGCACTGTGGGTCGACCGCAGCCGGTCGAGCGCCGACGTAAAACGCCTCGCTCTGGCGCGCGCGACGGAACTCCGCGATCGCATCTCGGTTTTAAACGGGATGTGCGAAACGTTGGATCATCTCGCTGCCAGCTGTAACGGCGACGATCGGCCGGACTGCCCCATCCTTCTCGATCTCGAAGAGGGCGGACATGCACAACCTCGTTGAAAAACAATCGTTTCTGGCGCATTGGGTGCGCGTGAGCCAGCGTCCGCTATTCTCGATCCTGATCGCCTTCGCGATGTTCTTCGCGCCGTTTGGCATTCAGTCGGGGCGCGCGATGGCTGCAATGCCATCCGATCACCAGAGCCAGATGATGGCCAAGGGGCATTGCGGCGAGCAATCGTTGGGCGGGAAGACCGACAAGAATCATCCCAAGTCGTGTTGCGTCGCGACGGGCACCGCCATCGCGGCCGCGCCAAACTCGCCCGACGAGCCGTTCAACGGTGCCTCTGTGATCGCGCGGTCGGCCCTTAAGACATCGCCTCACAGTTACCTTGCCAGGCTCGCCACGCCACCTCCGCGAGCCGCGTAACGTCGACCTCGCACGATTTCACGGTCGTCCCCGCGCGCTAAGATCGGGTGAAGTTCAAGCCGTGAATCCGCATCAGCACCACAAACTGTAAGCAGGCGAGAAGCTCGACGCGTCCAGTGACGCCCTCGACCGATCGATCTGTTCGCCGTCCCTTCGCAAGGAATGAAAATGTTCAATTCACCCGCACTCATGCGACGCGACTTTCTGCGCGCCGCAGCCCTTGGCGGCGCTGGCGCTGGTCTTGCTGGTGTCATGCCCGCATGGGCACGGTCGCTTTCACCGGGTCTGGCCCCCCTCCCGACGGTCAGCGGTGCCGACATCGCCCTGTCGATCGGCAAAGTGGCGGTTCGGGTCGATGGCAAGGTCAGACGGGAAATCGGCATCAACGGCACAGTTCCCGGTCCGCTGATCCGCTTGAAGGAAGGCCAGAATGTCCGGCTGAGGGTCACAAATACCCTCGATGAGGACAGTTCGATACATTGGCATGGACTGCTCGTGCCGTTCGCGATGGACGGGGTTCCGGGGGTCAGCTTTCCGGGGATCAAGCCGCATTCGACCTTCGACTATCAGTTCGACGTCGGTCAGGCGGGCACCTATTGGTATCACAGTCACTCCGGCTATCAAGAAGAGGACGGCGTCTACGGCCCGATCGTGATCGACCCGGCGGGCGCCGATCCCGTCGCTTACGAGCGCGAGCAGGTACTGGTCCTGTCGGACCACAGCCCGATGAGCGGCGCCATGATCTTCAAGAAACTCAAGCAGATGGGCGGCGGCTATTTCAATATGCAGCGTCTCACCTTGTCTGGCCAGCTTGCCGGCCGCGACTTGACCGCTGCGGAACGGCGTCAATGGGCGCAAATGAGGATGGACCCGGCTGACATTGCCGATGTCACGGGCTCGACCTACAATTACACCGTCAACGGGCACGGGCCGTATGACAATTGGACCGGATTGTTCAGCGCTGGCGAGCGAGTCCGCCTGCGGATTATCAATGCCGCAGCGCAGACCAACTTCAATGTTCGAATCCCTGACTTGCCGATGACGATCGTCCAGGCGGACGGGCAGAATGTTCGTCCGGTAACGGTAGACGAGTTCCAGATCGGGGTTGCGGAGACCTATGACGTAATCGTCACGCCGGGTGACCGTGCTTACTCGTTCGTCAGCGAATCGATCGATCGATCGGGGCTGGGCCGAGCGACGATTGCACCGCGCGCCGGGATGATCGCGCCGGTCCCGCCGCTGCGTCCGCGCCCGTTGCTGACCATGGCCGACATGGGGATGGCTGGAATGGACCACGGCGGCATGGCCGGCATGGCGGGCATGGATATGTCGAACAAGCCAAACCCGGCGGCCGCTCGTGGCGTTGATCCGTCCGCCGAACAAAATGCATCACGCAACCTGTGGAAACTGACCGGCTGGAAAGAGCCGACCGACCACGGAAGCGTTGCCGCAACTGCCGCGACTATGGTGATGAGCGGACAAGAAAGCGGTTCGATGGCCGGAATGAATCACGGTGCGGGACCGGCCGCGACTGGCGGCGGTGGTTCTATGGCGGGCATGGACATGGGCCAAAGCGCAAGTGCGCCCGCTGCAAATCCGCCGGACTCCATGGCCGGAATGGACATGGGCTCGATGAACATGCGCGATCTCCGCAATGCCCCCCAGGTCAAGGGCGGACCCGGCGTGCAAACCATCGCGCCGATGCCGACCGATCGCAGCGGCGAGCCGCCGGTCGGGCTGGAGGGACTTGATCACCGGGTACTGGTCTATCGCGATCTGGTGGCGCTGACCCGCAACCCCGATGTTCGGGCACCATCGCGGTCGATGGACATTCACCTCACCGGGAACATGGAACGCTACATGTGGTCGTTCGACGGGGTCAAGATGAGCGAGCCGGCCGAGCCGATCCCGTTTCGCCTCAACGAGCGTGTCCGCGTCACCTTGATCAACGACACGATGATGCCGCACCCGATCCACCTGCACGGCCACTTCTTCGAGCTGGTCACCGGGCACGGTGCCAACGCGCCGCGAAAGCACACGGTCAACGTTCCTCCCGGAGGCAAGATGACCTTCGACCTCACTGCCGACGCCGCGGGAGACTGGGCGTTCCACTGCCACAATCTCTATCACATGACCGCCGGGATGATGCGCGTCGTCACTGTCCGCCCGACCACGGGAGAAGCCGCATGAGTCGCTTTAACGTTGGCCAATTACTGGCCGCGACGGCAGCCTTCGCTATCGCCGCTCCCGCTGCCGCGCAGGACCATTCAACCATGCCCGGGATGAATATGCCTGGCATGAAGATGCCCATGCCAGCCAAAAAGCCAGCCGCGAAGAAGCCGGTGGCGAAAAAGCCGGGGGCAAAGAAGCCTGCTGCGATGAAGGTCGGTGCCAAGAAACCTGGTGCCAAGACGGCGCCGGTCAAGAAAACGGCGACCACCAAGCATCCAGGTCCCGCCAAAGCGGAGCCGATGGCCGGGCATGACATGAGCTCGATGCCCGGAATGGAGATGCCAGCGGGTCACGACATGGCGGGCATGACCAATATGCCGCCGTCGGGAACCGATCTCCCGCCCGGCAATGCGCCGCCTCCGCCAGTGCCCACGGATCATGCCGCGGACACGGTCTACGGCGCGCCGAACATGGCGATGGGGCGTCACCACTTGAAGGAGGGCCACGGCGGGCAAAAGCTGTCGCAAGTCATGGTCAATCTGGCCGAGGCCCAATTTCGCAACGGCCGTGACGGGTTCGAATGGAATGGCGAAGCCTGGTATGGCGGCGACATCGACCGGCTGTGGGTCAAGAGCGAAGGCGACGGCAATTTCGGCCGGTCGATCGAAAAGGCAGAAGTCCAAGCCCTCTACAGCCACGCCATCGGCCCTTATTTCAACCTCCAGGGCGGGCTTCGTTACGACTTCAAACCCAATCCCTCGCGAGTCTATGCGACAATCGGGTTGGAGGGGCTCGCGCCGGGCTTCTTCGAATTGGATGGCGAATTGTTCCTGTCGAACAAGGGCGAGCTGCTGGCCCGGGCGGAAGCATATTACGATCAGCGAATTACCCAGCGGCTCATCCTCCAGCCACGCGCCGAACTCAATTTTGCCGCGCAAACCACGCGCGAAATCGGGACCGGCGCAGGGCTAAGCGACGCCGAAATCGGACTGCGCTTGCGTTACGACATCCGCCGCGAGTTCGCGCCCTATGTTGGTGTTCAATATCGGCGGTCGTTTGGTGATACCCGGCGTTTCCTGCGCGACGAGGGCCAGGATCCAGGCGGGTTCAGCTTACTGACCGGACTTCATTTCTGGTTCTGACACGGACAGCAATGAACAAAAAGCGTAATTGCCGACCATGGCGACCCACGAATGATAGGAACACGATATGGCCAAGGGTAAGTTTCTAGACCTGCACCGCCACCTTCCCAGCGCCGCTTTTGTGCTGGTGCTTTTGCTGGTATTTGCCGGGTTCGCCGGCGCCTTCATTTACGCGGGCGTCTATAACATCGGCGCCGACGCACCCCATTCTAAATTCGTTTACATGACCCTCGATCAGATGCGGGAGAGGGCCATTCGGCATCATGCGCGCAACATTGCGGTTCCGGCGGATTTCGATGACCCGAAGCGTATTGCAACCGGCGCTGGCTTGTATTCGGAGATGTGTACCGGCTGCCATCTCGGCCCGGGTGTCGAGAAGTCCGAAATGAGCCAGGGCCTGTATCCGCCCGCACCCGAACTGTCGCGCGGGGTCAATCATACGCCCGCCGAAATGTTCTGGATCATCAAACATGGCGTCAAATTGAGCGCCATGCCCGCTTGGGGCAAGACCCACGATGACAATTTGATCTGGGACATGGTCGCCTTCGCTCGGGCGCTGCCAAAAATGTCACCGGAGCAATATCAGGCGGCGCTGGCGAGCGCGCCGGCCGACCATGACGAGATGATGAAAGCTATGCCCGGAATGGCAGGAATGTCGGGGATGAAAGCAGGCGAGTCCGCCAAGCCGACCCAAGCGGGCCACAGCCATGCGCCGGGGACCAAGCCGCACGCTGACTGAAGATGAATGCGACTTTAGACGGATCAACCAACGGGGAATGACATGGACCATGAGCGCGGCACGCACGGCGGCACAAACGACAAAATGGCAATGAAGATGGACATGGGCAGAAAGCCTTATGCCATGTTCGCCGCCAACCTCCTGATCAGCGGCATCGTCATGTATTTCGTGATGTATACGATGATCGACAGCACTGCCGAACTCTATAACAACCTCAACAACGTTTACATGACGATGATGATGGTGACGACCATGGCGCTGCTCATGCTATGGATGATGCCATCGATGTTTCCCGATCGGCGCACCAATATTATCCTGTATGGGGGGTTCGGGGTACTTTTCCTGTTGTCATTCTACGGAATGCGGACCCAGGCGTTGATCGGCGACAACCAGTTCCTCCGCTCGATGATCCCGCATCACTCTGGCGCGGTCCTGATGTGCGAACAATCGGCGATCACCGATCCGCACATCAAGCAGCTGTGCGCCGGTATCGTCCGCTCCCAAAAAACCGAAATCGCGGAGATGAAGGCGATGCTTAAACACTAAGGCGAGGGTCAGCCCGGCCGCGGCGTGCGACGCTTGTCAGCTGCGCCCGCAGAAAAGGCGCGGCAACGCAATAACCCTCCGTCGAGCCATCAATTCTAAGACGGAAAAATGGTGGGCGTGGCAAGGATTGAACTTGCGACCCCTGCGATGTCAACACAGTGCTCTACCACTGAGCTACACGCCCACTCGCCGCCCTCTAGTCGGGCGCGGACTGGGAGGCAAGCGCGTTACCGGCAACCGCTGCACTGTCCTCCATCGTCACGGAGTGTCGGCGGCGAATTCGAGCGCCTGCACCGTCACCGCCTGGGTCGGCGCGCGCTGAACCCGGACTGTCCGGGCCGACGGCTTGCTTGGCTTCAAATTCCTGCACGCCGAGCCCGCGGACATGAACCAGCTTGCCGTCGGCGACCCTCCAGTCGGCGAATATCGTATCGATTTTCTCGAGCGCTGCGGGGTCGATCGGCGCGGCGGACGCCGGCGTCGGCGCGGCGATGATTGCGAACAGCGTCAGGCCGGCAAACGCGGTGTGGCTGAGTTTCACGGATATTCTCCCCAATACGTCCGCGGGGATAAGACGGCGTGAGGCGAGGCGTAAAGCGGCTAAAGCCGTCCGTGCTGGTCCTCGGTCTGGAAAATCCGGTCCACTTCCATCACCAGATCCTTGAGGTGGAACGGCTTGGACAGCAATTTGGCTTCGGGCGCGGTACGTCCGCCCTGCAGCGCGACGGCGGCGAAACCGGTGATGAACATGACCCGGATGTCGGGGTCGATGGCGCTGGCTTTCTGGGCCAGTTCGATCCCGTCCATTTCGGGCATGACAATATCCGTCAGCAACAGATCAAAACGCTCTTTTTCGAGCAGCGGCATCGCTTCGGTGCCGCAACCGACCGCTTCGACATCATAGCCGACGCGCTGCAGCGCGCGCTGCAGATATTCGCGCATCGACGTATCGTCTTCGGCCAAAAGGATCCGTGCCATGGGTCCGGTTATGCTCTGAACGCTGGGCTTTGGCTAGAATTGTTTGTCCCGTAATCGCGTTGCTTCGTCTCTCTCATCGTCCTAGCCTGGGACAGAAATTAACCGTGGCTCCGCTGTCCCCGCCCCTGATTCACCGCCCGCGCGGCGACATGCCCGTCATTCTGTCGGTGCCGCATTCGGGCCGCGACTATTCGCCTTCACTGGTCGATTGCGCCCGCGGCGGCCGCTCAGCGCTCGTCAGCCTCGAGGATCCCTTGGTCGATCGGCTGGCGTGGCGAGCGCTTCAACGCGGTCTAGGAGCGGTCATCGCCCGGGCACCGCGCGCGGCCATCGACTGCAACCGGGCGGAGGATGAAATCGACCCCGCGGTGGTCACCGGCGCACCGCGCGGGCGCTTGACCGCACGCACCCGCGGCGGGCTCGGCATCGTCCCTGCGCGCACCCAGCGCCTCGGCTATTTGTGGAACCGCCCCCTGACGATGGCCGAACTTGGCCAGCGGATTGCCGAAGCCCATCGCCCCTATCATCTGGCGCTTGCGGAGCTGCTCGCGCTGACGGTCGATCGCTTCGGTTGCGCTTTGCTGCTCGATTGCCATTCCATGCCACCTCCGGCCCGGGGCATTCCGCCGATCATCATCGGTGACTGTTTCGGCCGAAGCGCCGATCGCTGGCTGAGCGACGCTGCCCTGGCGGTCGCGCGCACCGCGGGCTTCGAAGCGCGGCTCAACGACCCCTTCGCCGGTGGCCATATCATCGAGCGGCACGGTAACCCGCGCCAGGCAATCCATGCCCTGCAGTTGGAAATCGCCCGCGATTGCTATCTTGATTCGTCGCTTGCGGCTCCGGGTCCCGGGTTCGACTCCATTGCCCGACTGATCGACAGCCTGGCGGCTGAGCTTGGCGCAACGTTGCTCGAACGGCGCTTCGCGACCGCCGCCGAATAGGTCGCTTCAGGCGTCGGCTGGGGCGGGCTGCTGCTGGACCTGGACCGGCGCGGTGCCCTGCGCCAGCTGGCGGCTGAACACGTCGCGCATCTGGCTCAAGGAGAACAAATGCGCGTAAATCAGCGGCAGCATGCCATTCTGGTTCATCTTGCGCAGTTCGTCGCCGCGCAGTGCGCGCAGTTTTTCCTCATCGATCATCCGAAAACCGCGATAGACGAAGGGCTGGGCGAAACCGTCGGGCTGGATCGACACTTCGCCGTCCATCAGCAAATCGGCGGCCTTCAAATCGTCCATAAACGCACCGGTACGCTGGCCGGCGGCCTCGAATTGCTCGCAAAACTCGAGGATTTGCTCGACCGCCGGCGACGGCTTGCCGTCCTCGAACAGCGGCCGGCCTTCAGGATAATCGCCAATCGCGTCGGAGGTCGGGTCGAAGCACAAAGACAATTCGTCGCTGTCGGGCCGGATCTTGGCCAGCATGAACGGATAACGGCGGATATACGCCGGGGTGTACATGTTCGGCTCGCGCGCCCGGCCGTCTTCGAACAGGAATGCGTTGACGCCCTCGTTGAGGCCCATCAGCGCGATCGGCACCGACGTTTCGCCGACTGAAAAGACGATCGGGTAATGACGCTGGGCAAGGCCGAATTCGTCGACCGTGAGCGGGATTGCGTGGGTCTTGCCGACATTGTTCATGCTTAACACTTCGCGGACCTTCTTGTCGCCATGGTCGCGCACGTTGAGCGGCTCGACTGCATTGTACAACAGCGGCAAATTCGAATTGGGGGCGGACTTCGCCATCCTTGGGATCTCCTGGGGGTGGACTTACGGCCCGATCGTCTTTTTTTTGGGCCGGCCGAATTGTCAGGCGCCCATCTATTGGCCCAGCGCCGATTAGGCAAGACGTGCGTTCGACTGACGCGCGGTCATCCGCCGGGCGCGAAATAGTTCATTGAACATTCAAGCCGCGCCTGCGACCCATGGCGCCGATGTTGGGCCGTTCATGACCTTCGAGACCATGCTAGGTCTATTTCCGATGCTGTTTGGCGTAATTGTCGGACAAGCTGGAGCAATGCCCCAGGGGGTCAGCCGATTGGTCGTCCAGAACGGTATCATCTGGCGCGTTCCGGTTCAGCCGCGCCCACCCTACCGGCAGATCGAATGGGTCGAGCGCAAAGGCCCCAAATGCATTCCCGCGGCTTCGATCCGCCGCGCCTTGCTGTTCAGCCCCGAACAGGTCGATTTCGTCCTTGCCGACCGCAGCCGGATCCGCGCCAAGTTCAATGGTGAATGCGCCGCGCTCGACTTTTATGGCGGATTCTACCTCCAGCCCGCCGATGGCTTTTTGTGCGTCAAGCGCGACGCCATCCACTCGCGCATCGGCGCGAGCTGCACGATCGGCAAGTTCAAGCAACTCGAGCCGCGTCCCAAGGGCTAGCTTTCCTTGACATTTTCAGTGGTTGACGCTTAGCGCCAAGGCGATCCGGCCGGGCATGTTTTTCGGCCAACCCATCAGACTTTCCGGAATCCCAATGTCCTTCGCCGACCTCGGCCTATCCCCTGAATTGCTCCGCGCCGTCGGCGACAGCGGCTATGACGTTCCAACGCCGATCCAGAAGGCGGCGATTCCGTCGGTACTGATGGGCAAGAATTTGATCGGCATCGCTCAGACCGGGACCGGCAAGACCGCCGGCTTCGTTCTGCCGATGATCGACATTCTGGCGCAAGGCCGGGCGCGGGCGCGAATGCCGCGCAGCCTGATCCTCGAGCCGACGCGCGAACTAGCGATGCAGGTGAGCGAGAATTTCGAGAAATACGG
>JACDEB010000095.1 GCA_013816595.1 Sphingomonas sp. | reverse complement strand
ATTATGGCGCGCTCGATTCCCGGCTCAAGCAGCTGATCGGCAAGCCGGGAATGGTCGGGCTCGCGGTCGGAGTGGTCGAAAACGGCCGCATCACCTTCCTCAAAGGCTATGGTGAAACCCACGCCGGCTCGGGCGATCCGGTGACGTCAGACACCGTGTTCCGCTGGGCCTCGGTCTCGAAGGGGGTGGCAGCGACCATGGTCGCCAAGCTCGCCGAGGAAGGCAAGGTCAATCTCAATGCGCCGGTCGCCAACTATGCCGCCGACCTCAAGCTGCCGGGTGGCAACGAGCAGCGCGCGACGGTTGCCGACCTGCTGTCGCACCGCCTCGGCCTGTATCGCAACGCCTTCGACAACAAGCTCGAGGAGGGGATGGACCCGAGCTTCCTGCGGCGGAATCTTGGAGTGCTTAATTCGATCTGCGCGCCCGGAACCTGCTGGTCGTATCAGAATGTCGCGTTCGACGCGTCGAGCGAAATCGTGTCGAAGATCACTGGCCTGCCCTATGAAATTGCTCTCCAGCGCAACCTCTTCAATCCTTTGGGAATGACCCACGCCAGCGCTTCGATGGGCGCGCTGATGGCCAACCGCAGCTGGGCCCGGCCGCATGAAAATGGCGGCAAGGAACTGCCGATGATCGACACCTATTACAAGGTGCCGGGCGCGGGCGGGGTCAACAGCAACATCAAGGACATGAGCCTGTGGATGCTGGCGCAGATGGGTGAGATGCCCGACGTGCTCGACGACAAATTGCTGGCGACGATCCACGCGCCTTATGTGAAAACCCCGACCGAACGCGGTCGGCTGCGCCAGTATCTCGAGCGGCTTGGCGACGCCTGGTACGGTTTTGGCTGGCGCAGCTACGATTATGCCGGACACCGGCTCGTCGGCCACCGCGGCGGGATCAACGGCTACCGATCGTTGATCCTGTTCGACCCGGCCAGAAAGAGCGGCGTCGTGGCGCTATGGAACAGCAACGCCTCGCAGCCCGGTGGGCTGGAATTCGAAGTGGTCGACCAGCTCTATCATCTGCCGTTTCGCGACTGGCTCAAGCTGGGCGTTGGTGACGCCGTTCCAACGATTCCGATCGCCGACGCCGCTGACAGCGTTTCGCAGGGCAATGGCTAGATCGTAACGTTACTAGCGCAGTGAAGCGACCGCCGACGAATTCGACCGGTCGCGGCCATAGACGTCCGCCACAAAGGCGATCCGGCCATCATTCACCTGCGCCGTCAGATAGGTGACGTAAATCGGCACCGGGGTCGGCAAAAGCACATGCTGTTCGGGGGTCTGATCGTCGGTCGCTGCGTCGCGGCCGAGCAGCCAGCGGGCCAGGCGCGGCGCATCCGACAGTCGAATGCAACCATGGCTGAGGCTGCGATCGTCCTGGGCGAACAGATCCTTGTTGGGACTGTCGTGGAGGTAGATGTCCGAAGCATTGGGGAAGCCAAATTTCATCTTGCCCATCGAATTGGCCGGATTCGGGCGCTGGCGCATTTTGACCAGGGTGGTGCCCGCCGCAACCGCCGTCCAGTCGACCGATTTGGGATCGATCGGGGTTGCACTGGCGCTGTAATCGGACAGCACATCATAATTGTGATCGGTGATATATTTGACGCCCTGCGCCGCGACGCGCGGTGCGATCAGGTTTTGGACGAGGTCGCCCGGGACATTCCAATACGGGTTCAAGGTCGCATAATAGATGGTGCTTGCAAGCATCGGGGTCGGGGCATCGGCCTTGCCGACGATGACCTTCATCGAACCGGCGATCTTGCCATCCTCGATCATCATCAGATTGGCCGAAGCGGCATCGACGATGATGTAGCGCTTCTGAAACGGTGCCTCCCGGACCCGCGCCAGGCTTGCGATCACTCGGTCATCGGGCTGAGCGCCGGTCACTGCCATGTCGGCATAAGCCGCATCGCGGAGCTGGGCATAAACAGGGTTCGGCACGCTTGCAGCGGCGACATAATCCGCCAGTGATGGCGCCGAGGCGGCGTTGGACAGGATTTGCGCCGGCGACGTGCGACGCGGCGTTACCCAGCTGTCACCATAGGTCATTTGTGGCGACGGCAAGCGGATCGCCTGGACATAAAGAACGAGCGCGCTCGACAGCAATTGATCGGCTTCGGCGGCGGCGCCGCGACCGATCAGGGCGCGCGCTCGAGCGGCGAGATCGGGACCGCTGGCAAGACCGTCGAGCGCAGCCCGCTCGAGCACGGTCAGTAAATTCGACGCTGCGGCGGTCGGCGCCCCCGCTTGAAACCACAACGGTTTATTGCCGCGCGCGGCATAGAATTGAGCGACTGCCGGGGCGAGGGAGGGAATGGCACTGGCGGCTACTGGCATTTCGGTCTTGGCCGAAGCTGCAATTGCAGGCTCTGCAACAGTGATCAGTGCCGCACAGGCGGCACCGGCAAGGATTCGAATTTTCACGAGCGAACTCTTTTATAACAATGTTTCACTGCTCAACGATCAGGCGCCCGCGAAGTTCAACAAGCGTTTAAAAAACATCATGAATCATTGTGTCAGACGAGCGTGAGCGTGGTTCCGCAAAGGCCGGAAAATATCCGAAACCGATCGCGAATAATTACGCTCCGATATAGACTGGCGTGCCCATTTCGGTGGTGCTGAACAGCTTTTTCGCGAAATCCTTCGGCAGCCGTACGCAGCCGTGGCTTGCGGGCCGGCCAGGGTTGAACCCGGCGTGGAGCGCGATGCCATATTCGTCGATCCGCTGCATGAAGGGCATTGGTGCATTGTCGTACTTTTTTGAATGGGCCAGCGGCTGCTTGTCGAGGACCGAGAAAATGCCGGTCGGCGTATCCTTGCCAGGCTTGCCGCTGGAAATCGTCGAAACAGCCATCAGCGTATTGCCGCGATATAGGTATGCCATCTGATCGCCCAAGCTGATGACGACGCGTTCGGAGCCGGCGCTGACCGGAACGTCGCGCCACAGATATTTGCCCGGAGCCAGCGCTTCTGGACCAAAGGCATCGACCCGGTCCATCCGGGCCTGCGCGGCGGCATCGCTGGCCGCGGCAATCGCTTCATAGGTTTCGAGAGCGCCCGCCGGAGCTGGGGTAAACGACAGGGCGCAAGTCCCCGTCAGCGCGAGCGCAATGGCCAGCTGCTTGATCATCTTAACACCTTTGAAAATCGATCACTTTTGCGGCTTAAATGCAGAAAGCGGAACAAAAGTTCCATTGCTCACCATTAGGGGGTTTATCCAATCCCCTTCAGACGCGAGCGTGAATGTGATTTACAATCGTCATTTTGCTGTCATCTTTCCGCCGCCCCGAGGCGAGATTCGTAGTCAGTGACGGGCACAGGGGGAGTTCAACATGCGTAAGGCGATTTTCATGCTGTCCGCGGCGATTGCGATCGCGGGCTTGACGTCGAGCCCGGCAATTGCGGCGAATGCTGCGAAGTTCCGGTTGCCACCGCCCAAGGCGCCGAAAAACCAAATCCTGTCCCCCGGGGCAGTCGCCAAAAGCCTCAAGCAGCGCGGCTATGCGATTGAGAAAATGAAGCGCCAGGGCACGACCTATTCGGTCACCGCAATGGGCAAGAACCGCAACAAGGTGCAGCTGACCGTCGATGGCCGAAGCGGCGATATCGTCGGGCTCGCGGTGCTCCAGGCGGCGCCCAACCTGCTGTCAGTGATCGCGGCGATCGTCAAATCGGGCAAAGGCACGCGTTATATCGACGACAGCCACCCGTTCGGGATCATCATCCCTGACATTTACCAGACCCGCTGGGTGTCGTTCACGCCGACCATCTGGAATGTCTACACGACCGAATATGTGCCCGAGTTGTGGAGCGGCGGCGGATATCGTTTTGCGGTTCCCTATAACAGCATCCGCCCGGGCTATGGCGGGTACAGTTACTCGACGTTCGCGACGACCGATCTCGGTAGCGCGATGTACGACGTCTATGATTATAACGGCACGGAAATCTCGACCTCTTATTCCGAGGAATCCTATGAGATGAGCCAGGCGACGAGCTGGGAATCGACCTACGAAACCCAGAACGAAAGCTATGAAGAATCCTATCTCGACGGGACCATCGACGACGCCGAGGATATCGATGTCGACGATGTCGCCGATTACGACAGCGAGGATGGCGACTTCAACGTCGCCGACGACGCCAGCGACGATTATGACGCCGATATCGACGATGATGGCGCTGGCGACCAGGCCGACGATCCAGGCGACGGCGACGACACCGCTGATGATGCCGATAGCGGTGACGATGGCTATGCCGACGATGGCGGTGACGACGGTGGCGACGATGGTGGTGACGACGGTGGCGACGAGGATCCGGGTCTGAGACTGGCCGCTTGATCAAACGGCAATTGCCGGTCGCGATTGCGGCCGCGGGGCTGATAG
>JACDEB010000094.1:4066-4407 GCA_013816595.1 Sphingomonas sp. | reverse complement strand
GTGATAGGTCGAATCCGCGCCCAGTTCCCCGCACAGCCGGCGGTGAGCCTCGCCCAGCGCGTGATAGGGCAGGCCGGGAAGCAGATGGTGAAGGCCGTGATAGCGCAGGCCCACCGGTGCCCACAGCGCCGGCAGAGAGCCCGGCGGGGGGACGTTGACGCTATCGAGATATTGCGCGGTGACGGTCATCGGATCGCCGTCATTTTCCCATAGATGCGCGACCAAGGTGCGGACCTGGTTGAGGAACATCACGCCCGACGCGACGCCGAGGAAAATCAGGAAAGCGCGCAGCGGGATGATTCCGCTGGCAACCAGCGCCAGCAGCGCGATCGCCCACAGGC
>JACDEB010000094.1:0-4056 GCA_013816595.1 Sphingomonas sp. | reverse complement strand
CCGCTTCCATGAGCGCCCACTCGCGCGCGAACTGCCCGTGCGGGGCTGGACGGCGGAACATGGGATTGATCTGCAGGCCCGAGAACCGCGCCACTACGACCGCGCGCAAGGTCGGCGACAGCAGCGACAACGGCGCCAGCACGGCAAAGCGGATGAACAGCCCAATCGGCGCGAGCAAAGCGGCGACCACGAATAGCGGCAAGGTCCACGGCTTCATCAGCGCCAGCGGCAGATATTCGGGATCGTCGACGGTGCCATAATAGGTCTTGCCGTGATGCTGGTTGTGGACGCCTTCGTAGAGGAAGCTCGGAACCAGCAAAGGGATCCCGACGATCAGGTTCCAGACCAGCCGGAAGCCCTTGAGCGCGCCTTTGCGGATATGGGTCAGCTCATGGATGAAGCTGCCCGCGCGGTAGAGGGCGAAGACCGCGATCGCTCCAGCAACGACCGCGACCCAGGCCGGCCGAGCGACCATCGCCGCGACCAGCGCCGCAAAACCGGTCAGCGCCGAGGCGATGAGGTCGGCCCAGTAAATCCGCGCCACCGGCTGATTGAGATCGCGGGTGAGGTTCGCTGCGGCCTTGAGCATCGCCTTGTCGTCGTCCGCGGGCACGGCTCCGCTTGGCGGCAATGCCGCGGCGGTGCGTTGACGCTCGAAGATCGCCGTGTCGGTCATGGCTCGTTGAATGTTGCTCCTACTGCCTTGAAATAGTGGCGGTATCGTGGCGCTACAACCGCCACGGCCACTCTTCATTGCCGGGCGGGGGTGACGAAACATAGGGGAAGCGCTAGCCAAGCGCGATGAGCGCAACCGTTGATATCCGCCCGGTCGCGTCCAAGGCCGACCGTAAAGCCTTCGTCGATTTTGCCTGGGCGGTGTACAAGGATGATCCCGCCTGGGTGCCGCCGCTCAAGGACGAAGTCCACGGCCTCCTCACCCCCGGCAAGAACCCGTGGTTCGAACATGCCAAGGCGCAATTGTGGCTGGCGGAACGCGACGGCCAGATAGTTGGCCGGATCAGTGCCCAGGTCGATGATCTGGTGCAGGAATATATGGGCCGGGGCATCGGCCAATGGGGGATGTTCGAGGCGCTTGACGGCGAGGCCGCCGAAGCGTTGATCGGCACCGCCGAGGCGTGGCTGCGCGACCACAAGATGACCAGCGCTCTGGGTCCGATCAGCCTGTCGATCTGGGACGAGCCCGGCCTGGAGATCGAAGGCCATTGCGAGCCGCCGACGGTGATGATGGGTCACCACCGGCCCGAATATGCCCAATGGATCAACGCCGCCGGTTACACCAAGGCCAAGGACCTGCTGACCTATGCGGTCGATATCGCAACCTGGAACGACCCGCTGATCAACCGCCTGATCGCGGCCGGCGAGCGCAATCCGCGGATCAATATCCGGATGGTCGACAAGTCGAAGTTCAAGGACGATGCGGAAATCATCCTCGGCCTGCTCAACGACGCCTGGTCGGACAATTGGGGCTTCGTTCCGCTGACCCCGGCCGAAATCGCTTATGCCGGAAAGAAGCTCAAACCGGTGATCTACAAGGAACTGGTGCGGATCGCCGAATATGACGGCAAGCCGGTCGCTTTCATGCTCACATTGCCCGACATCAACGAGCTCACCCGCGACCTCAATGGCGAACTGTTCCCGTTCGGCTTCGTCAAATTGCTGTGGCGCCTGCGCAAGCCCAAGGTCACGCGGCTGCGCGTGCCCCTGATGGGCGTCGCCAAGGAATTTCACCAGACCCGGCTGGCGACCCAATTGGCGTTCATGATGATCGAATTCATCCGCCGCGAGGGAACCACCAAATATGGCGCGACCCACGGCGAATTCGGCTGGATCCTCGAGGATAATAAGGGAATGATGTCGATCGCCCAATTGCCCGGCGCAACCATCAATCACCGCTACCGGATTTACGAAAAGACGCTGTGATCCGTTCCCCGGCGCAAACCGGCGACTAGCTTAGCTCGACCCACGTCGGTGCATGGTCCGATGCTTTCTCTTCCCCCCGCGCCCACCGGTCGACGCCTGCGCAGGTGAGCCCGTCCGCAGCCTCTGGCGAACACAATAGATGGTCGATGCGGAAGCCGGCGTCGCGCTGCCAGGCACCGGCGGTGTAATCCCAGAAGGTATAGAGTTTCGGGTCGGCGGGGTGGAAGGCGCGAAGGGCGTCGGTCCAGCCCTGGGCCATGATCCGGCGCCAGGCGGCACGGCTTTCGGGCTGGATCAATGCGTCATGCTGGACCGCTGTGGCCGAAAAGACGTCGCGGTCATCGGGGATGACGTTCCAGTCGCCAGCCAGAACGACCGGTCGTTCGAGCGCCAGCAGCTCCGCGGCCCGCTCGCCAAGCCGCTTCATCCAGCGCAATTTATAGTCGAATTTCTCGGTCCCGACGGGATTGCCGTTGGGCAGATAGAGCGAGGCGACGATCAGATCGCCAACCTCGGCCTCGATGTAGCGGCTATGGCTGTCGTCGGGATCGCCGGGAAGCCCGGTCAGGCGCAGCGCCGGCTCCTTGCCCCGCGCCAGGATCGCGACTCCGTTAAAGCCCTTCTGCCCATGCCACACCGCGCCATACCCGGCCGCCTCGATGTCGGCGATCGGAAGCGCTTCGTCGGCGCATTTGAGTTCCTGGAGGCAGACGATATCGGGCGTTTCGCGGTCGAGCCATTCGACCAGACGCGGCAGCCGCGCGCGGATGCCGTTGACGTTGTAGGTGGCCAGTTTCATCGGGTTGCGATTAGCGGGTCGCAGCAGTTCCGTCATGCTGAACTTGTTTCAGCATCCATTTCAAAGACGTGTGATGGGGTGGGGCAAATGGACTCTGAACCAAGCTCAGGGTGACAACCGGACTAAACCGAAAAACTCGACCCGCAGCCGCAGCCCGAAGCCGCATTGGGGTTGGTCACTTTGAACGCGGCGCCGCCCAGATCCTCGACGAAATCGACCGCGCTGCCCTTGACCAGGTCGAGGCTGACCGGGTCGACGACCAGCGTGACTCCGTCGGTCTCAGCGATGGCGTCGTCGCTGTGGGCCGAATCGGCGAGTTCGAATTTGTAGGTGAAACCGGCACAACCGCCGCCATCGACCGCAAGGCGCAGGATCGCCGGCTTGTGCTGGCGCTCGGCAATCCACGCGACTCGGCGCGCGGCATTGCTCGTCAATTGGATCAGGGGCTGGCTCACGATGATGAGATAGGGAGCCTGGTTGCTCCCGGCAATATCAGCGCTTCTGGCTGGTGGGACCGCCAAGGGCCAGCGATTCCATCGCCGCCGAACCCGAACGACGTTGCATTGCAAGGACGTAATCGGTCGATTTCATGAACGGGATCGGGTTCACCGCGCGGCCATCGATGCGGACTTCATAATGGAGGTGGTTGCCGGTCGAACGGCCGGTCGAGCCCATGCGGCCGATCAGCTGACCGCGGGCGATGCGATCGCCGTCATGGACGACGATCCCCGACAAATGGCCGTAGCGGGTGGTAATTCCGCGGCCGTGGTCGACTTCGATCAGATTGCCATAGCCGCCGCTATTCCAGCCGGCGCGAAGAACGGTTCCGTCGGCGGTCGCGTAAATCGGCGTTCCGGCGGGACCGGAAAGGTCGATGCCCGGGTGCATTGCCGCGCCGGCATTGAACGGATCGGCGCGAACGCCGAAACCGCTGGTAAAGCTGACTGCGGTCTTGATTGGTTTCTCCGACGGGATGGCGATTACTCCATCCTGCAGCTGGTCGAGTTTCTTCCAGCTGTTGAACAAAGCCTTGAAGGTTGGGCTCGCGGCTTTTTCGAACGGTCCGCCAACGCCCTCGCTCGAACCGACCCGGGCCGGGCTGATGCCAAGCCGTTTCAGTTCGGCGGCGGTAACCCTGTAGCGAACATCGAGCGCTTCGGTGACGAGCGCTGCCTGTTGCATCTGCTGTTCTTCGATCCGCGCCAGCGGACCGTCCTGGACGACCCGGCCTTCGAATCCAGCCTCGGCGACCAATGCCGGATCGATCTGGGCGCCGGTCAGCGCGGCTTCGATCAGCGCCTGGCGCTGTTCAATGG
>JACDEB010000023.1 GCA_013816595.1 Sphingomonas sp. | reverse complement strand
CGCCTTGCCTGTTACGACCGCCAGACCAGCGTGCTGAGCGGCGCCATCACGAGGCGCGACCTGGTCGTCATCGACAAGGTGCGCGCGACCGCCGCCAAGCGCAGCCTGTTCGGATTTTCGGTGCCCAATTTCGGCGGCCTGTTCGGCAGCGGCTCGGACGATATCAAGCAAATCGAAAGCACCATCGTTGGGATCAGCCACAATGCCGACGGTGGCTGGGTGCTCAAGCTGGCCGACGGATCGGTGTGGAGCCAGGTCGACGATTCGAGCCTTGGCCTGCCGCCGAAACGGGGCGAAAAAGTCATCGTCAAACGCGGCATGATGGGCAGTTTCTATCTCGAGCTGTCCAAGCAACCCGGGTTCAAGGCCAAACGGGTCGGCTAGGGCCTGCCGGGACGAAGGCGGCTAAAGTCCGCTCGCCTTGCGCTCGGCCTTAAGGCTGGCTTCGGCGTCGACATAGGCTTCCTGCCGGGCGACGCTCCAATAATGCAGATCCTCGAGCGCAATCGCAGCGCCGGTGACGCCGCAGGTCACGAAATCGCCATAGCTGAGCAGCCGGAAGGTCCCGTCCAGATAGTGGATTCGGGTTTCGCGACCGCGACCTGTCATCAACATTCGATCATTCCTCCGCGGGGTCGAACAGCCCCGGCTGAGGCTTAGTGTATGGCGCCGCCGCCTTACGCTCAACCCGGCCGCGCGGGGCGAGCCTGGCGACGGTGCCGTCATCGATCGTCGCAGCAGCCGAGCCATCGCCGAAATGGAGGGTCAGCGCATGGGCCGCTTTGGCGTCGGCGACACTGGCCAGAGTCCGACCCGACCGATCGGTGACCCGGACGAACCCGCGCTGAAGCGGCCGTTCGGGATGCGAGGCCACCGCTAGCCGCCACAGCGCCTCAAGCCGCTCGCGCGTCGCGCGCACGCGATCGCTTATTGCTTCGATCCGAAGCCGCGGCGCGACCGCATTGAGGTCGGCTCGGGCGGTGCCGGCTCGTCCGGCAAGTGCGCGCGGCAAGCGGTCGCCCAAATCGTCGGTGCGTTGCACCGCTGGCATGAACAAAGCTTCGGGCGCCGGCCAGCGGCACGTCACTAAATCGAAGCGCTCCCGATAATGATCGGCGCGCCGCGCCAGGCAGCTGGCGGAGCGGTGCCCAAGGTTGCCAAGCATCGCGATCAGATCGGCGCGAACCGGAACCGCCATTTCCGCGGCCGCGGTCGGTGTCGGCGCCCGGCGATCCGCCGCAAGGTCGATCAATGTCGTATCGGTTTCATGGCCGACGGCCGAAATCAGCGGGATCGGCGATTCGGCCGCGGCGCGAACAACCTCCTCCTCGTTGAAGGCCCACAAATCCTCGATCGAGCCGCCGCCGCGCGCGACGATCAGCAAATCGGGCTTGGGTTCGATGGCAACGAAACCGCGAATCGCGGCGGCGATCTTGGCTGCGGCGCCTTCGCCCTGAACCGCCACCGGCCATACGATGACATGCGTCGGGCAGCGGTCCTCAAGCCGGTGAAGAATGTCGCGGATGACCGCTCCGGTCGGCGATGTGACAACGCCGATCACGCGCGGCAGGAACGGTAGCGCGCGCTTGCGCTCGGGATCGAACAGGCCTTCCGCGGCGAGCGCCTGGCGCCGTTTGTCGAGCAAAGCGAGCAGCGCCCCCTCCCCCGCAAGCTCCATCCGCTCGATGACGATCTGATATTTCGAGCGCCCGGGGTAGATCGTCAATTTGCCGGTGGCGATGACCTCCGCACCGTCCTCCGGAGCGAAAGCGAGACCCGCCGCGCTGCCGCGCCAGATGACCGCGTCGATGCACGAATCCTCATCCTTGAGCGTGAAATAGCAATGGCCTGAGCCAACCCGCTTGAAACCGGAAATCTCACCGCGAACGCGGACCTGGCCGAAGGCGCCCTCGACCGTCCGCTTGATCGCGCCGGACAGTTCGCTGACACTGAGCGGCGGCGAATTGTCGCCCTGCCCGACCTTCGCTAACAGGCCGGAGCGCAATTCATCGGGATCGTCAGGGAGAGTCATGGATATCTTGCTTCTAGGGTCGGGCGGTCGGGAAGATGCGCTTGCCTGGCGCCTTAGGCAATCGCCGTCCTGCGGTCGACTGGTCGCTGCGCCCGGCAATCCGGGGATCGAGCGCTGGGCCGAATGCGTCGATATCGATCCCGCCAATCCCGAGGCGGTGGTCGCGCTTGCTCAAAAGGAGCAGGTCGAACTGGTCGTGATCGGGCCCGAAGCGCCGCTCACCGCCGGTGTCGCCGATGCGCTGCGCGCCCACGGCATTGCAGTGTTCGGGCCAAGTGCCGCAGCGGCCCAACTCGAAGGATCGAAAGGCTTCACCAAGGATTTGTGCACCAGTCACAATATCCCGACCGCCGCTTATGTCCGGACCGAAACTGCCGCGGACGCGCGCGAGGCGCTCGATGGGTTTGCGCTTCCGGTGGTGATCAAGGCCGATGGCCTTGCCGCGGGCAAGGGCGTGACCATCGCCATGACCCGCGCCGAAGCCGAGGAAGCAATCGCGGCGGCGGGCGATACGGCGCTGGTGATCGAAGAGTTTCTGGAGGGCGAGGAAGCAAGTCTATTCGTGCTTGCCGATGGCGGCCACACGCTGGTCCTCGCTTCGGCCCAGGACCACAAGCGGGTCGGCGACGGCGATACCGGCCCCAACACCGGCGGAATGGGGGCTTATTCCCCTGCGCCGATACTCACTCCGGAACTGGAGGAGCGGGCAATGGCCGAAATCGTCCGCCCGACCGCGCTGGCGATGGCGGCTTCGGGAATGCCGTTCAACGGCATATTATATGCCGGGTTGATGCTGACCAGGGACGGCCCCAAGCTGATAGAATATAATGTCCGCTTCGGCGACCCAGAATGCGAAGCGATCATGCCGCGGATTGCCGGCGATTTCGCCGAAACGCTCGCTCTGGTAGCGGCGGGGAGAATGGATGAAATCGGCACCATCGACCTCGAACCGGCCTCGACCATGACGGTCATCGTCGCCGCCAAGGGCTACCCCGGAACGCCCAGCAAGGGCGGTTCGATTTCCGGACTCGATGAAGCCGAAGAGGATGGCGCGATCGTGTTTCAGGCGGGAACGACCGAGCAGGATGGCCGGCTGGTCGCAAGCGGCGGGCGAGTCCTAGCGGTGACCGCCGCCGGCGAAACGCTGCGCGATGCGCGCGACGCGGTTTATGCGGCCATTGCCAAGATCGATTTTGCTGACGGCTTTCACCGCGGCGATATCGGTTGGCGTGAGCTTGAGAGGCTGCAGCAATGAGTCCGCTGGTCGATTATCTCTGGCCCAGCCTGGCGGCCGGCGCGGGCACTGGCCTAATTGTCTTCACCGTCATGTTTCGTCGCAAGCTCGCCGGCCGAAAGCGGCTTGGCTGGGGGGCCGGCGGAGCAGCGGCTGCAATCGCCTGCTCGTTGCTGTGGAGCGGACCACTGGGCGGCGCGCAGCACTTCATTGATCGGATCGAGGGCGATGCGCGGCAGGCGCTGACCTATTATGAAATGACCCAGATCGATGCGCGCTTGGCTCGCACACCGCTGACCCGCGAACTTCTGCTGCGCGGCCCGGCCGACGACTTCCAGTCCAGCGAACTGGTGCGCGTGCTGTCGATGTTGCCGGGGGTCAGCGAAGCGCGCTGGACGCGGGGTCATGGCGCGCCGCTTGCCGCGCAGGGAGCATTAGCGGCGATCGCGGGCTTATTCCTCGGCCTGTTCCTGGCCTATCTGCTGGAGCTTCATCGCCGGCACAACGCGCAATGGGACTGGTAAAATGATGGACTTTGTGGCTCAAAATCTGTGGCTCGTTCTGGTCGGCGTGGCGGTTGTTCTGGTCCTTGCCTTCCTGCTCCTGAGGCCGCGTCAGAATGTGCGGCTGAGCGACTCGACACCGCTTCGGCCGCACATGACTGCACCGCGCAAGGAGAGCGAAGGCCGCGGACTTGCCGGAGAAGCCGCCGCAGCCGCAAGCGACGTCGCCGGAGCGATCGTCAATGCGCCAATCCACAGCAAGCTTAGCGCAACCGCCGCCCCGGCGGACGACTTGCTCCTGCTCAAGGGCATCGGGCCCAAGCTCGCCGAAACCCTCCACGGCCTCGGTTTCAACCGCTTCGACCAGATCGCAAGCCTCAGCGCCAATGAAATCCAGCGGCTTGACGATCAGCTAGGAGCGTTCCGCGGACGGCTGGTGCGCGACCGGATTGTCGAACAGGCCGATTATCTCGCCCGCAATGACATCGACGGGTTCGAACAGAGGTTCGGAAAGCTCTAGCGTTCGGCCGCGTCGGCGGCGTTCCGGCGACGCGGCGGGGTCAGGATCAGCTTGTCGATCTTGCGCCCGTCGAGATCGACGATTTCGAACGTCCAGCCGTCATGTTTGAATTTCTCCCCGCACACCGGGATGTGTTTCAACACCGACAGTGCAAAGCCGGCGACGGTCGAATAATCGCGATCGCCGGGCAGGAGCATTCCGAGCCGGTCGACCAGCACATCGGCGCTCGCCGCGCCCGACACCAGGAAGCTGCCGTCGTCGCGCTCGACGATCGGCGGTTCTTCGCCATGCTCGACATCGTGAGCGAAGGTTCCGGCCAGCGCGGCGAGGATGCTGCCTGGAGTGACAATCCCTTCGAGATGGCCATATTCGTCATGGACCAGGGCCAGCGGCACATCGGCAGCGCGAAGCACGACCAAAGCGTCCATCGCGTCCATCAAATCGGGGATGACCGGCGCTGCCCGGCATAGTCGCTTCAGGTCGAGCGGCTGGCGCTTGAGCTTGGCCGCGAGCAGGTCACGGCTCTGGATCACCCCGACGATATTGTCGATCGACCCGTCGGCGACCGGGATCCGGCTGTGCGGCGTATCGAGCAGGACCCTGCGGATTTGGTCGGGACTTGCGGCGATATCGATCCAGTCGACATCGATTCGCGGGGTCATCACTTCGCGCACCGGGCGATCGGCAAGCCGGACGATGCCCGAGATGATCGCTCGCTCGCTTTCCTCGAGCACGCCCGCGGTCTGCGCTTCGGCGACGACCAGATGAAGTTCCTCCGCAGTCACGTGGTTGCGCGATTCGCGGTCGAGACCGATCAGCTTGAAGATCAGCGAACTGGTCGAATTGAGCAGCCACACGAACGGCGCGGTTATTCTTGCCAGCCACAGCAAGGGACGGGCGGCGATGACCGCAATCGGCTCGGGTGAGCGCAGCGCCAATTGCTTGGGCACGATTTCGCCGATGACCAGCGAAACGAAGGTGGTGACGACGATCACCAGTCCGAAGCCAAGGCTGTGGGCCAATTCGTCCTTGATCCCGAACAGCAGCTGGAGCCGCTGTGCCACCGGTTCGCCCAGCACCGCGCCGGAAAAGGCGCCGGCGATGATCCCGATCAACGTGATTCCGCTTTGGACGGTGGACAGGAAACGGCCGGGGTCGCTGCCCAGCTCGAGCGCGGTTCGGGCACCGCTGCTGCCGCGCTTAGCCATCGCTTTGAGCCGCGCCTCGCGCGATGAGACGATGGCAAGCTCGCTCATCGCCAACAGCCCGTTCACGGCGATCAGCGCGACGATCAGGACTACGTCGATCCATGGGATGGGGAGAAGATGGTCGCTCATAAGCGGCAAATTCCTGCTTAGCGCCATTGTGCGGCGGTTCACAAGCCGGGAACGAAAGCGCATGGCGCCGGTTGGTTGAACGAATCAATTGGGGATGAGCAATGACGATGGTGCGACTGGCACGAATGATGACCGCGGCAGGGATTGCGGTGGCGATGACCGGCTGCGCGATGCGCGGCCCTCCACCGCCGATGGGCCGACCGGCGGAATTCACCGCGCTTGGCGTTTCCGCTCCTTATCTCAATGCCGACATCATCGGGGGCACCAAGGCCCGGGCTGCAAAGATGCGCGCCGCCCGGATCAGCGCGCTCAGCCCCGCCGGCGGGGCGGCATATCTGGCCGCGACCGCGGCCGAGCTTCGCCGCCAGACCGCCGGCATCGGGATCGACGTGCTCAGCCTGAACAATGGACTTCTCATCCGCATTCCGGCGACCCTGACGTTCAATTCCGGAAGCGCCGACATCGCGCCGCAGATTCGCGCCACACTGCACGAGCTTGCGCGGACCCTGAAGACCCAGCCCCACAGCTACGTCGACGTTTATGCCCATAGCGACACCACCGGCACTCCGGCGATCAACAAGGCCTTGTCGGACCGGCGCGCAAATGCGGTCGCTGCGTTCCTGTCATCCGATGGTGTCGGCAAGGCACGAATCGCGTCGCGCGGCTTTGGCGAGACCGCGGCCATCTATCTGCCCGACGATAGCGACATGAAGCGCGCCGCCAATCGCCGCGTCGAAATCCGGCTGGTGCCCTTTACCGGCTAGTGGAGCGCTAGCGCCGCTCGGCGAAGAAGCTGCGCAATAAAGCGGCGGCTTCGTCCTCGCCGATCCCGCCCAATACGTCGGGGCGATGATGGCAGGTCGGCAAAGCGAACATCCGAGCGCCATGGATCACTCCGCCGCCCTTGGCATCTTCGGCGGCGAAGCGCAGCGATTTGAATCGTGCCAATGCGATCGCTGCGGCGCACATCGCGCACGGCTCAAGACTGACCCATAAAGTGCAATCGTCGAGCCGCGACGTTCCAAGCTTTGCCGCCGCGGCGCGAATCGCGACCATTTCGGCATGGGCGGTCGGATCCGTCGATCCGCGCATCGCATTGCCGGCCTCGGCGATGATTTCCTCGCCTTTGGTCACGACTGCGCCGACCGGCACTTCGCCAGCGGCCGCAGCCGCAGCGGCAAGGTCGAGCGCTCGGCGCATCGCCGGTGGCAAGGGAAAGCTCATCGAGGCGGCTTCTAGCCGCCGTCGGCGCCCGCTGTCAGCAGGCGCCTTTTATCTGGCGGTCATTGGCCGTTGGCTACTGGGCGATGGTTTGCTGGGCGTTGGTTACTGGGCGTTCGTTACTGGCGCCGCCTGGTTTGTCGGAGGAACGACTTCGACCGCCGGCACCTTGACCGTGGCGGACTTGGTTCCGACCTTGACCGAACCTGTTTCGACGTCGAACGCCGGGGTCTGGCCGCCCTTGGCGACAACGCCATTATGGGTGGTCGTGATTTCCGGCGCTTCGGCGCCGCGGATCTGGTTGATATCGATGAAGCCGGTTCCGATACCGATCAGAAGACCGAGAGCGGCGATGATCAGAATGAGGATAGCTGGTCGCATGAGTGGCTTCTCTTCCGTAAGTTAAGGCCGAATCCCGGCGATATGTCGGGCACATGACAGTGATAACGCGGAATTACCAAGTAGGTTTCTTCCGTTTCGGGGCCGTCAACGTTGACGAAGCGGGCACCACCGGCTAACGGGCGGCGCGTTCCGGGCCTTGTTCCAAGGTTCGTCCAGACAATTAGGATTTTGACCATGTCGCGCGTTTGCGAGCTGACCGGCAAGGGCCGGCAGGTGGGAAACAACGTTTCTCACGCCAATAACAAGACCAAGCGGACGTTCCTGCCCAATTTGCAGAACGTGACATTGATGTCGGAAGCGCTCGAAAAGAGCGTCAAGCTGCGCGTCTCGACCCACGGTCTGCGCTCGGTCGAGCATGTCGGCGGGCTCGATAATTGGCTGAAAAAGACCAAGGATGAGAAGCTCAGCCTGCGCGTTCGCAAGCTCAAGCGCGAACTCGCCAAAAAGGCTTCGGCAAGCGCCGGATAGAGGCGCGATCCTCCGCTAACTAATTGACTAGTCCGGTTTTTCCTGAATGTCGGCTGCACGCCGCGTTCACGAATGGTTGACCGCGACTCGTTCAAAAAGCGAATCATTCGGCGGGATTCCCCTTTTTCCGCCACCGCGGCCGCGATCCCGTTGCGGCTGCACGAATCCCTCGCGTCGCGTATCGAGGGGGGCCCGGTGCGCTTAGGTGCGCCGGGCCCATCTTTTGTCCGCGACAGGCTTCAACCGGTTTCGAACAGCTTCGCCAATTGGTCGACCATCGCCCCAGCAAGTTGCTCGGCGTCCATGATGGTCACGGCCCGGCGGTAATAACGGGTGACGTCATGGCCGATGCCGATGGCGATCAGTTCGACGGTCGAACGGGTCTCGATCCATTCGATCACCTGACGCAAATGATTTTCGAGATAATTGCCGCCATTGGCCGAGGCGGTCGAATCGTCGACAGGAGCGCCATCGGAAATGACCATCAGGATGCGCCGTTCTTCGGGCCGCGACATCAGCCGGTTATGCGCCCATAACAATGCCTCGCCGTCGATATTCTCCTTGAGCAGTCCTTCGCGCATCATCAGACCAAGGTGCCGCCGGGCGTGGCGATAGGGTTCGTCGGCGCGCTTGTAGATGACGTGACGAAGGTCGTTGAGCCGTCCGGGATTGCCCGGCCGACCGTCGGCCAGCCACGCCTCGCGGCTCTGCCCGCCCTTCCAGCCGCGGGTAGTGAAGCCGAGGATTTCGGTCCCGACCCCGCACCGTTCCAAGGTCCGCGCCAGGATGTCGGCGCAGATCGCCGCGATCGCGATCGGCCGTCCGCGCATCGAGCCCGAATTGTCGATCAGGACGGTGACGATGGTATCCTTGAATTCGGTCTCGCGCTCGATCTTGTAGCTCAGCGACTGGGCCGGATTGACGATCACCCGGGCGAGCCGCGCGGCATCGAGCATTCCTTCTTCCTGGTCGAAGTCCCAGCTCCGCGCCTGCTGCGCGAGCAATCGCCGCTGGAGCCGGTTGGCGAGCCGGGTAACGACATTGTGAAGGCCGCCCATCTGCTGGTCGAGATAGGCGCGGAGCCGCGCCAACTCGTCCTCGTCGCACAGCTCCTGAGCCTCGATAATTTCGTCGAACCGATTGGTATAGGCCTTGTAATTGCTGACCGGCGCGAGGTCCCAATTGCGCCAGCCGGGCGCCGCCTGATTGCTCGTTGGGTCTTCTCCAGGCGTTCCTTCCTGCTCCCCGGCTTCGCCATCGTCGGACCGCTGGTCGGAATTTTCCTCGTCGCTGTCTTCGCCCCTGGCATCGACGTCGCCAGCAGCCGGCGGACCCTTGTCGCCGTCCTCGCCATCATCTTCGCCGCTGCCCTGCTGGTCCTCGTCGGACCCGTCGTCGTCGCTGTCGGACTGCTCGACATGCTGTTCCCCGACGGCAAGATCGAGGTCTTCGAGCAGGCGCCGAGACAGGGTCGCGAAAGCGGCCTGGTCGTCGATGGTCAACGCCAAGGCATCGAGTTCGTCGGCGGCGCGCTCCTCGATCCACGGGCTGATCAGCTTGAGTCCTTCGAGCGCGGCCATGGGCGGCGCCTCGCCGCTCAGCCGTTCGCGCGCCAGAAGCCCGACCGCAGTCGCCAGCGGCACTTCTTCGACCGTCCGGGCGCGGGTGATCGAATCGCCGCGGACGCGGGCTTCCGCAAGGTTGGAGAGATTGGCCCGGACCCCGCCCATCGCCCGCGCTCCAAGCGCCTCAACCCGAGCGGTTTCGAGCGCATCGAATACGGCGCGCGCCTCGCTGTCGAGCGGCGCCTGGCGGTTGTGCAGCCCATCATCGTGAAAGCGCAGCCGGAGCGCGAGCGAATCGGCCGCCCCGCGGGCTTCCGCAACCATTCTTGGTTCAAGCCCCGGTCCCGGCGACGGCACCCGCGCGGTCTTGCCGCTTGGCGGCGTGATTTCGGAGGTGAAGACGACATCCGCATCGGCGTCCGCGGCCAGCGCTCGGGTAGCGCCCGCAAGCGCCCGTCGAAGCAGATCGAGGCGGTCAGCCATTAATCGTCATTGCGAGCGGAGCGAAGTAATCCAGTGGTTGCGCGAGGGCATTGGATTGCTTCGTCGCTACGCTCCTCGCAATGACGAACATGAAGAATCAACCGGCCTTCCCAACCACGCTTTCGGGCAAGTCCTCACCGAACACGCGCTGATAATATTCGGCGATCAGCGGGCGTTCGGTTTCGTCGCATTTGTTGAGGAAGCTGACCCGGAAAGCGTAACCGACATCGCTGAAGATATGCGCGTTCTGCGACCAGCTGATGACCGTTCGCGGGCTCATCACGGTCGAGATGTCGCCGTTCATGAAGCCTTGGCGCGACAGGTCCGCAACCTTGATCATCTTCTCGACGATGATCTTGCCGCCGGGCTCGTCATACTCGCCCGATTTGGCGAGCACGATCTGCGCCTCGACCGCCGCCGGCAGATAATTGAGCGTGGTGACGATGTTCCAGCGGTCCATCTGACCCTGATTGATCGCCTGAGTGCCATGATAGAGGCCGGTGGTGTCACCCAGCCCGACCGTATTGGTGGTCGCGAACAGCCGGAACCAGGGGTTGGGCCGGATCACCCGATTCTGGTCGAGCAGGGTCAATTTTCCCTCCGCCTCGAGCACGCGCTGGATAACGAACATCACGTCGGGCCGGCCGGCATCATATTCGTCGAACACCAAGGCGACCGGATGCTGCAGCGCCCACGGCAGCAGGCCTTCGCGGAATTCGGTTACCTGCTGGCCTTCCTTGAGCACGATGGCGTCGCGCCCGACGAGGTCGATGCGGCTGATATGGGCATCGAGGTTGATCCGGATCATCGGCCAGTTGAGCCGTGCCGCAATCTGCTCAAGATGGGTCGATTTGCCAGTGCCGTGATAGCCCTGGATCATGACCCGGCGGTTCTTGGCGAAGCCGGCGCAGATCGCCAACGTGGTATCGGCATCGAAGACATAGGTCGGGTCGAGGTCGGGGACCCGTTCATCGGCTTCGCTGAAGGCGGGCACTTCCATATCCGAATCGACCCCGAACAGGTCGCGGACCTTGGCCATCTTGTCGGGCGTGGTGAGCACGGTGTCGCTGCGGTTATCGAGCGTGACGTTGGGAATTTCGGACATTGGCAGTCCTTAGGCCGGTGCGGGCGCGGCCTCAATGGTCCAGTGGCGAGACTTTAGACGGTAGCGGGAACAAGGTGACGAATCGCTCCGCCAGGACATGGTCCCCGACCACGTCGATCAGATCGAGCGGCTGGCCGCCATAAACCACCGCCGCAAGCGCGGTCGGAGCGCCCTCGAACAACAGGTCGCAATCCTTGATCGGGGCGCGGGCGATTTTGATCGCGCCTTTTTTGAGCCGAGCGACATAGGTGTCGCGGCCGAAGCGGAAGCCGATCCGGGCATCGATCTTGCGCGCCCGCTGGGCGTCGATCATTGTCTTGAACGACAGCATCAGCGACACGCCGCTGAGTGGAAGCGCCGGGTCGTGGCGCGGGCTTCGGGCAGCCCAGCGGCCCAATGTCTGGATCAATGGTTCGGCCTCAAGTCCCCAGTCGGTCGCTTCGTAAACCTGGATATTGGCCGGCGGTGGCAGGCGAGTTCGGCGGACGAGGCCTTTGGCTTCCAATTCGCCGAGCCGCTGAGTCAACACATTGGCGCTTATTCCGGGCAAGTCGGCGCGCAAGTCGGAGAAACGGCGCGGCCCAAGCATTAGCTCACGCAGAACCAGCAGCGCCCAGCGCTCGCCGATCAGCTCTAACCCATGAGCGGTCCCGCAGGCGTCGTCATAACCGCGCCGCGTCTCAGACTTTGCCAGCTCAGTTACATTTTTTAACTTCACAGTTGCAATTTATAACTATTTGCGCAAAAATCAAGCCGAATCGAGGAGAGAGACGATGTACATCGACGGTTTCATTATGCCGCTGCGCGACGATAAGCTAAGCGATTATACGCCGATGGCTGAGATGTTCAGCCGCAAGGCCAAGGAGCAAGGCGCGATCGGCTCGTTGGAAGCGCTTGGCGACGGGCTCGAGCACGGCCACACCACCGATTTCTTCAGAGCGGTAAAGGCGGAAGACGGCGAGAACATAGTCTTCTCGATCGTCGTGTGGCCCGATAAGGCAACCCGCGATGCGGCGTGGCAAAAGATCATGGCCGACCCCGAAATGCAGCCCGACGCAATGCCGATGCCATTCGACGGCAAGCGCATGTTCTGGGGCGGCTTCAAGCCATTCGTGAACAGCCTGGAGATCAAATGATGCCTAATCCAGAAGGCAGCTTCATCTGGTACGAACTGATGAGCCCCGACCCCGACGCGTCGAAAGCCTTTTACGACGCGGTCGTAGGGTGGAACATCGAGGCACAATCGTCCGTCCCGGGCGGCGCGGTCGACTATCGAATGATCACCCGCAGCGACGGCGGCAATGCCGGCGGCATGCTCAAGCTCGATGCGGCGATGCAGGCGCATGGCGCGCGCCCGATGTGGCTCGGCTATCTTTACGCCGAGGATGTCGATGCGACCGTCGCGGTGATCGGCGAGGACGGCGGCAAGACCCTGATTCCGCCCCACGACGTCCCGGGGATCGGCCGCTTCGCGATGGTCACCGATCCGGTCGGGGTGCCATTTTATGTGATGAAGCCGACTCCGTCCGCCGATAAGCCCGACGCCGTCAGCGACGTCTTTTCGGTCGATCAGCCGCAGCACGTCCGCTGGAACGAGCTGTCGACCATCGACCAGGACGGAGCGGTCGCGTTCTTCACCAGGCATTTCGGCTGGACCCAGGAAGGCGCGATGCCGATGGGGGAATTGGGCGATTACAAATTCATCCAGAGAGATGGCGTCGGGATCGGCGCGATCATGAACAAACCGCCGCAAGCGCCGATGAGCGGCTGGACCTATTATATCGGGGTCGACGACATCGACCGCGCGGTCAGTGCGGTTACCGCCGGCGGCGGACAAATATTGTTCGGCCCAATGGAAATTCCCGGCGGCGAATTTTCATTGAATGGAATGGACCCCCAGGGCGCCGCTTTCGGCCTCGTCGGCCCGCGCAAGGGAGCAAAGGTGTGAGCGACAAATTGATGAACTGCCTGTGGTTCGACAAAGGCGAGGCGCGCAAGGCCGCGGAATTTTATGCCGCCACCTTCCCCGACAGCTGGGTCGGCGACGCGATGATCGCGCCGGGTGACTATCCGTCGGGGCAGGAAGGCGACGAATTGACGGTCGAGTTCACCGTTTTGGGCCGCGCCTTCGTCGGGCTCAATGGCGGACCCAATTTCACCCCCAACATGGCGGTCAGCTTCATGGTCGTGACCGAAGACCAGGCCGAAACCGAGCGATATTGGAATGCGCTTACCGCCGGCGGCGGCGAGGAAAGCGAGTGCGGATGGTGCAAGGACCGCTGGGGCTTTTCGTGGCAAATTACGCCGCGCGTCTTGCTGGAAGGCAACACCAACCCCGATCCGGTCGTTGCCAAGCGCGTGTTCGACGCCATGATGACGATGAAGAAGATCGACGTCGCCAAAATCGAGGCTGCGGTCGCGGGCGAAACCGCCGATGCGTGAGATCGATGGTGCAGCGTTCGTCTCGCTCGACGGGGTGATGCAGGCCCCCGGCGGGCCGACCGAGGACCCGCAGGGCGGATTCGCCGAGGGCGGCTGGATGTTCAAAATCTGGGACGAAGGCATCGAGGAGACGCTCGGGTCGGTCTTCTCTGGCGATTACGACCTCCTGCTCGGGCGTCGGACCTACGACATTTTCGCGGCCTATTGGCCTTATGCCGAAGGCGACAATGCGCCGATGGGCAGGGCGTTCGACCGCGCCAACAAATATGTTCTGACCCATGGCACGCAGCCGCTCGAATGGCAGAATAGCCATCGCCTGGGCGGGATCGAGGATGTCGCCGCACTGAAGCAAAGCGAGGGCAAGCGGATCGTCATCCAGGGGTCTTCCACCATTTATCCGGCGCTGCTCGCGGCGGGACTGATTGACGAACTCACGTTGATGACATTTCCGGTCACGCTGGGACGCGGGAAGCGGCTGTTCGGGGATGGCACGCCGGTCGAACGGCTAACGATGACCGACCATCGGATCACCGCCAAGGGTACCGTGATCGCCACCTACCGCCCCGGCGGCGACCTGCCCCCCTATCCAGCCCAGGCGCCGATCCCGATCACCAGCGAACGCGAAATCGCCCGTCAGAAGCGGATTGCGGAGGGCATCTGGTGACCCTGGAACTCTTCGCCCACCCGTTCAGCAGCTATTGCTGGAAAGTCCTCATTGCGCTCTACGCCGACGAAACCGACTTCACCTATCGCAACGTCGATCCGTCTTGTCCGGGAGAGATGGCGGCGCTGTGCGCGTTGTGGCCGCTGGGCAAGTTCCCGCTGCTCGTCGACAATGGCCGAATCATTGCCGAAACCAGCTGCATCATCGAGTATCTTCAGGTCCATCATCCCGGTGCAAATGTCTGGATTCCGGGCGGCGAGGATGGACTGCGCGTCCGCTTCCTCGATCGTTTTTTCGATCTCCATATCCAGGGCAACATGCAACCGTCGGTCAATCACGCGCTCCGCCCCGAAGGCAGGGGCGATGCCTATGGCGCGGAGCAGGGCCTGCGCAATCTGCGGACCTCCTACGACTGGCTGGACGCCAATTTGCCTGACAGCGAATGGGCGGTGGGCGACCGATTCACTCTCGCCGATTGTGCCGCCGCTCCGGCCTTATTCTACGCCGCCTGGGTCGATGCGATCGGCGCCGAGCGTCCGCGCCTCAATGCCTACCGCGGTCGATTGCTGGCGCATCCAGCGGTAGTGAAGGCGGTCAACGAAGCCCGCCCCTACCGCCATTACTTCCCCCTCGGCGCGCCCGATCGCGATTAGGCGATCGCGGCGGATTTCCGGAGCAGTTGATAGGCCTCGATCACTTCGCCGAGCCGCCGCTCGTGACTTCGGTCGCCGCCATTCTTGTCCGGGTGATAGCGGCGGACGAGGTGAGAATAACGCTGGCGCAATGCGTGGCGGTCGGCCTGTTCGCCAAGCCCGAGAACGTCGAGAGCGCGCTGTTCGGCGCGGCTGAAGCGCGATTGGCCGGTGGCGGCGCCGTTGCGCGCGAAATGTCCCGAGATAGCGTCGAGCGGATCGCCGAAGTCGCTCCACGCCGGCGCTGGATCGGCGCCGATGTGGGCGAAGGGTCGGCTGACCCGCTCCCATCCCGCGACTGGCGATTGCGCGGCGGTGATTTCCTCGGGGCTCATGCCGGTAAAGAAATTATAGCGGGCGTTGTGCTCGCGGACGTGGTCGAGGCACAGGAAGCGCCAGCTGCCGGGGCCATCGAAACTGGCCGGCGCAAGCGGCGCCTTATATTCGCCTGGCTCGCCGCACCGGGGAACAGCGCATTGCGCCTGCGCCCCCTCGACCCGCCCGTGCCATCTGCTCGCCTTCGCTGCCATCGCCCCTATATATGGCGCGATGAGCTTAACCTCCACTGGCCCTATTGCAGGTGAGATGATTCGCCGATTGACCGAAGCACTTGTGCCAATCGACCTTGATCTTCACGACGACAGCGAACTGCACCGCGGCCACGCCGGCCATGACGGCCGCGGCGAAAGCCATTTCTCGCTGCGCCTCACCAGCGCCGCCTTCGCCGGCAAATCGCGGGTCGAGCGCCAGCGAATGGTTTATGCGGCGCTTGGCGAATTGATGGTCGAGCGGGTCCACGCGCTGTCGATCAAAGCCACTGCGCCCGGCGAAAAATAAACTCTACCGATGAACTAGGGAATAATTTAATCTGGAGCGTCGAGTCGAAGATTGAGGGAGACTGATATGTTGTCGCGTCCCATCCAGATCGTTCTTTGGTCCGTTAGCGCTCTGGCGCTGTGCACATCCTGTTCCAAAGCCGCCGACCAGAGCGAGCCCCACAAGACGTCATCGGAAGCAGCCGATTCGAGCGCTGCTCCGGATATCGCGCCAAGCGCTGCGCCCGGGGTCGCATTCAACTATGACTATCGTTTCAGTTTGCCGGATAAAGCCATATCCGCCGCCCAGGAAGCCCACGCCGGCGTTTGCGAGCGAATGGGCCTTCAGTGGTGCCGGATTACCGGAATGCGCTTTTCGGTCGATCGCGACGAAAATGTCGTCGCTGCGCTCGATCTGAAATTGGATCCGGTGTTGGCCCGGCAATTCGGCAAAACCGCGACAGAACTTGTGGTTCAGAAAAGCGGACGCCTCGATTCGCTCGAGATCGGGAGCAGCGACGAAGGCTCCAAAATCGATGATTCGACCCGCGAACGGCAAGCGTTGAACCAGCGCATCGCTGACTTGGAATCGAAGCTGCAAGGCGTCAGCGGGAACGACAGTGCAGCGCTGATCCAGCAACTCGATTCGCTCAAAGCAGATGCCGCCCGGCTCGATTCCGCAGTCGCCGACAGCCAGTCGGCGTTGGCGGTGACGCCGATGCACTTCGATTATTACGGCCGCGGCGGCGAGCCCGGGTTCCACGGCAATTCGGTGCGCGACGCGTGGCGCACGTTGGTCGAAACCACCGTTACCCTGGTCGGCCTGCTGTTGCGCGCGCTTGCCGTCCTGTTGCCGATCGCCCTGCTTGCGGCGGTCCTGATATTCCTTGCGCGAACCGCACCGGCGCGGGCAGTCCGGCGGTGGCTGAAAGGTGATCGGATCGAGAGAAACGAATAGTTGATGGATGATTTCGACGGCGCGGTTGAGCAGATCATCACCCCGGTCACCCACGACCTTGGCGATTTCAAGGTTCACCGGGCGTTGCCGGCGCGCGAGCGGACGATGGTCGGGCCGTTCATTTTCGTCGATCAGTTCGGACCGGCGCGATTGCCACCGGGCAAGGGCATGGACGTCCGCCCCCACCCGCACATCAACCTCGCCACCGTAACCTATTTGTTCGACGGAGCGATCGAGCATCGCGACAGCGTCGGATCGCATGCGGTGATCGAGCCGGGCGCCATCAACCTGATGACCGCCGGCAGCGGCATCGTCCATTCCGAGCGCTCGCCGCAAAGTCTCCGCCCCGACGGCCCGAGCCTGTACGGGATGCAGACCTGGCTCGCCTTGCCCGACGGCAAGGAGGAGGTTGCTCCGGCCTTCGACCATGTGCCCGAGGCGAGTCTGCCGCTGGTCGAGGATGGCGGCACCCGCGCCCGGGTGCTGATGGGCACATTGTGGGGCGCGACCGCGGCGACCCCGTGCCATTCGCCAACCATCTATGCCGATATCGAACTTGGCGCGGGCGCCTCGATGCCGGTGGATGCGGAGGCCGATGAGCGAGCGGTCATGCTGGTCGGGGGCGAGGCTGCGCTCGATGGTCGCGATCTCGCACCTTTTGCGCTCATAATCCTCCGGCCTGGCCCTGGAGCGCGCCTTTCGAGCGCAAGCGGCGGGCGGGTCATGCTGCTCGGCGGCGGCGCCTTTTCGACCCGCCGCCACGTGTTCTGGAATTTCGTTTCCTCGTCGCGCGAGCGGATCAACCAGGCGAAGGAGGATTGGCAGGCGATGCGCTTCCCACTTGTCCCCGGCGACGATCAGGAGTTCATTCCCTTTCCCAAAGTGCCGACCACGGTCAGCTATCCGTGACCGATCAGCGGCGGGTCGATCTCAGCACCGGAGTGACGCTCAACGTCGCTTCCGCCGGCGACCCCGCGAACCCGCCGGTTATCATGCTCCACGGCTTTCCCGAATCGCACCGCACCTGGCGGCTGGTCGCGCCGTTGCTGGCCGAGCGGTTCCACCTAATCATGCCCGATCAGCGCGGCTTCGGCGCATCGGACCGGCCGGCCGAGGTCAGCGCTTATGCGCCGCACCGGCTGACCGCCGATCTGTTCGCTCTGGCCAACGCGCTTGAGCTCGAGCGGTTCGCGCTGGTCGGTCACGATTGGGGCGGCGCCATCGCCTGGACCGCGGCGCTCACCAACCATCCGCGGCTGGCCAAACTGGCGATCGTCAATGCGCCCCATCCGTGGCTGTTTCAGAAAGCGTTGATCGACGATCCCGAACAACGCGCCGCGTCGCAATATATGAACGTCTTTCGCTCGCCCGCGATCGAGCGGATGATCGCGGCCAATGGCTTCGATTGGTTTTTCGAACGCACTTTTTCGGCCCATGTCGAGCTGTCGATCATCCCTCCCGAAGAACGCGCCCGCTACATCGCCGACTGGTCGCGGCCGGGAGCGCTGACCGCGATGCTCAACTGGTATCGGGCGACTGGCCTCGCGGTGCCCGAGCCGGGCGAGAAAATGGACCTCCCGGCATGGATGGCCCAGGTTCCCAAGGTGCACGTTCCGACGCTCGTCATCTGGGGGATGCTCGACCCGGCGATCCTGCCTGGGCAGCTCATCGGGCTTGAGGATTGGGTCGATGATCTGACCATTGAGCGCTTGCGCGACGCCGGGCATTTCGCGCCGTGGCAAGCACCGGGCGAAGTCGCCGCAGCGATCGCCGACTTCCTTTAGACCGGGCCGCCGCGCCAGGTGGGCAGCGGCGCATCGCCAAGCGCGACATCGACTGCTGCCCGCGCCAGCAGGCGGGTCGAATCGAGCACCGGCAATGCGCTATTGTCGTCAGAGATAATGAGCGGGATTTCGGTGCATACCAGCGCCACCGAATTGCACCCCTCGGCGGCGAGCGCATCGATCGCCGAGCGATAAAATTCGATCGAATGAGGCTCGAACCGGTGGAGGCACAATTCATCCATGATGATCGCATGGAGCCGCTCGCGCACTTGAGAAGGCGGCACCGCCCAGCCGATTCCCCGCGCTTCGAGGGCGCGCGGATAGACCGGCCCCTGCATCGTCCAATTGGTGCCGAGCACGCCGACCTTGCGATAGCCGCGCGCCGCCGCCTCGCTCGCCACGACCTCGCCGATATGAAGCCCGGGCAGCGCCAGATCCGGCCCCGGAGTTTCGAGCGCGATATGGGCGGTGTTGTCAGGGCACAGGAAGAACTCCGCCCCGCCCCGCGCCAGGCGTTCGACCACCTCGGCCGAGCGGGCGCGGAGCGCGTCATTGTCCGCTTTGTCCCATTCGGTCACGGTATCGGCCATGGCGAGCCCGGCCATGGTTACCGGCGGATGCCGATGCGCGCCGAGCCGCGCCTGAGCGCCGCGCATGATCTCCTGATAACAAAGCACCGCCCCTTCGACGCTATATTGGTGGATCCCGACATGCCGCATGGCCGCGACCATCCCGCCCTTGCGCCGCGAACGCAAGGGACCGCCTTCCGCGATCGGCCGCCACGCGCTAGAGGCTCGGCGATATGGCCCGTTCCAAATCCCGCTCCGCTGCCCGCCTCGCCGCCGTCCAGGCGCTCTACCAGCAGGACATGGAAGGAACGCCGCTGCCCCGGCTGATCAAGGAATTTCACGATCACCGGCTCGGAGCGACCATCGAGGACGCCCAATATCATGAGGCCGAGCATTCGTTCTTCGATGATCTGGTGAGCGGCGCCAACGACCGCAGCGACGAGATCGACGCGTTGATCCAAACCAATTTGGCCGCAGGCTGGAGCATCGAGCGGCTCGACCGGCCAATGCTCGCGATCCTGCGCGCCGGCGCCTATGAGCTGGTGGCCCGCGCCGATGTCCCGCTGGGCTCGGTGATTTCGGAATATGTCGACGTCGCCCATGCCTTTTACGACAAGCGCGAAAGCGGCTTCATCAACGGCCTGCTCGATTCGATCGCCAAGCACGCCAGGCCCGCTGCCAAAGGGTGATCCGCGAACGCGAGATCATTGCCCGGTTGCGGCGCATCGCGACCGATCCCGCGGCGCGCGGCCTGCTCGATGATGCGGCGCTGCTCGGGGACCTCGTCATCACCCACGACAGCATTGCCGAGGGGGTTCATTTCTTGCCCTTCGATCCACCGGCAAGCGTCGGCTGGAAGCTGGTCGCGGTCAATCTGAGCGACCTTGCGGCCAAGGGCGCGACCCCCGCCGCGGCACTGCTGTCGCTGACCATCGCCGGTGACGGGAAATGGGAAGCTGAATTCATCGACGGGATCGAGGCGGCGTGCGCTTGTTATGGTCTGCCGCTGATCGGCGGTGACACCATCGCTATTCCCACCGGCGCACCGCGCGTACTTGGGATGACCGCCATCGGCAAAGCTGGAGCAAATGTCCCCGGGCGCGACGGCGGCCAGGCTGGGGACAGATTATGGCTGGCCGGGTTTGTCGGCGATTCGGCAAGCGGCCTCGCCCAGCTCAAGCTCGACCGCGACGCTCGCGGCCCGCTGGTCGAAATCTATCGCCGCCCGGTCCCACTGCTCGCCGCTGGCCAGGCTATCGCTCCCCACGCCACTGCGATGCTCGATATTTCGGACGGGCTGCTGATCGACGCTTTGCGCCTCGCCGAAGCGAGCGGCTGCGTCGCCGCCATCGACCTTGGCGCGCTCAACCTGTCGCGCGAATTTATCGGCGAGCGCGGCGATTCGCTCGAGGCACGGTTGTTCGCCGCGACCGGTGGGGACGATTATGCGCTGCTTGCTGCGCTTCCACCGCGGATTGATCCTTCAACACTTAATTTACCCGAAGCGATGACCATGGCCTGCATCGGACCGCTCCAACCCGGGCCGGCGGCGCTCAAGCTGTCGTACCGGGGGGAAGCTGTCGCACCGCCGGAGACACTTGGCCATGAGCATGACGGACAAAGCGCTGCGCCAATGGTTGATCGGCCTTAGCGGCCTGGTCTCGGGAATGACGCTCGCGCTCCTGATTCACTGATCGCCAGCTGACCAGTGCGGTTGCAAGCCGCGCAAACCACCCCTAAACAGCCGCCGATTTCTAAGGGGGCTCCCGCACCAGCGGGCGCGCTCCCGCCTGCCTGACAACGGGGAAGTTTGAACCAATGAATCCGCTTTCAATCGCAATCGCCTGCGGCCTTATCGCCGTGCTTTACGGGATCATCACCAGCCGCCAGGTGCTCGCCAGTTCGGCCGGCAATGCGCGCATGCAGGAGGTCGCCGCGGCGATTCAGGAAGGCGCATCGGCCTATCTCCGCCGTCAATATACGACCATCACCATCGTCGGTGTCGTGGTCGCCGCGATCGTCTTTTATTTCCTCGGGCCGGTGTCGGCATCGGGCTTCGTACTCGGCGCGATCCTGTCGGGAGCGACCGGCTTTGTCGGAATGAACATTTCGGTTCGCGCCAATGTCCGCACCGCCCAAGCTGCTTCCGAAGGGCTTCAGCAAGGCCTGACCATGGCGTTTCGCGCCGGAGCGATCACCGGCATGCTCGTCGCCGGCCTCGCGCTGCTCGCAATCTCGTCCTTCTTTTACTACCTCATCGGCCCGGCGGGGAATGAGCCCAATAGCCGGGTCGTGATCGACGCTTTGGTCGCATTGGCTTTCGGCGCCTCGCTGATCTCGATCTTCGCGCGTCTCGGCGGCGGCATCTTTACCAAGGCCGCCGACGTCGGCGCCGATCTGGTCGGCAAGGTCGAGGCTGGAATTCCGGAAGACGACCCCCGCAACCCAGCGGTCATCGCCGATAACGTTGGTGACAATGTCGGCGATTGCGCGGGCATGGCCGCCGATCTGTTCGAAACCTATGTCGTTACCGTCGGTGCGACCATGGTTCTGACCGCGCTTCTGGTGAAGGGCGCCGGTGCGGCGCTGCTGCCGCTGATGAGCCTTCCGCTGATGGTCGGCGGGGTTTGCGTCCTGACCTCGATCCTCGGCACGTATTTCGTCCGCCTCGGGGGCGGAACCAACATCATGGGCGCGATGTACAAGGGCTTCGGCGTCACCGCTCTGACCTCCGCGGTCGCAATCTATTTCGCCGCCCAATATGTGCTCGGCGACCTCAACGCAGTGATCGATGCCGGAAACACCCAATTCACCGGCATGTCGCTATATTATTGCATGCTGCTCGGCCTGGTCATCACCGGCCTGATCATCTGGATCACCGAATATTATACCGGCACCAACTATCGCCCGGTCCAGTCGATCGCCAAGGCATCGCAGACCGGCCACGGCACCAATGTCATCCAGGGCCTTGCGATCAGCCTCGAATCGACGGCTCTTCCGACCCTCGTCATCTGCGGCGGGATCGCGATTGCTTATGCCCTTGCCGGACTCATGGGGATCGCCTTCGCGGCGACCGCGATGCTGGCGCTGGCGGGAATGGTCGTGGCCCTCGACGCATATGGCCCGGTCACCGACAATGCTGGCGGAATCGCCGAAATGTCGGGCCTCGACGACAGCGTCCGCGCCAAAACCGATGCGCTCGACGCGGTCGGCAACACGACCAAGGCGGTGACCAAGGGCTATGCGATCGGCTCGGCCGGCCTTGCCGCGCTCGTCCTGTTCGCGGCCTACACCACCGATTTGCGCGAATTCTTCCCCGGGCTGACGGTCGATTTTAGCCTTGAGAATCCGTATGTCATCATCGGCCTGCTACTCGGAGCGCTGCTGCCCTATCTGTTCGGAGCGATGGGCATGACTGCGGTCGGGCGTGCTGCTGGCGACGTCGTGATCGACGTCCGCGATCAGTTCGCCAACAACAAGGGCATCATGGACGGCACGTCGAAGCCCGATTACGCCCGCACCGTCGATCTCGTCACCAAGGCCGCGATCAAGGAGATGATCGTCCCGTCGCTGCTTCCGGTGCTGGTGCCGATCGTCGTCTATTTCGTGATCACCGCGGTCGCCGGCCAGGAACAGGGTTTTGCGGCGCTCGGCGCAGTGCTTCTGGGCGTGATCGTGTCGGGATTGTTCGTGGCGATCTCGATGACTTCGGGCGGCGGCGCGTGGGACAATGCCAAGAAATATATCGAGGACGGCCATTACGGCGGCAAAGGCAGCGAGGCCCATAAGGCCGCGGTGACCGGCGACACCGTCGGCGATCCCTACAAGGATACCGCCGGTCCGGCAGTCAATCCGATGATCAAGATCACCAACATCGTCGCTCTGCTGCTGCTCGCGGCGCTGGCCGGGGGCGCGGCGCATTAAGCGCTTGGCCCGAGGTTGAACCGATCTGCCCCGTCCCGCTCCGCCGGGGCGGGGCTTTTCTTTTCGGCCCACTTGCCCAAAGGAAGCGACGATGAACAAAGCGATCTGGGTTGAGGCTGTCGGTGGGCCCGACGTGCTGCAGTGGAGCGACCATGAAGTCGGGAGGCCGGGGCCCGGGCAATTGATGATCCGCCAGCATGCCGCTGGGCTCAATTATATCGACGTATATCACCGCACCGGTCTCTATCCGAAGAGCCTGCCCTTCGTCCCTGGAGTCGAAGGAGCCGGCGAAATCATTGCTATTGGCGACGGAGTCGCGGGCTTTTCGATCGGCGACAGGATTGCCTATGCCGGTCCAATCGGCGGTTACGCCGAGGAACGGCTGATCGACGCTGACAAGGTGGTCCGACTGCCCAACTCGATCGATTTCGATCAGGCCGCCGCAATGATGCTTCAGGGCATGACCGCACAAATGCTGCTGCGCTCGGTATATCCGGTTGCAGCTGGAGACACGATCCTGGTCCACGCCGCGGCCGGCGGCGTGGGGCTCATCCTATGCCAATGGGCGAAGGCTCTTGGCGCAACCGTGATCGGTACGGTCGGATCCAAGGCGAAAGCGGGCCTTGCAGCGGCCCATGGGTGCGACCACCCGATCATTTATACAAAGCAGGATTTCGTTGCCGAGGTCGCCAGGATCACCGGTGGATCTAAGCTTTCCGTGGTCTATGATTCGGTTGGACGGGATACCTTCTTGAAGTCGCTGGATTGTCTTCGTCCGCGCGGGCTGATGGTTAGCTTCGGCCAAGCGTCGGGTCCGATCGAACCGCTCAATCTTGGCTTGTTGGCGCAAAAGGGGTCGCTGTTCGTGACCCGCCCGACGCTGTTTACATATATGGCGACCCACTCCGAGTTGCAGGCCAGCGCGGACGAATTGTTCGATATTGTCGCTTCCGGCAAGGTCAAGGTCGAGGTCAGACAGCGGTTCGCGTTGCGCCAGGCGAGCGAAGCGCATCGCGCACTTGAAAATCGTGAAACCAGCGGCTCGACGATTCTTACGATCTGAGCCCCGCCTTCCCTTTTGCGGGTGCCCAGCGTAAGGCTCCGCGACTTTTGAACTGACAAAGGATTGAGCTTGGCCAAGGAAGAACTTCTCGAGATGCGGGGCAAGGTCTTGGAGCTGCTGCCCAACGCCATGTTCCGGGTCGAGCTGGAGAATGGCCACGAAATCCTCGGCCATACCGCGGGCAAGATGCGCAAGAACCGAATCCGCGTTCTCACCGGCGACGAAGTGCTGGTCGAAATGACACCCTATGATCTGACCAAGGGTCGGATCACCTATCGCTTCATGCCCGGCCGCGAGCGCCCGCCCGGTTACTGATGAAGCTGGTCCTCGCTTCGGCGAGCCCGCGCCGCCTCGAACTGTTGAAGCGTATCGGAATCGTGCCCGACGCGGTCGTTCCCGCAGACATCGACGAACATGTGAAGCCCGGCGAACCGCCGCGCGATCATGCTTTGCGTTTGGCGCGCGAGAAAGCCCTCGCGGTCGCGGCGATCGAACCCGATGCGTTGGTGCTGGCCGCCGATACCGTGGTCGCGGTCGGTCGGCGGATCCTGCCCAAGGTCGAGGATGAAGCGACCCTGCGCACATGCATGGCGCTGCTTTCTGGTCGCCGCCACCGCGTGTTGACCGGCGTCGCGCTGGTTGCTCCGGACGGCACGATCCGAGCAAAACTGGGCGAGACGATGATCGCGATGAAGCGGCTCAGCGCCGAGGAAGTCGATTATTACGCGAGCCACGGCGAATGGCGCGGCAAGGCCGGCGGCTACGCGCTCCAGGGTTATGGCGAAGTCTATGTCCGCCACATCGCCGGAAGCTATTCGAACGTCGTCGGCCTGCCGCTCGGCGAGACTAGGCTGCTGCTCAAAGCTGCGGGTTATCCGATTGCCTGACTGGCGGATCGAACGCGGGATCGGCGAGACCCGCGCAGCGCTGGTCGAGAACGGCGAGATCATCGAAGCGCGCATCCTGCTCGAGGGCATGGTTCGCGCCTGCAGCGTCATCGCGGCGAGATTACGATCGGCGGGAAAGCTCGGCCGCAACGCCATCGCCCGGTCCGCTGACGGCCAGGACTATCTCCTCCCGCGCGGCGCCACTGGTCATGCCGAGGGCAGCGCCATCACCATCGAGGTCACGCGCGAGGTTATTCCCGGCGCCGAGCCGTGGAAGCGGCCGCTAGCCCGGCTGACCATCCAGCCACTTGGCGATGCAGCTGAGCCACAGGGTCAAAGCCTGGCCTTCCCCGCACCGACCGACGCGCTGGGCGCCGTGGGCTGGGACGATCTCATCGACGAAGCGCGCGGCCGCATTATTCGCTTTGCCGGCGGCGAACTCGCGATCGAGCCGACCCGGGCGCTGACCATGATCGACGTCGATGGCGCGGATGAGCCAAGTGCGCTTGCGCTGGCCGGCGCCGCCGCCGCCGCCAAGGCGATCCGCCGGCTCGATATCCAGGGATCGATCGGAATCGACCTTCCCACCGGCGCCAGCAAGCAGGCGCGTCAGGACGCGGCCGCGGTATTCGACGCCGCCCTCCCGCAGCCGTTCGAACGCACCGCCGTCAACGGCTTCGGCTTCATCCAGATCGTCCGCCCGCGCCACCGCGCTTCGCTGATCGAACTGGCCGCCGACCGCGCCCCGTTCGAAGCTCGGGCCTTGCTCCGCCGGGCGGCGTTCGAACGTGCAGGCGCGAAGACACTCGTCGCCCATCCCGCCGTCATAGCTGTCCTCAACGCTCGGCCGGACTGGCTTGCGCTCCTCGCTTCTCAGCTGGGTGGAGCGATCGACTTGCGTGCCGATGCCAAGCTCGCCATGTCTGGCGGCCATGCCCGCTAGACCCAAGAATTGTCCCTATTGCGGGAAGCCGCCGAGCGAGCAATTCGCGCCGTTCTGCAGCGCCGGATGCAAGGATCGCGATCTCCTCAAATGGCTCGGCGATGGCTATCGAATTCCGGGGCGGCCGGTCGAACCCGGGGATGTCGATACCGACGAAGACTAGCCCGTGGACGCGTCCCCGGTGCGGGGTGGACAGGGCATAAGGCGGCGGCTAGTGAGCGCCTCGCTCAGGCGGTCGTTCCAGCCCGTCTCGACAAGCCCAGGTAGCTCAGTTGGTAGAGCACGTGACTGAAAATCACGGTGTCGGCGGTTCGATCCCGTCCCTGGGCACCACTCGCCCAAAGTTCGCAGAGACTGGACTGCCAAGGTTGGCGAAAATCTGCGGTTTTTTACTGCCGGTTTAGCCTCTCCTGACTGCCATTCTCCCAATGGTAGGCCTTCTGAATGCCGGAAACTTGCATCGTTCTCCGAGGGGCGAAATCCAGACCTGAGACTTTTGGGCAGTTTCCGCCAATAACGCTGTGCTTCAGAGTCAAAACGGCGTGTTGATCGGGAGACAGGCTTTTCGTCGAATTCCGACAGCGGCGAGGGAAGCATTCGCAATTCGTCCAGGCAGTGAATCGCGGGTAGCTGACCGCCACGGGCGCATTCCCGATATTCACGGCAAACCCGACCGCATGTCCGATTTTAAGTAATGGTCGCCAGCCCTACGCCGGCGACTTTGGCCGCAATGCTGCCGTTTGGGATTTACGCCTCGCTTCCAGGGCTATTGAACACACCCAAAGCCAAGAAGCTGCCGCTGCGCAGCCCATTCAAATGGCAATTGTCGAATGCGGGCCAGACGCTGCCGGGTTAGCTCCTGAGGATGGTGGCCATCGACGATTGCCGCAGTGATATCCGGGGCAAGGTAACTG
>JACDEB010000093.1 GCA_013816595.1 Sphingomonas sp. | reverse complement strand
TACTAAAGAAAGACGCTTATTGGACCGCATTCGTCGTTGGCAAGGCGTTCGTCGCGGGCGTTGGCGGAGCAGCGGCGGCGGGCCTGGCGGGGGCGCGGCGCCTGGCCGGCCGGCGCAGCGCGGGATTGCCGCCCGAGCCATCTTCCTTAGCGCTTGAATCATTGCGCCGATAGGAACGGCTGGGCTCGGTTTGCGGCTGGAACGCTTCCCAGATGACCGAGGCCTTGGGGTCGTCGGCGGTCGGGAACACCCCGAACACGCGTTTGCCGCTGGCGCGGTCGATCCGCACCCAGCGAATGCCCGCGGGTGCAACGAACGGGGTCTTGGGCTGGCCGAGCAACGCGGTCTTGGCCCATTGCTTGAAAATCGGCGCCGCGATCCGCCCGCCCTGGGCATAGCCGCCCATCGACTTGGGCTGGTCATAGCCCATGTAGATGCCGGCAACGATGTCGGGCGTCCCGCCGACAAACCACACGTTGGTTGGTCCGCTGGTGGTCCCGGTCTTGCCGAACAGCGGCCGGTCAAGGCCGCGCAGGACGACCGCGGTGCCGCGCTGGACGACTCCTTCCATGATATGAACCATCTGGAATGCGGCCACCGGGTCGAGCAACTGCTTGGTCCGGCTGGGGGGGCGCGGCATTGCCTTGCCGTTCCAGCTGGAGGCATTGCAATTGCCCATCACCGCGCAGCGATTGTCGGTGCGATAGATGATCTTGCCTTCACGGTTCTGGACGTAATCGATCAGGCTCGGCTTCACCGCGCGGCCGTGATTGGCGAGGATCGCATAGGCATTGACCAGCCGCGACACGGTCGTTTCACCGGCACCCAGCGCAATCGACAGATAATTGGGGAAATCGCCGACGCCGAGCTTGCGCGCGGTATCGATAACCTTGGGCATTCCGGTCTGGCTCGCGGCGCGCACGGTCATCAGGTTGCGCGATTGCTCGACGCCCCAGCGCATGGTCTTGGCGCCGGCATAGCTGCGGTCGAAATTGACGAAGCATTTATTGCCCAGGCCCGCGCCTTGCCATACGCAGAACGGCGCATCGACGATGATCGTCGCCGGAGTCATGCCGTTTTCAAGCGCAGTGACGTAGACCACCGGCTTGAACGACGATCCCGGCTGGCGCATCGCTTGGGTGGCGCGATTATAGCTTGATCCGATGACGTCGAAACCGCCCTGCATCGCCAGCACACGCCCGGTGTGGACCTCCTCGGCGACCATCCCGCCCGAAATTTCCGGGATCGAACGCAAGGCATATTGCCCGGGCGACACTTCCTTGACGACGATGATCATGCCCGGCTTGAAATGGCTGAATGCCGATCCGCCGACGTTGCGCTTGGACTGCGACGCGGCGGAGGCTGAGAGCGAGTCCTTGGCGCCGTTGGAAAAGCCGATCGTCGCTTCGCCCCCGCTTTTATCGAGAATTACGGCCTTTTTCCAATCGGGGAAGCCGACCCCGACCGGAGCGCGATCGAGTTGGCCGGCCCAATCCTTGGCCAAATCGACCGACACTCCAAGGTCGCGCCAGCCGCGGCCGCCGTCGAAATTGGCAAGGCCATCGCGCATTGACTGAGCAGCCGCATCCTGCATCACCGAATCCATCGACGAACGCACCCACAGCCCGCCGCCGTAGAGGCTGTCGGCGCCGTTCTTGGTGTCTTCGCCGAAGCGCTTGATCAAGATCCGGCGCACTTCTTCCATGTAATAGCCGCCCTGCTGACGGAATTTCTCGTTGCTTCCGTAACGGATCGCGCCGAGCGGAGTGGCCGCCGCGGAATGCCACTGATCCTCGGTGATGAAACCGTTGGAGGCCATTTCCTTGAGCACATAATTGCGCCGGTTGAGCGCCCGCTGGGTGGCGCGTTCGGGATCGTAATTGGCGGGCGCCTTGGGCAGAACCGCGAGATAGGCCGCCTCGGGCAGGGTCAGGTCGTTGATGTCCTTGTCGAAATAAGCGCGGCTCGCGGCCTGGACGCCATAGGCGTTGCGGCCAAGAAAGATCGAATTGAGGTAAAGCTCGAGGATCTGCTGCTTGCTCAGCGTCGATTCAAGTCGGAAGGCGAGGATCGCCTCGCGCACCTTGCGCCCAACCGAATAACTCGAATCCTTGAGCAGATATTTGGCAACCTGCTGAGTGATCGTGGACCCGCCCTTGGCGCGGCCGCCGGTGATCGATTTGGTCGTATAATCGAACACCGCGCCGGCGAGCCCAATATAATCGATCCCGCCATGCGAGAAAAAGGTTTTGTCTTCGGCCGAGAGGAAGGCATTGACGACCAGCGGCGGAACTTCGTCATAGGCCAGTTCGACGCGGCGTTCGCGAGCGAAGGTCTGAACCGGGGTCCCGTCATTGCCGCGGACGTTGGTCGGAAGCGGCGGCCGGTAGGCAAGCAGGCTTTCCGACGACGGCAGGCCGGCCGCGAAATAGACCCAGATGCCTGCGAACAGAGCGAACAAGCCAAGCCCGGTCCAGGTCACCCGGCGGAGCCATTTCTTTTCCCAATAAGGATCGACCCGGTCGTGCACGCGCTGGTTGAACGCGAGCATGTCGGGAAGTTGCCAGTTGAGGATGGTCAGGCGTTCGGACGTCATGTGCCTGCGGCGTCTAGCGGGTTCTCGGCCAAGCGTGAAGTTGGATTGAGCGCTTAATGCCGCGAACTCGCCGCAACATCGCTTTCGATCGCATCGGCGAGCGCTTTGGCGAGCGCCAAACGGTGCTTGGGATCGCTTAACAGCGCCTCGTCTTCGACGTTGCTGAGATAGCCAGCCTCGAACAGCACTGCCGGCACACCGGCCCGGCGAAGCACGTGAAAGGCGGCGAAACGGTGCGGCTGCGGCCTCAGGTCGCAACGGCCCGACGCTTTGGCGACAAGGCGGCTTGCGAGACCGGCCGACGCGGTCATCTGCGACCGCATCGCTAGGTCGGCAAGGATCGAGCGAACCGAACCGTTGGCGTCACCGATATGCACCGCGCCGCGGTTTTCGACCGCCGCGAGCCGCGCCGATTCGGCGTCGGAGGCAACATCGGACAGCGAATAGACGCTCGCCCCGCGCGCCAGCGGGTTGACGGCGCTGTCTATGTGGAGTGAAACGAACAGGGCCGCATTGAGCCGCCGGGCGACCGCCGGGCGGTCGTCGAGCGCAAGATAGATGTCGGAATCGCGGGTCATCGCGACCCTCACCCGGCCGCGTTCGACAAGGAGATCGCGAAGCGCCTTAGCGACGGCGAGCGTGAGATCCTTTTCCCGCGCCTGGCCAGACGGCGAAATGGCGCCAGGGTCGCTTCCGCCATGGCCCGCGTCGATGACGATGATCGGTCGGCCGCGCGCTTGTGGTGCGCCAAAAATCCGGTCGCGGGCGACCGGCGGCAGGCGCGTGGTCACGCCGGTGCTGGCCGACGCATTGGTGAGCCCGCCGATCGCCGCGCCAACCGCGACACACGCGCCCAGCCCGGCCAGCACAATCCCGGCTGCGGTCTTGCGGTGATGCAACGCGATCCCCAAATTCTTGTCCCCGAATGACCCGGCCAATGCCTATGCTCATGCTCTGGCCAAGTGATTGACCAACCAGTCGAATATATCACGACAAAATGGTTAATGGATAATTATCCACGGTTCGCGCCGGTTGAATGCGCGGCGCGGTTGTAAGGGGGGGCGGTGAGTGCTACTTCGCCTGCGATCTCCGGCCAGTCGCTGGAGAATGAGCGGATGGTGTGAAAATCCGCAGTTCCCGAGGTTGAAGCTCGCATGACGCCACAAACTCCCCAGCGCCGGTCTATTCGGGCGATTGAGGGCAAGGGTACCGCGCACCGACGCGGACTGGCGCCTGCGGCAGCAGCATATTCCGCCCATTCCGCCACCACCGGCCGCAATGCCGCCGGTGTGGCCTCATTATCCGCGCGTCTCACGCTGACAACGCTGCGATCGCGCGACCGGAGAAATTTCAATGTCAATGCGCATGCTAATCGATGCGCGCCACCCGGAGGAAACCCGGGTAGCCGTCGTCAAGGGAAGCCGGATCGAGGAGTTTGACTTCGAATCCGCTGAGCACAAGCAGCTCAAAGGGAATATCTATCTCGCCAAGGTCACCCGTGTAGAACCGTCGCTCCAAGCGGCGTTCATCGATTATGGGGGAAACCGTCACGGCTTCCTGGCTTTCAGCGAAATCCATCCCGATTATTATCAGATCCCGAAGTCCGACCGCGACGCTTTGCTTCGCGAAGAGGCCGAGCATGCCGCCGAGGAAGAGCGGCTGCGCGCGGATTCCGAGGATTTCGGCACCACCGACGATCATCACGACGATGACGATCATGAGGATCATGACCATCATGACGTCGGCGACCATCACGATGACGATCATTCCGAAGCAAGCGCGACGACGAGCGAATCGGGCACCGGTTCAAGCCGCTCCCCGGTCGATGAAAGCGCCGCCGACGAGCTGCGCAAGAAGCGCCAGGCGCTGCGCCGCCGCTACAAGATTCAGGATGTCATCCAGCGCCGCCAGGTACTTC
>JACDEB010000022.1 GCA_013816595.1 Sphingomonas sp. | reverse complement strand
AAAGATGGGCTCACCACTTCCTCTGACCGTATGATGTGGCAGCTCCAAGCTGACCACGGACAGAAGCAAGTAACCAGCGGCAGGACCAACCGGGGCAGCTTGACTCAAGGCCCATTACAGAAGCGGATATTAGACCTACAACAAAGAAGCGATCTGTATCGCTAGGAACACCGCCAGCGAGAGCAGCAGGCCGGCCAAAAATGTGCGCCACCCACCACAGAAAGCCCCGTTTCTTAGAGCGGAGCCTCTTCCTGGCCCAGGCAGTGCTAACGACAAGCACCGCAACAATGGCGGTAAACGCGAACTCGCGCCATCGCGTCGGCGTGCAAGGCTCGGGTCCGCCTTCGCGAATTTGCGGGAATTTGGCTTAGAGAGGCGTTCTCTGGGGACTGCGTCCCGCACCAGCCTGATCCCCCGATCCATCCCGGCCTTATTCACAGCTCCGCTCACGGAAAATATTCTGGGCCAACCAGATTCTCCTGGAACCAATCTGACGCCCGTGTATTTAGAGACTGTGTTCCAAATCCTTCGGGAAGAGGAACATGGAACCCCGGCAGCTTCGGTTGCCGGGGTTTACTTTTATCTGCCGCAGGCGATTGCCGTGCAGGCTTCCACATTCAGCCTTTGAGTTCGATCCATACCGGCGCGTGGTCGCTGGTCTTCTCCTCCGCACGCGGCGCTCGATCGACGCCCGCGGCTGTAAGGCGCGGCGCCAAGGCCGGGCTGAGCTTGGCGTGATCGATGCGAATGCCAGAATCGCGTTCGAACGACTGCCGCCAATAGGGCCAGAAGGTATAGATGCGCTCGTCGGGATGAAGCGTGCGGATCGCGTCGGTCCAGCCCCGCCCGGCCAGCGCCGCGAATTTTTCCTTGGCCTCCGGAGCGAACAAAGCGTCCTTCTTCCACCGCTCGGGCTTGTACACATCCTGATCGGTCGGAATGACGTTGAAGTCGCCAATCAGGAGCGCCGGCACTTTGGCTTCGATCAACCCGCGCGCATGCGCCGCGAGCCGATCCATCCATTTGAGCTTGTAATCGAACTTTGGCCCCGGCGAGGGATTGCCGTTGGGCAGATAGAGATTGCCGATGAGAACGCCCGCGACCGCCGCCTCGAGGTAGCGGCTGTGATCGTCGTCGGGGTCGCCCGGAAGCCCGCGGCGAGTTTCGACCGGGTCGCCAATTCGGCTCAAGATCGCGACTCCATTCCAGCGCTGCTGGCCGTGCCAGATCGCGGCATAACCGATATCGGCCAGGGCCCCTGCCGGGAACGCATCGTCGGTGCACTTCAGCTCCTGGAGGCAGACGACGTCGGGCCCGAATGTCTTCAACCAGCGCGTCAGCAGCTCGAGCCGGCTGTTGATACCGTTGATGTTGTAGCTCGCGATGCGCATTGCAGTGGTTTTTGCCATGGCGACCCAACTCCTAACCGCTCAATTCGCCTCAATCGCCGAGTCGCGCGGTTGCGCACAAGCTTATCCACCGATTCGCCAACATAAATCGCGCGGAGACGCAAAATATGACTCGCGAATCGCTGTAGAAGGTGTATTTAGACAATGTGTTCCAAATCCTTCGGGAAGAGGAACATGGAACCCCGGCAGCTTCGGTTGCCGGGGTTTACTCGTTTCTGGGTCTCGAAATTTTTCGTCCCGCCCTCCGATGCGTCATTGCGAGGCGCTGCAAGCGCCGTGGCAACCCAACTTGGCGCCGCTGAATTGCATCGACCCTGGCGATGACAATCAGAGCGTCGCCGGATCGGACCCCGACAATTGCAGCGGCAACGAACGGTCCGTCAGCGGATACTTGTTCCCGCTCGCGCAATTGAACAGCAGCGCCCGTTCGTCCCGCCCAACCAATCCGCGCTCGAGCGCCAGCCGCCATGCAGCGAGCACCGCCCCGCCTTCCGGGCATAGCAAAAAACCGTCGTCGCGCGCGACATCGTCGACCGCCTCGATGATCGCCTCCTCGCTCACCGCCAGCGCCACTCCTTTGCTCTCACGGACCGCGCGAAGGATGAGGAAATCGCCGACCGCTTTGGGCACTCGGATGCCGGTCGCGACCGTGGCCGCACCGTCCCACCGCTCGGCGAACTCCTCCCCGGCGTCGAACGCCTTCACCATCGGCGCGCAGCCTTCCGCCTGGACCGCGATCATCCGCGGCCGCTCGGACCCGATCAGTCCGACCGACTCCATCTCCGCGAACGCCTTCCACATGCCGATCAGTCCGGTGCCGCCGCCGGTGGGATAGAAAATGACGTCGGGTACCGACCAGGCCAATTGCTCGACCAGCTCGAACCCCATGACCTTCTTGCCTTCGAGGCGATAGGGCTCCTTTAACGTCGAGAAATCGAACCACAGGCCCTGTGCCGCGCCCTTGCCTACCAAGGCCCCGCAATCGTCGATCTGGCCATCGGCGACATATACCTTGGCGCCGTAAGCCGCGGTTTCAGTAACGTTGATGGCCGGAGTTTCGGCGGGGCAGATGACGATCGTTTCAATCCCCGCGGCGGCGCCGTAAGCGGCCAGCGCCGCTCCGGCATTGCCGTTGGTCGGCATGGCGATGCGCTTGATCCCGAACTGCCGCGCCATGGTCACCGCCATCGCCAGACCGCGCGCCTTGAACGATCCCGTGGGCAGCCGCCCTTCGTCCTTGACCAGCAAGTTGGAAGCACCCGAGCGCGCCGCGGTCCGGGCGAGCGGCAGGATCGGGGTTTCGACTTCGCCCAGGCTGACCGGGCCGGTGCCAGCGGCCAGCGGCAACAGTTCGCTCCATTTCCACATGCCCGGGGGTCGCACCGCCACCGAATCTCGGGTCAGCGTTCGCCGCGCCGCTTCAAGGTCGTAGCGCGCCAGCAGCGGTTTTCCCGCCGTCGACAGATTGTGGATTTCGCGGGCGTCGTAATGCTCCCTGGTGAGCGAGCATTCGAGGTGGGTGGCCGCCATCAGCAGTCCGCGTCGCGCTGGTTCTCGCGCTCGATCTGGACCGTCGAATGCTCGATCCCGAAGCGGTCGTGGACCATGACTCGGATCCGCCCCAGCAATTCGTCGGTCGACTTGACCTTGGGCGCGACGACATGGGCGGTCAGCGCGGTCTCGGTCGTGCTCAGCGGCCAAACGTGGATATGGTGGACTTGCGCAACATCCTCGATCCGCGCCAGCTCAAATTCGACCTCATCGAGCGAAATCCCGCTCGGCACTCCGGCCAACGACAACCACACCGATTCCTTGAGCAATCCGAAACTGCCCCACAGAATCACGCCGGCGACGATCAGGCTCATCACCGGATCGATCCACAGTTGGCCGGTCAGCAGCATCGCCAGACCCGACACCACCACCGCCGCGGACACCGCCGCGTCCGCGCCCATGTGGAGGAAGGCGCCGCGAATGTTGATGTCGTTGCTTTGGCCGCGGGCGAACAATAGCGCGGTTATACCGTTCACCGCGATCCCGATTGCAGCAACGATCATCACCACATTTGCCTGGGTCGGTGCCGGTTCGGCAAGGCGGCGCACGGCTTCGGCGATGATCGCGCCGACCGCGACCAGCAGGAACAAGGCATTGATCAGCGCCGCCAGGATCGAGGCCTTCTTGAACCCGTAGGTGAAGCGCGCGGTCGACGACTTGCGCGCCATCGCCGCCCCTGCCCAGGCGACAACCAAGCCGAGCACGTCCGATAGATTGTGACCGGCATCGGCGAACAAGGCCATGCTGCTGGCGCGCGCCGCATATATTGCCTCGATGGCGACAAAGCCGAGGTTGAGCGCGATGCCGATGGCAAAGGCCTTGCTGTAATCTTCGGTTGGATGGTGCGAATGGCCGGACGACATGAGCCAGACCTAGCGCGTCGGGTGCGAATTCGAAACCGCCGCTGATCGAACGGTTATGCCCGTTCACCGCATAGGCCTTGTCACATTATATCATCCGCTCTATTCGCGCCGTCATGCACCTCATTCGACTTACCGCGGCCGCCGTTACCGCCGCCACACCCTTCCTTGCCACCGCTGCCCGCGCTGACCCCGCTCCGGCAGCCGAACCTGCTTCCGCAGACGCGGCAGAGACTCCCGAAGGGACAGAAGATGCTGGCACCGCCGCAAAGGCGCATGCCGAGCGTGACGATGAGAAGATCGTCATCACCGGAGTGCGTCAGTCAACGCCCGACGTCCTCGGTTCCGTGATCACGCTCGACAAAGAAGAGCTGGCGCACGATCTCAAAACCAGCCTCGGCGATACGCTTGCGGACATGCCGGGGGTCTCGGCATCGAGCTTCGGGCCGACTGCGTCGCGGCCGATCGTGCGCGGCGAATCGGGTGAGCGCGTGCGCGTCCTGGTCGATGGCATCGGCAGCCTCGACCTGTCGTCGAGCGATCCTGACCATGCGGTCGCGATCAACCCGCTGACCGCCGAACGGATCGAAGTGATCCATGGTCCATCGGCCCTGCTCTACGCCGGCTCGGCGATCGGCGGCGTGGTCAATGTCGTTGACAACCGAATTCCGCGCGCGGTGCCAAGCGACGGTTTGTCCGGCGATGTGCTTGCTAATTATGGCACTGCTGCCAACGAACGATCGGCCAATGCGTCGATCAATGCTGCACTGGGGTCGAAGTTCGTCGCGCACGGCGACGGCTCTTACTCAAAATATGACGATCTCAGGATCGGCGGCCACCTGCTCACGCCCAGGCTGCGCGATATCGCCAGAGCGAGCGGCGACCCGGAAATTCAGGCGCTGGCCGACCTCAAGGGTCATCTTCCCAACAGCGCCGGACGGGTCGATGACATCGCCGGCGGCCTCGCCTTCATCGATGGCGCAATCAACATCGGCGCATCGATCAGCCACCACGACGCCAAATATCAGGTTCCGGTCCGCTACTCGCTCGATCCAACGGTGGTCGACGAACGCCCGACCATCGATGCCCACCAGGACCGCGCCGATGTGCGCGCCGCAGTGCCCATCGGCGGATTTTTCAAAGCGGCAAGCTTTCGCGGAGGACTCTCGCGCTATCGCCATGCCGAACTCGAACCCAATGGCGCGGTCGGCTCGCGCTTCTATTCGAACGGCGGCGAAGGCCGTTTCGAACTCGAACAGAACGATCGACGCGGCTGGGGCGGGCTCAGCGGAATCGCCTATCTAAGCCAGGACGCACGGATCAAAGGTTCGGAAAAATATCTGCCCGACAGCGTCAGCCGCTCGACCGGACTGTTCACCCTTCAAACATATGTCGCTGGCCCGCTTCATGCCGAAGCCGCATTGCGGGTCGATTTCGGCCGCCTCCATGCCGACCGCGATCCGGTTATTGCAGCCGAGCCCGACGGCGACCCGCGCGTCGGCAACGTGGCGCTCAATCGAGGCTTCATCCCGGTCAGCGCGTCGATCGGCGCCAATTATGATGTCGGCGGCGACCTGCGGCTTGGCCTGTCCTTGTCGCACAGCGAGCGCTCGCCATCCATCGACGAATTGTTTTCCAAGGGTCCGCATGGCGGCAGCCAGCAGTTCCTCGTCGGCAATCCCGATCTGGGCATCGAAAAGAGTAACGGCATCGAGCTCACTATTGGCCGCGCCCGCGGTCCGCTCAAGATCCAGGGCAGCCTTTATTATAGCCGCTATACCAACTTCATCTTCGAGTCGCCGACTGGCGAGGTCGCAAACGGGTTGCCGCTTTACGAATATCTCGAAGGCAAGGCCAATTATTACGGTTTCGAACTCGAAAGCGAAATGAAGTTCGGTCAGGCGCTTGGAATACTTTGGGGCGGCGAACTGACGACCGACGCGGTCAGGGCCAGGATCAAACATTATGGCAATGCGCCTGAAATTCCCCCGTTTCGGGTGTTGGCCGGACTGACCGGGTCGCGCGGCGAAGTGGATGGCAGGATGGAGGTCGAGCGCGTGTCCGGCCAGCATCGGACCGCGCCCGAGGAAACCGCGACACCGGGCTATACGATGGTCAACGCGTCGCTCGACTGGCATCCGTTCGCGGGCGACCGTCAGCTGACTTTGTCACTGACTGGAAACAATCTGTTCGACGTTAACGCCCGGCGCCATTCCAGCGATCTGAAGGATTATGCCCCGCTGGCCGGCCGCGACATCCGCCTGACCGCACGCTTCAGCTTCTAATCGTCGAACAACCTCCCGGCGACGAGGGCCGCAACGGCAGCGCCCATCAATTGGGCGATAATGAAGGCCGGAACGTCGTTCGGCGCAATGCCCGCGAAACTGTCGGTCAGGCTGCGCGCGATGGTGATCGCGGGGTTGGCAAAGCTGGTCGACGAGGTGAACCAATAAGCCGCGGTTATATAGAGCGCGACGCTGGGCGCGATCCATTGCGGGCGATGGCACATCGTTCCGATGATCGTCAGGATCAGGCCGAAGGTCGCGATCCCCTCGCCCAGCCACTGGCCAATCCCGGTCCTCGCCGTCAGCGAATATTGAAGGGCTGGCAGGCCGAACATCACATGGGCGGCGAAGGCACCGAGAATTCCGCACCCAAACTGGGCCAGGATGTAAGCGGCGGCAGTGCCCCAGCCGATGTCCCTGCGGGAAGCGGCGACCAGGCTGACCGCCGGGTTCATATGCGCCCCCGAGACCGGGCCGAAGATGGTGTTCAATACGAACAGGATTGCGCCCGTCGCAAGTGTGTTGACAAGCAGCGCCACCGCGTCATTCCCGCCGGACAATCGCTCGCCCATAATGCCCGAGCCAATCACGCAGGCGAACAGGAAGAAGGAGCCGAGGCTTTCGGCGGCAAGGCGGCGCGCGAGTGGCGGTTGTTGGGGCGCTATGTCCATCGCCCTTCTTCGCCCTAAGCCGACGCCGGCTTCAAGCAAAAACCAAAGAGGCGGTCCGGGAAGGGTGTCCGGACCGCCTCTGATTCAGGCGCTTGTGCGGGGGAGCGACGGGGGCCTGGGTCGGTTGTTCGCGTTCTAGATGTCGATCCCGGCTGCGATCGCTTCGAGCTTTCGAACCCGTTCGCGAAGATCGGCGATTTCAATCCGGCCGGTTGCTGGGGGCAGGATTCGGTCACCGCACTGTTGGGTGAGTTCGAGCCGTTTGAAGTCGAGCCAGCCGTTCCACGCCTTGAGCCCGGCCCAGCCAGCGCCGCCGATACCGGTGATGACGCTTGCAACCAGGATTGAGATCGATAGCGGTTCCATCACTTGTCCTCCCTCAGCGCCTCGATTTCGCGCGCCAGTTCGTCATTGGGGGTGTTGAGATGATGATCGATGGCCATCAGCCGGCGATCGTTGACGTCGAGATCCTCGCGCATCGCCTTGACCGTCGGCTTGCGCGCCGAAACGTCGGCCATGCGCTCGAAATCGCTCTTGCGCGGCTCGCCGATCGCGGCCTTTTTTTTCTGGATCGCGAAATAGATGCCGATCGCTGCGTAGATCACCAGCGCAAGTTTCAAGCTGATGAATATCGCCGCTGCGACCAACCCGATTCGCACGAACGTCGGATCGACCCCGATGACCTGGCCCAGGGTTGAACAAACCCCGGCGACTTTCGCGTCCTCTGACTTGAGCGAATATGGATAGATTTTGCGAGTCATTGTCCCCTGTTCCTTTCTCAACCCGCCCGAGCAGCAAGCGCCGCCTTCATGGCCTGGAGTTCTGCATCGACCTGCTCGGCCGCTTTCAATTCGGCGATTTCTTCCTCGAGGCTTTTGGGCCCGGTGAGTGCGAGGGCATCGGCGCGGCCTTCGGCGAAGTCCGCGCGGCGCTCGAGAATTTCAAACTTGGCGAAGGCGTCTTCGGTGCGGCTGCCGTGCATGACTTCGCTGGTACGGGCGCGGGTCAAAGCGCTTTCAAACCGCGCCGCGATTGCATTCTGCCGGGCCCGAGCTTCGCGCAATTTGGCCTGGAGCTTGGCGATGTCGGCCTCATAGCCTTTGAGGACGGCCTCGATCTGATCGACTTCGGCGATCATCGAATCAGCCATTTCCTCGGCCTTCTGGCGTTCCAGAAGCGCCTGCTTGGCGAGGTCCTCGCGGTCCTTCGACAGTGCCAGCTGGGCCTTTTCGGTCCAATTGGCCTGGAGGTCGTCGAGGCGGCTGAGCGCCCGGCGCATTTCCTTGATATCGGCGATCGAGCGAGCGGCGCAGGAGCGGACTTCGACCAACGTCTCTTCCATCTCCAGGATAATCATCCGGATCATTCGTGACGGGTCTTCCGAACGATCGAGAAGCTCGGTCATATTGGCCGCGAAAATATCGCGAGCGCGGCTGAAGACCGGGCCGCTGAGCCAGTTCGCCACCGGCGCCAGCGAATTTCCTGCGCTGGCAAAAGCGGGTTGGCGAGCCATCACCGGCATCAGCCGAGGAGTGCGGTTGGGGACCCTTGCTTCGAGAACTTCGAGTTCAGGCATTGGGGGTGACCTGTGCCGGGTTGGCAATGGCCTGGGCCGGGCCAATGGCGGCGCCGACGGTGACCGTGCTCATGGCGAGCGCGGCGACGATTGCGATGACGGTGCGCGAGACGGTCGATTGCGCGGACATGTTCATTCTCCCTTTGATGATCCGTCCGTTTGTTCGGACGGGTTCATGCCAATCACTATTCAAGCTTCGTGCCAATTGCGGAATTCTGCCGAAAATAGCTGTCGGGGCCGATAATTGTGGGATTTCCCAACCAACATCTGGCGCAATTCACCAACCCAGTTGGGAACCTGTTCCGCGCCCGAGCGTCGATGGCGCAAGTACAGATCAAGAGGGAGTATCGACCATGTTCGGGAAGATCGCCGGTGCCTGGCTGGGCAGCAAGGCCGCGGGCCGCAACGATGGCGCCAAGGGTGCGCTGCTCGGCTTTGGCGCAGCTGCCTTAGCGCGGCTAAGCGTTCCAGCGCTGGCGGCTTTGACCACGCTCGGCTGGGGCTATCGCAAATATCGCGAACGGCGCGCGCGCCGCGCCGCTTATCCTTCGGAGGCGACGCCCTCGTCGTCCTGAGCCGGCCGCTCGAAATAGGGCTCGACCTTGCCCTTGAGCTTGATCGTCATCGGCTGGCCGTAGCGGTCGAGGCTGCGGCCGGCCGCGACCCGGATCCAGCCTTCGGAGATGCTATATTCGATGACGTTGGTCTTTTCCGAGTCATTGAACTTGATGCCAACTCCGCGTTCGAGCAGCGCCTCGTCGAAATGCGGGCTTCGCGGATCGAGGCTGAGCCGGTCGGGCAGGCTGTCTTTGGGGGTCTTGTCGGCCATCGCCGCGCCCTATCCGCGCCGGGCTACTCAGGTCAACGTCCATCGTCAGCTGTGTGAATGTAAAGGACGCTTGTCTTTGACGCTTGCCGCTGGCGCAGCTTGCGATTAAGCGCTCCCTCCACATGAGTGATAAGGATCCCGAAGCGACCCGCGCCAACCGGCCCGTGCTCGAACTGCACGTGCCCGAACCGCGCTACCGGCCCGGCGACACCCCGGACTTCTCGAACCTCGTCATTCCCGCTGCCGGAAGCGCTCCGCGTCCCGACCCCAGCGCGGCCGCCGCGCGAACCCACCCGCTGGCGACCGATCTCGTGCGCGTGCTCGGCGATGACGATCAGGCCCACGGGCCGTGGGACCCAAAGGTCGATCCCGACATCTTGCGCAAGATGCTCAAGGATATGGTCACGGTACGCGTATTCGACGACCGCATGTACCGCGCCCAGCGCCAGGGGAAGACGAGTTTCTATATGAAGTGCACCGGCGAGGAAGCGGTCGCGATCGCCGCCGCCGCCGCTCTGGACCGCGACGACATGCACTTCCCGTCCTATCGCCAGCAGGGCCTGCTGATCGCCCGCGGCTATCCGCTGACGACGATGATGTGCCAGATTTACTCGAACGCCGGGGACCCGCTCAAGGGCCGCCAGTTGCCGATCATGTATTCCGACAAAGCCCACGGCTTCTTCTCGATCTCGGGCAATTTGGGCACCCAGTTCCCGCAAGCGGTAGGTTGGGCGATGGCCGCAGCGATCAAGGGCGATCACCGCATCGCCATGGGCTGGATCGGCGATGGAGCGACGGCGGAAGGCGACTTCCATTCGGCCATGACCTTTGCCGCGGTCTATAATGTCCCGGTCATCCTCGCGGTGGTCAACAACCAATGGGCGATCTCCAGCTTTTCAGGGATCGCCGGGGCCGAGCGCGCGACCTTCGCCCAGCGCGCGGTCGGTTATGGCATCGCCTCGCTCCGGGTCGATGGCAATGATGCGCTCGCGGTTTATGCGGCGATCAAATGGGCGTCGGAGCGCGCCCGCGCCAATGACGGACCGACGATGATCGAATTCTTCACCTATCGCGCCGAGGGTCATTCGACCTCGGACGATCCGACCGGTTACCGGCCGGCGAGCGAAGCCAAAGCGTGGCCGCTGGGTGATCCGGTCGAACGACTGAAAGCGCATCTGATCGCGCTCGGCGAATGGGATGAAGTGCGTCACTCGGCGCTTGCGGCGCAAAGCGATGTCGAGGTCCGAGCCGCTCAGAAGGTAGCCGAAAAGCTCGGCATCCTGCCGCAGCAGGGCAAGGACAATATCGAATCGATGTTCGAAGACGTCTATGCCGAAGTCCCGTGGCACATCGCCGAGCAGCGCGCCGCCGCGCTCGCCGAAGCCAAGGACAAATAAAGCCATGGCGACGATGAACATGATCCAGGCATTGAACGATGCCCACAAGGTCGCGATGCGGGCCGACGAGGACATTGTCGTGTTCGGCGAGGACGCGGGCTATTTCGGCGGAGTGTTCAGGGTCACCGAAGGATTGCAAAAGGAATTCGGCAAGACCCGCGCCTTCGACGCTCCGATTTCCGAAGGCGGGATCATTGCCGCCGCGGTTGGAATGGCGGCGTACGGCCTCAAACCCCTGATCGAAATCCAGTTCGCCGACTACATCTACCCCGGCTACGACCAGATCGTCAGCGAAGTCGCCAAGATGCGCTATCGCACCGCCGGCGAATGGACCATGCCGATGGTCATCCGAACGCCTTATGGCGGCGGCATTTTCGGCGGCCAGACCCACAGCCAGTCGCCCGAAAGCCTGTTCACCCATATCGCCGGGCTGAAGGTGGTCATTCCTTCGACGCCGCACGACGCGAAGGGTCTGTTGCTGGCGGCCATCGCGGATCCCGACCCGGTGATCTTTTTCGAACCCAAGCGCATCTATAACGGCCCATTCGACGGCCATCATGATCGCCCGGTCACGCCCTGGGCCAAGCATCCGGCGAGCGCCGTTCCCGATGGCCATTATGCGATCCCTCTGGGCACCGCCAAGGTCGTCCGCGAAGGCGAAGCGCTGACCCTTCTGACCTATGGCACAATGGTCCATGTCTCGCTCGCAGCGGTCGAGGAGAATGGCGTCGATGCCGAAGTCATCGATCTGCGCAGCCTGGTCCCGCTCGACCTTGAAACGATCGAGGAATCGGTCAGGAAGACTGGCCGCTGCCTCGTGGTCCACGAAGCGCCGCGCACCAGCGGCTTCGGCGCCGAGCTCGTCGCTTTGGTGCAGGAACGCTGTTTCTATCACCTGGAAAGCCCGGTCGAGCGCGTTACCGGTTGGGACACGCCCTACCCCCACGCCTATGAATGGGCCTATTTCCCCGGCCCCAAGCGCTTGAAAAAGGCCCTTGAGAAAGTGATGGCTGACTGATGGCTCGCTATGAATTCAAGCTCCCCGACATCGGCGAAGGCATTGCCGAGGCCGAGATCGTCGCCTGGCACGTCAAGGTCGGAGACATGGTCGAGGAAGACGCTTCGCTGGCCGATATGATGACTGACAAGGCGACGGTCGAAATGGAAACCCCGGTGGCCGGCAAGGTTGTCGAACTGGCCGGCGAAGTCGGTGACCAGATACCCATCGGTTCAGTGCTCGCGGTGATCGAAACCGAAGGCGCCGATCGCGCGTCGGAGACCGCGGCGGACAGCGAGGTCGAACGCCCGCTGGCTGATGGCGCGGTTGAAGCGACGCCGGCGATGGCCGAAGAAATTCCGGTCGCCAGCAGTGAAGCCGTCCAAGCACCCGCTCGTCCCGAGCGCAGGCCGAAGGCCGAAGTCGAAGGGCGCTTGCCGCAGGTTGAAGAGTGCCCGTCGGCTTCGCTCAGGACGAACGAAGGAGGAATTAAGGTCCTCGCCTCCCCCGCCGTGCGCCAACGTGCCCGCGACCTTGGCATCGATTTGGCCGACGTGAAGACCACCAGCGACCGCATCCGCCACTCCGATCTCGACGCATATTTGCTCTATAATGGCGGCGGGGTGAGCGCGCGCGGCGCTGCTTCTCGTGCCGACGAGACGATCAAGGTCGTCGGTCTGCGCCGCAAGATCGCCGAAAACATGCAGGAGGCCAAGCGCCGGATCCCGCATTTCACCTTGGTTGAGGAATATGACGTCACCGACCTCGAGGACACGCGGGCGATGATGAACCGCGACCGCGGCTCGAACCCCAAGCTGACCGTCCTGCCGTTCCTGATCACCGCAATGGCCAAGGCCTTGCCCGAATTTCCAATGCTCAACGCGACCTATGATGATGATGCCAATGTCATCACCCGCGTCGGCGCGCTCAACTTGGGGATGGCGACTCAGACGCCGGGTGGCCTGATGGTCCCAGTCATCCGCAATGCTCAGAACATGAGTGTGTGGCAGCTGGCGAGCGAAATTCTCCGCCTCGCCGAGGCCGCGCGTTCGGGCAAGGCAAGCCGCGAGGAATTGAGCGGATCATCGATCACATTGTCGAGCCTCGGTCCGATGGGCGGCATCACCTCGACCCCGGTCATCAACCGCCCCGAAGTCGCGATTATCGCGGTTAACAAGGTCGAGGAAAAGGTTGTCGTGGTGGGCGGCGAGATCGAGATCCGCAAGCGCATGAACCTGTCGCTAAGCTGCGACCACCGGGTCGTCGACGGCTGGGACGCGGCCAATTTCATGCAGGCGCTCAAGCGCTTTATCGAGCACCCTCTCCGGCTGCTTTCAGCCTGACTTTTCGTCCGCTGAATTACCAAGCAATATCAATGCGCGGGCGCTGAATGCGCTCGCCATTCGCGCATGCGGCTGGGCGACTCGCGGGTCGATCGAGCGCACTGCCGCGATTGATTCCTGCTCGGCACGCCGGAGCAGATAATCGAGTTGCTCGGGCGTTGCGGCGATTGGTTCAAATAAGGTCATCAATGTCTCCCGCTTCTGCTTTTGGAGCGCGCAAATGACTGCCAGATGTCTGGCCGCGGGCAGTCGGGTGAACCGCCGCTCACCCGGGACGAAGCGAGTCTCATGCAGCGATCCGAACAGTCTCGCCGAGCGCCTGGCGGACCGACTCTTCGCGCTGTTCGGGGCTGATCGCGAGGCCGTCTGCAGCGACGAATTCGGGGGTGATTCCGATGAAGCCGAATACCCCGCGCAAATAGGTTTCGAGATGTTCGAGCGAAGATGCCGGTGAGCCCGCATCGTAGATTCCGCCGCGCGCCAGACCGATGATCACACGCTTTTCTCCAACCAAGCCTTCGGGGCCGTTGGCGGTATAGCGAAAGGTCTGTCCGGCGATGAGAATGCGGTCGAGCCACGCCTTCAACTGCGTCGGCAAAGTGAAATTATACATTGGCGCGCCGATGACGATGGTGTCGGCGGCGAGGAATTCGTCGATCACCTGGGTGTCGGCAAACGCGGCGAGCGTAAGGTGCGGCAACGGGTCAGCGACGAGATCGCGATAGATCACCTGGGCGGCGGGATCGGCTGTGGTCAGGCGATCGAGGATCGAGCGGCTGATCGCCCGGCTAGCGCTATTGTCGCCGCTAATGCTGCTGTTGATGTGCAAGATGGTCACTAATGCCTCCTTAGTATTGAATAGGTACTCAAGGCACGCTAAGTAACCATCATTCCAAACGCCGCAAGAACGCACATTTGTGTGGCGGACGAACAAATTTGTGCCCGGGAACACCGGTGTGACTGGAGACCAGAATGAAAGACCCGAGCAACCCCGTATGCCGAACGATCAGCACTCTGCTGCAGCGCATCGGCGACAAATGGACCGTGCTGGTAGTGTCCACACTCGGCGAAGGACCGCGGCGGTTCAACGAGCTTCGCCGCGAAATCCCGAGCGTGTCGCAGCGGATGCTGACGCTGACATTGCGCAACCTCGAGCGCGACGGGTTGGTCAGCCGAGCTGTCACTCCATCGATCCCCCCGCGGGTCGATTATGCGCTGACCGATCTGGGTCATTCCCTGCTGTCGCCGGTCAACGCGCTGACCCAGTGGGCGCTCGACAATGTCGCCGCGATCCACGCCGCCCACGCCCGCTTCGACGCCGAACATGACAAGGCCGAAGCTGCATGAGCAGCGCGCCGGGGCAGACCAATGTCCAGGCATTGTTAGACCGCGCCGACGCGCTGGCGGCGAATGACGCGCGCGCGGCGATGACCTTTTATCAGGCGGCGCTGCAAACCGCTCAGGCCACTCCCCCCGCCGATCCGCAAGTGCTGGAGCGGCTGCACTCGGCTCAGGCGTTCATTGCCGGCCGTGCGCTCGAGTTTGAGCAGTCGCTCGACCAGGCGCTGGCCGGTTTCGTGCCCGACGACGCCCAGGGAAATTCGCGCCTGACCCACGCGCTTGAGATGCTCAAGGGGACGCGGACGATCTATCCTCAAGAGCCCTCGGTGTTCTATTACCCCTATCTGTCGCAGCGCCAATTTTTCGAGCGCGACGAATTCGAGTGGGTGCCCGCGCTGGAAGCGGCGGCGCCGGCGATCCGCGCGGAATTGCTCGCGCTGGTCGAGGATGGCCCAGATTTCCAGCCCTATGTGGTCGACGAACCCAACCGGCCGCATCGCCAGTTCGCGCATCTCAATAACGACCGCAGCTGGAGCGCCTTATATCTGTGGAATGACTCGAAGCTGGTCGAGGATGTCGCTCGCCGCTGCCCCAACACGGTCGCCGCGCTTGAGCGTGTTCCACTGACCCACATCGGCGCGCGCACCCCCTCGGTACTGTTTTCGCGACTGGAGCCGGGCGCTCACATTCCGGCGCACGCGGGGATGCTCAACTGCCGCCTGATCGGCCATTTGCCGCTGGTCGTTCCGCCCGGCTGCACGCTTCGAGTCGGCAATGAAACGCGCGAGTGGGAGCAGGGCAAGACGCTAATTTTCGACGACAGCATCGAACATGAAGCGCGCAATCCAACCGGCGAACTGCGCGTCGTCTTGCTGTTTGACCTGTGGCGCCCCGAACTGAGTCCCGCCGAACAGACCGCGATTTCAAATATTTTCAGCGCAATCGATCAGTTCCAACCGCTGCCCGACGCTTGACCGTTGGCCATAGGCGGTGCGCGAGCTAGATGGGCGCCATGCTCAAGCTGGTGACCCCCGACATTGCTGCGCTGACGACGCTGGAGGAACGCCTGCGCTTCTTGTCCGCGTGGACGATCCACCACGCCAATCACGTTCGCGACAGCGGCGACGGCCTCAAGGTCGGCGGGCACCAGGCGAGTTGCGCTTCGATGACCGCGATCATGACCGCGCTCTATTTCCATGCGCTCGGCGAAAACGACCGGGTGGCGGTCAAGCCGCACGCCGGGCCCGTCCTCCACGCCATCCATTATTTGCTCGGTTCGCAAAGCCGCGAGCAGCTTGAGAATTTCCGCGGCTTCGGCGGCGCGCAAAGCTATCCCAGCCGCACCAAGGACCAAATCCCGGTTGACTTCTCGACGGGTTCGGTGGGGCTCGGCGTTGCAATCACTCTGTTCGCAAGCATCGTCCAGGATTGGCTGAGCGGGCGCGGCTGGCTCGACGATCGGGATCGCGGCCGCTTCGTCGCTCTGGTCGGCGACGCCGAACTCGACGAAGGCAATATCTACGAAGCGCTGATCGAGGGCGCCAAGCACGATGTCCGCAATTTGTGGTGGATCCTCGATTACAATCGCCAGAGCCTCGACGCGGTCAGCGCCGACAATATGTTCGAGCGCTTCGACGAGATTTTCCGCGCCTGCGGCTGGCGCGTGGTCGAACTCAAATATGGCAAAAGGCTCGGCGCTGCGCTGGCCCGGGACACGGCGCTCAAAGCGTGGTTCGACACCCTCCCCAATGCAGTCCTGTCGGCGCTCCATTATCAAGGCGGAGCGGACATTCGCAAGCGGATCGACAGCGATCTCGGCAAGGACGCCGCGGCCTTTCTCAAGGTCCATAACGACGCCGCGCTGGCGAGCCTGTTCAGCGACCTTGGCGGGCATTGCATGGAGTCGTTGGTCGAGGCGTTTGATGCCGCCAACGACGACGTCCCGACCCTGTTCATCGCCTGGACGATCAAGGGCCACGGCCTGCCGTTTGCCGGCCATAAAGACAATCACGCCGGGCTGATGAACCCCACGCAAATGGCCGCGTTGCGGACATCGATGCAGGTCCGCGAGGGCCACGAGTGGGCGCCGCTGGAGGGCGTCGGCGACAATGCTCGAACGGGCGTCGAGACCCTGATCGAGCGCAGCCGCGTCATGCGCGAAAAACGCGGCCGCTCGTTCGGCGCGACCCCCATCCCGCACATCCCCGCTCCGGCCGGCGACGAGCAATCGACCCAGGCGGCGTTCGGCCGCATCCTCAACGACCTCAGCCGCGCCAAGGCCAAGATCGCCGACCGCATCCTCACCACCTCGCCCGACGTCACCGTCTCGACCAACCTCGGCGCGTTCGTCAATCAGCGCGGACTATTCCGCCGCGACGGCCAAAGCGATGTCTTCGCGGATGCAAAGATTGCGTCGACGCAAAAGTGGTCGTCGAGCAATAAGGGCCAGCATGTCGAACTCGGGATCGCCGAAAACAATCTGTTCCTGATGCTCGCCGCGGCTGGTCTGTCGAGCGATCTGTTCGGACAGCGGCTGTTCCCGATCGGAACGCTCTACGACCCGTTCATCGCGCGCGGATTGGATGCGCTCAATTACGCTTGCTACCAGGATGCGCGCTTCCTTCTCGTCGCCACCCCGAGCGGGATCACATTGGGTCCTGAAGGCGGCGCTCACCAGTCGATCAACCCGCCGCTGATCGCGCTCGGCCAGCCCGGACTGCGCCATTATGAGCCGGCGTTCGCCGATGAGCTTGCAGCGATGATGGAGGAAGCCTTCCGGCTGATTGACGATGCCGACGGCGAAAGCACTTATTTGCGGCTGTCCACCCGAACAGTGGCTCAAGTCGCCCGCGAGGATGACACGTGGAAAGCGGGAGCGCTCGCCGGCGGCTATTGGCTGCGCGAACCGGCGCCGGGCAGCGAGGCGGCGATTGTCGCCATGGGCGCGGTCATGCCCGAAGCCTTGGCCACGTGGGAAGAATTGTCCGACGACCTCCCCGGCCTCGGCTTGCTCAGCGTAACCTCTCCCGATCTTCTCCACCGCGGCTGGACGAAGGCCCAAGCTGCGCGTTGGAATGGCAAGCGCGATCCGAGCCACGTCGAGTCCCTGCTCGGCCGGCTTGGCCCACGCGCCGGCCTGGTCACCATCGCCGATGCCGCGCCCGCATCCTTGTCGTGGCTCGGCGGAGTGCTCGGCCAGCGGGTCGCGCCTCTGGGCGTCGATCGTTTCGGCCAGACCGGCAACCTCGCCGACCTCTACGCCGCCTACCGCCTCGACGGTGCGGCAATCACCGAATCGATTGCCGAGTTGCTGCTCGCCCAATAGGAGGAAGCCATGGCCGGGCGATATTTCGACGAGTGGAAGGTTGGCGACCGGGTCGAGCACCAGGTCACTCGAACCGTAACCGAAACCGACAATGTCCTGATTTCCACGCTGACCCACAATCCGCAACCGCTCCACCTCGACCATGGAGCCGCCGCCGCAAGCGAGTTCGGCCAGCCCTTGGTCAATTCGATTTTCACCTTCGGGCTGATGGTCGGGGTCAGCGTTTCCGACACCACTTTGGGCACGCTCGTCGCCAACCTCGGCTATGACAAATTGATCTTCCCCCATCCGGTGTTCGTCGGCGATACCTTGCGCAGCCAGACCGAGTGCACCGCGGTCCGGGCAAGCAAATCGCGGCCCAATGCCGGGATCGTCACATGGGTCCACCGCAGCTTCAACCAGCGCGGCGAATTGGTGTGCCAGTGCGAACGCTCGGCTTTGTTGCTCAAGAAGCCGCAATGATCGAGCCGAGGAGCTGGCTGTTCGTCCCCGCCGATAGCGAGCGCAAGATTGCCAAGGCGCTCGACAGCGCCGCCGATGCGGTGATTTTCGACCTCGAGGACAGCGTCGTGCCGGCGCAAAAGGCTGCGGCTCGCGAGCTGTTACGCAACCTCCAGCCGGTCGAGGATGGGCCGATCTGGTGGGTGCGGGTCAATCCGCTCGCCAGCGACTATCTCAAGGACGATCTCGAAGTGCTCGCCAATGGCGGGATCCACGGCATCGTTCTGCCCAAGACCGACAGCGGAGAGGATGTCGTCGAACTCGCTCACCGCACCGGCCACATCCCGATTCACGCGATCGTCACCGAAACCGCCGCCAGCCTGTTCGGCTTGATGAGCTACGCCAGGCCTGAAGCCCCCTTGGCGGCGATGAGCTGGGGCGCCGAGGACCTGTCGGCCGCGCTCGGCGCGTCGTCCAAATATGATGCCGATGACGGCCTTAGCTTCACTTACCGGCTGGCGCGGTCTTTGTGCCTGGCCGGAGCCGTCGCCGCCGGGGTTCAGCCGGTCGATGGCGTATTCGCCGACTTCAAGGATTCCGACGGCCTTCGCGCCGAAGCCGAAGCCGCGGCGCGCGAGGGCTTCACCGGCAAGCTCGCCGTCCACCCCGCCCAGGTCGAGGTCATCAACGCGGCATTCTCACTCTCCGCTGACGACATCACCCATGCTGCGACGATCGTCGCCGCGTTCGAGGCCGAACCCACTGCCGGCGTGCTTTCAGTCGGCGGAAAAATGGTCGACCGACCGCACCTGATCCAGGCGATGCGCGTTTTGCAGCGCGTTCGTCCAACCGCAAGAGACTGATTCATGCCAACCGCCGCCAAAGGCTGGGGCACCGACGCTGCTGACCAACCGCTGAGAGAGATGGACTTCGAGCGCCGCGACCTGCGCCCTGATGATGTCGCGATCAAGATCAGCCACGCCGGCATCTGCCATTCCGATCTGCACACCGCGCGCAACGACTGGCACGGCAGCCAATATCCGGTCATCCCTGGCCACGAGATTGTCGGCACCGTCACCGCGATTGGCGACGAGGTTACCCGCCACCAAATCGGCGATGTCGTCGCCGTAGGCTGCATGGTCGACAGCTGCATGACCTGCGACCAGTGCCTGGAAGGCTGGGAAGTGTTCTGCCGCGACGGCTGCACCCAGACCTACAACAGCCCCGACCGCCACAGCGGCGAGATCAGCAAGGGCGGCTATACCGACCATATCGTCGTCCGCGACCATTTCGTGCTCAAGGTCCCGCAGGGCATGGACGCCGCCCGCGTCGCTCCGCTGTTGTGCGCCGGGATCACGACCTATTCGCCGCTCCGTCAGTACCAGGTTGGCGCCGGGACAAAAGTCGCCGTGGTCGGGCTTGGCGGCCTCGGCCACATGGGGGTCAAGCTGGCAGCGGCGAAGGGTGCTCACGTGACCATGATCACCACCACCCCGTCCAAGGGCGAAGACGCTCGGGCGCTGGGCGCGCATGACGTGATCATCTCGACCGACCCGGCGCAGATGGAGGCCGCCGCGACGCGCTTTGACTTCATCCTCAACACCATCCCAGTCAGCCACGATATCGACGGCTATCTGGCGCTTCTCGGCCGCTCGGGGCGGATGGTGATCGTCGGCGCTCTGAACGAAATGCCCGGCTTTCGCGGGGCCAGCCTGATCTGGTGGAACCGCGCGGTCGGCGGATCGGCCATCGGCGGCATTCCCGAGACCCAGGAGATGCTCGATTTCTGCGCCGCGGAAGACATTTATCCGGAATGCGAATTCATCGCCATGAACGAGGTCAATGACGCTTATGAGCGCTTGCTCAGAAACGACGTCCGCTACCGCTTCGTGATCGACATGAGCCGCGGCCTTTGAATCCATCCGTCCATCCCGTCCCGGACGATTTTGACGCCCGCATCGGCCCGCTCGAACTGGCCGAGCTGCTCGACCTTGAACGCTCCGATCCCGACCGCTTCTGGCTCGACCAGGCGCGCCGACTGACGTGGAATATCTTTCCCAAAAAGGCCGGCGACTGGTCGTTCGCAAAGGACGATTTCCGGATCAAATGGTATGCGGACGGCGAACTCAATCTGTCGGTCAATTGCCTCGACCGCCATATCGCACAATTTGGCGACAAGACCGCGCTGATTTTCGAGGCCGACGAGCCCGGCACCGGGCGCCATATCAGCTATCGCGAATTGCTCGACGAAACCTGCCGCTTCGCCAATTTGCTGATCGAGCGCGGGGTCGGGCGCGGCGACCGGGTGATGATCTACATGCCGATGATCCCCGAAGCCGCGGCGGCAATGCTCGCTTGCGCTCGGATCGGCGCCATCCATTCGGTGGTGTTCGGCGGATTTTCGCCCGAAAGCCTCGCCGGGCGGATCGCCGATTGCGGAGCGGTCGCGGTGATCACCGCCGATGAAGGGCTGCGCGGCGCCAAGCATATCCCGCTCAAACGCAACGTCGATGCAGCGCTCGATCAACATGGCGACGTCCCCAGCGTGATCGTCGTGACCCGAAGCGGCGGCGAAGTGCTGATGAAGGCCGGCCGCGACATCAGTTTCTCGGCCGAGCGCGAGCGGCTCTCGACCGAGTGCGAGCCGGCGATAATGAAGGCCGAGGACCCGCTGTTCATCCTCTACACCTCGGGATCGACCGGAAGCCCCAAGGGCGTGGTCCACACCACCGGCGGCTATGCGGTATGGGCGGCGACCACTTTCGATTGGATTTTCGGCGCCCGCGATGACGACATTTTCTGGTGTACCGCCGATGTCGGCTGGATCACCGGCCACAGCTATGTCGTTTACGGACCGCTGGCGATGGGTGCGACCAGTGTGATGTTCGACGGTGTCCCCAACCATCCCGATTTCGGCCGCTTCTGGGAGACCATCGACCGCTTGGGCGTGACCATATTTTACACCGCGCCGACCGCCATTCGGGCGCTGATGCGCGAGGGCGACGAGTGGGTCACGCGATCATCGCGCAAATCGCTGCGACTGCTCGGCACGGTCGGCGAGCCGATCAATCCCGAAGCGTGGGAATGGTATTGGCGGGTGGTCGGCGATAAGCGCTGCCCGGTGGTCGATACCTGGTGGCAGACCGAGACCGGCGGAATCCTCATCTCCCCCTTCCCCGGAGCGACTGAAATGAAGCCGGGAAGCGCCACCGAGCCCCTGCCGGGGGTCCACCCGCTGCTGCTCGATCCCGAGCACAAGGTCCTCGGCGGCGTGGCCAGCGGCAACCTTTGCATTGCGCACAGCTGGCCGGGCCAGGCACGGACCTTGTGGGGCGACCAGCAGCGCTTTTTCGACACCTATTTCACCGCTTATCCAGGGCTCTACTTCACCGGCGACGGATGCCACCGCGACCGTGACGGCTATCACTGGATCACCGGCCGAGTCGACGATGTCATCAACGTGTCGGGCCATCGCATCGGCAGCGCCGAGGTGGAAAGCGCGCTGGTATCCCACCCCAAAGTCGCTGAGGCTGCGGTCGTGCCGATCCCCCACGACATCAAGGGTCAGGCGATCTACGCCTTTGTCACCCTGAATGCCGGCGAGGAGGGCGACGACGCTCTGCGCAAGGAACTGAACGGCGAAGTGCGCAAGGACATTGGAGCCTTGGCAGCGCCCGAGAAAATCCAGTTCGCGCCAGCGCTGCCCAAGACGCGATCGGGCAAGATCATGCGGCGGATTCTGCGCAAGATCGCGGAAGGCGAGAGCGACGTCTTCGGCGACACCTCAACCCTTGCTGATCCGGCGGTGGTCGATGCACTTGTGGCGGGACGCGGGTGAGAGAATTTCCGGCGGTCCTTGCGCTTGTGCTGCTGGCGTCGTGCAACCGCTCGCCGCCTTTGGCCCGGGCACAGGCCGAGCCCAAGCTCGACCCGTCCAGCTTCTTCACCGGCCGGAGCAGCGGGGAAGCCACGCTCGACATCCTCGTGCTTGGCAAAACCCCGGTCTGGGTGGAAAGCCGAGGTCTGCGACGCGCTGATGGGGCGGTGGTGCTCGATCAGCGAATTGCCCAATTCGACAAGCCCGATCGCCTGCGGCGCTGGGTGATCCGGCCCGCTGGCCCAGGCCGCTGGAGCGGGAGCCTTACCGACGCCGCCGGCCCAGTGACGATCCGTGCCCAAGGCAATGCCGCGACCATCGATTTTACCGCCAAGGACGGAGTGGCGATTCACCAGGATCTCCGCCTTCGGGCCGATCGCAACACGCTCGACAACCGTCTGACCGCGACCAAATGGGGCGTCCAGGTCGCCACCCTCAGCGAAGTCATCCGCAAGCTGGACTGACGCTCCTGCTTTGCTAAGCCTCGCACAGGAGACAGGGGACAGGAATGACGGACCAGCACCAAAAACCATGGCCGATGACGCGGGTGATAGCCGCATCGTCCGCCGGGACCACGTTCGAATGGTACGATTTCTTCATTTTCGGAAGCCTCGCGCCGATCATTTCCAAGGTCTTTTTCGCCGGGCTCGACCCGACCCCAGCGCTGGTCGCCGCGCTGGCTTTGTTCGCGGTCGGTTTCGCCTTCCGGCCCTTGGGCGCGTTGATCTTCGGCGCGGTCGGCGACCGCATGGGCCGCAAGGGTGCCTTCCTCGTCACTGTCACCTTGATGGGCGCCTCGACCTTCCTCATCGGCCTGCTGCCGACCTATGCCAGCGCCGGCGCACTGGCGCCGATCCTGCTTATCCTGCTGCGCATCTGCCAGGGCATTGCCCTGGGCGGCGAATACGGCGGCGCCGCAATCTACGTCGCCGAACATTCGCCCAACGACAAGCGCGGCCAGTCGACCGGCTGGATCCAGGCGTCGGCCAGTTTCGGATTATTGACCGCATTGCTCGTCATTCTCGTCACGCGCCAAACGGTTGGCGAGGAGGCGTTTGCCGCCTGGGGTTGGCGGCTGCCATTCCTCGCCTCCGCGATCCTGCTCGGCATTTCGGTGTGGATGCGCGCCAAACTGGCCGAAAGCCCGCACTTCGCCAAATTGAAGGCCGACGATAAGCTGAGCCGCGCGCCGCTGCGCGAATCCTTTACCACCGCGGCCAATGTGAAGCGCGTCCTGATCGCCTTCTTCGGGATCATGTGCGCTCAGGGCGCCGTCTGGTATTACACCTTTTTCTACATGCAGGTGTTCCTCGAAAAATCGCTCGGTCTGCCGGCATCGACGAAAGATCTGCTGCTGGTTGCGATGACGCTGGTCAGCGCACCGCTATACGTCTTCTTCGGCTGGCTCAGCGATCGTATCGGCCGCAAGCCGGTGATGGTCGGCGGGATGGTGCTCGCACTGGCGATCTATTTCCCGGCGTCGCACTGGATCGCCGAGGCCGCCAATCCGGCATTGGTCGCGGCGCAGCGCGCAACTCCGGTCATCGTCGAGACCGATCCCGCGACCTGTTCGGCGCAGTTCGACCCCACCGGGACGACCAGTTTCACCAGCGCCTGCGACATCGCCAAGGGGGCGTTGATCACCAAGGGCGTTTCCTACGCAACGCGGCCGTCCGCCGACGGCACCACTAAGGTTGTCGCGGGGACGGCGAATGTCGCCATTAGCAGCGGCGACGGGCTACCGGGCGCGGACCTCAAGGCGCTCAAGACCAAGACCGGCGCCGAAGTCGGCTCGGCGCTTCAGGCCGCGGGCTATCCCACCGCTGCCGACCCGGAACAGGCCAATTTCCCACTGCTGGTCGCGATCCTGATGCTGTTCGTGATTGCCGCGACCGCGGTCTACGGGCCGCAGGCGGCGGCGCTGGTCGAGATGTTTCCGACCCGCGTCCGCTACACCGCGATGAGCCTGCCTTATCATGTCGGCACCGGCTGGGTCGGCGGCTTCCTTCCGGTGACCAGCTTCGCGTTGGTCGCGCTGAGCGGCAATATCTACACTGGCCTGTGGTATGCGGTGGTGTTCACCGCGATCTCGCTGGTCGTCAGCCTGCTGTTCCTCAAGGAAACCCGCGGCAGGCCGCTCGAGGAAATTTAGCAGATTTTCTCGATCGTCGTCAGGCGCACCAATGAATATCGATCGGCTGCTCGGCTTCGGCGAGTACCCGGCCGATCGGCAGCTTCGAGCTGTGCCCGTCGGCGATCGCGCCTTCGAGGAGATCGCGTTTTTCCTGACCGATTACGGTAATGAGCAGGGCCCGCGCCGACAATATCGCTGCTCGGGTCAGGCTGACCCGACCCATTCCGTCGCCGTTTTCAGGCATCACCCCGATCGCCCGGCGCGCCTTGGGCGCGTCCATTGCGGCGAGGAGGTCGTTGCCGGCAAATAGCCCGGCGGTATCCCCGTCCTGACCCATTCCGAGCCACACGAGGTCGGGCGGCCATGGCAGATCCTGCAACCGCGCATCGGCAGCGGCTCCCGCGAGGCGATAGTCCTCGGCTGCGCCACTCACCACCGGGAACACCCGAGCGCCCTTCGGCAGAAAGGATTTGGCGATCGAGCGGATTTTGGAGCGTTCGTCATCGACCGCGACGATCAAATCGTCGGTCGGGATGATGGTGACCCGTTTCCACGGCACGGCTTGGGCCGATAGCTTGGCCAGTAATGGTGCTTCGTCGGCGCTTCCGGGCAAGGCGACCAGCGACGCCGAACGCGCCTCGACCGCGCTGTCGATGATGAAGCCGACATCGCCGGCAACCGCTTCGGCCAGTTCCTCGGGCGATTCATAATCCCACCATTCGACTTCGATCATGGTTCTTCACTCCGCCTGTCGATAAGCATTCTGAGACGCCACCGGTTCGCCGCGCCGATTGAATGCAGGCCGATACACGAATCTTGCCGTGACCAAAGCACAAGTGAATTGATCGAGGCGCTGATCGCCGCTGGATTGATAGATTCGGCAATTCGCTACTCGGCCATTGGGCAGCACAGTGAAAATGATGAATGGGGAACGCCCTCGCTCTAGGGGTCGGCGCAATTCGCGCGGAAAGTCGCGGGATCGCAGGCTTGGCGTGAGAAGTTGCGCGCGGGACACCGCACCACCATCACCGCCGCCACCCAGACCATTGCCGCCAAGGCCGCTTCCGGTACCCGTGCCGATGCCGCCAGCGCCAGTTCCCGGTCCTGCCGCGCTGGAAGCACCCTGCGTGGGATTGGTGCCCTGGCGCGGCACTTCGGCAACCACCATCGGGTTGGGTTGCTGGAGCTGGATGCGAGGCTTGGGCGCAACCACCGGAGTCGCCTCACTTTTCACGTTTTTGGGTGCTGACCCGCCCTCCTTCTCTTTGGGCTTTGCCTTGACCGATTGCGTGGCCGGAGGCGGGACCGGCGTTCGCAGAGGCTGCGTCACGTCGAAGGTGCGCAACACGCTCTGAGGATCGGGAACGACGATCCGGCCCGACAGATGCAGGAGCATGAACAGCAAGAGCAGGTGGATCGCCATCACCGCGCTCAATGCTCCGCCTCTGTCCTTTGCGTCGAGATTGGAACGATACATGGCTGGTCTAACGCAAACCTGGGGCAACAGTTGCGGGAGCGAAATCAACCCAGTCAGTGGCGCCCTTGCGCCGCCATGTGCGGGCTAGAATATTCACCAAGACAAAGCTCGCAGAAAAATGTAAAAAATGTTAATTAGAACTTGTCTTCATTCAGTAAGCTATTTTAAACCCGTCGAAATTCTTCCCAGTCGACTCGATAGGGTTGCTACTTGATAAGGGGGGGGCCTCTTGGCGTTAGCAAAGAATATTCTCGTTGAGAGGCGCCCGAGCCGTCGGCGAGTTGCGTGTGCGCTTCTTGCGTCGGCTGCGCTTTCTTGGCCGGCTCCGGCAGTGGCCCAGTCTGCCTCGGACATCCTCCCTCCAACGCGCGAAGAGATCACGCGCCAACAGACCAAGCAGCCCGAGATTCGTGCGCCGAAAGTGGAAGTCCAAGGGGCAGTCGAGCGCTCGCCCTGCGCCCTCGACGGACCTGAATTCGCGACCGTCCGCCTACAGGTTCAGCGGGTTGAGTTCGATGGACTGAAGGGCATGACGGCGGCCGACCTCGCGCCTGCTTATCAATCTTACGTCGGCCGAGACGAGCCGATTTCGGTGGTCTGCGAAATCCGCGATCGGGCCGCCACTATGCTCCGTAACGCCGGCTATGTCGCCGCGGTCCAGGTTCCCGAACAACGCATCGCGGACGGGATCATCCATTTCAACGTGCTGATGGCCCATCTTACTCAGGTTCGGGTTCGCGGCGACGCCAGCGGCGCTGAGCGACTCATCGCCGGTTATATGGACCAGCTGACCGGCGAAGAGGTGTTCAACAAGTTCCAAGCGGAGCGCTATTTGCTGCTCGCGAGCGATATCCCCGGCTACAGTGTGCGGCTAACCCTGCACCCGGCTGGAACCACTCCAGGGCAGGTGATCGGCGACGTCACCGTCCAACGCACACCGGTTTATGTCGATGCCAATGTTCAGAATTCCGGTTCCCGGGCGCTAGGCCGCTGGGGTGGATTGGTGCGCGGCCAGTTTTACGGCCTCACCGGCCTCGGTGACCGGACCACGATTACGGCCTTCACGACCTCCGATTTGAAAGAACAGCAAACAGTCCAGCTGGGCCATGATTTTCGTCTTGGCCCGGAAGGCCTGAGCGTCTCCGACTTGTTCACTTATGCTTGGGCGAAACCCTCAATTCCCGATGCGAAGGTGCGCGCCAATACCCTGCTCAACACGTTCGAGATCGGCTATCCGTTCCTGCGCAAGCTGACCCAGTCCATCCGCGGGTCGGTTGGCATGGATTTCGTCAATCAGGACGTCAAGCTCGACCGCATTGATCTCACCCGAGACCGACTGCGAGTAGCCTTTGCCCGGCTTGGCGTGGATGCCTTGAGCAGTGACTTTTCGCGCAAAGGGACTTCGCTAGCCGAACCGTTCTGGCGCTTCGCCGCCCAAATCGAGATGCGCAAGGGCCTGTCTATCTT
>JACDEB010000021.1 GCA_013816595.1 Sphingomonas sp. | reverse complement strand
GGCTCCGGCCGCTGATGGTCAAACTCAACAAGATCTACACCCGCACCGGCGACGGCGGCAGCGCTGGACTGGTCGATGGCAGCCGGGTCGGCAAGTCGAGCTCTCGAATGGCCGCGATCGGCGATGTCGACGAAGCCAATGCCGCGATCGGCTGCGCCATTGCCCAACTCGCCGACGGCCCGCTGCGCCGCGACCTGGTGCGGATCCAGAACGACATGTTCGACCTTGGCGCCGATGTCGCCACTCCCGGGGAAATCGAGGGCGCCTTGCGGATCGTCGCGCCCCAGGTCGAGCGATTGGAGCGCGAGATCGACTCGATGAATGACGGACTGGCGCCGTTGACCAGCTTCATCTTGCCCAACGGCTCGCCTGCAGTCGCGGCACTTCATCTGGCCCGGACCGTGGTCCGCCGGGCGGAGCGAACGGCGGTGCTTTTGAACGAATCCGAACCGCTCAATCCGCCGCTCCTGGCCTATCTCAACCGCCTGTCCGATCATCTGTTCGTCGCCGCGCGCTTCGTCGCTTCGAGCGAAGGCGGCGACGTGCTGTGGCAACCCGGAGCGAGCCGCGGCTGAACGGTTCGGCACTGATTGCATCTGGCCGCGTTCTGCTGTGCAGCGGGAACAATCGGAAGGACGAAGAATGGCAGCCCTCACGGCAATCGCGCTCAATTGCACGCTCAAGCGCAGTGGCGGCGAGAAGTCTTCGACCGACAAGATGATCGATTTGATCGCTGGCGAGCTCAAGAAGCATGACGTCGCGCTAACCGAAACCATTCGCCTGGCCGATCACAACATCCTTCCCGGGGTCAAATCGGACGAAGGCAAGGGCGACGATTGGCCCGCCATCCGCAAACAAATTCTGGCCGCCGACATTCTCATTCTCGGAACGCCGATCTGGATGGGCCAGATGTCGAGCATCGCCAAGCGCGTCACCGAGCGGATGGACGCTTTCCTCAGCGAAACCGACGATTATGGCCGGACGCCAGCGTTCGGCAAAATCGCGGTCACCGCGATCGTCGGCAATGAAGATGGCGCTCACCATTGCACCGCGACCTTGTTCCAGGCGCTCAACGACGTCGGCTGGACGATCCCCGCCGCGGGTTCCTGCTATTGGGTCGGGGAGGCGATGTCGGACGTCGATTTCAAGGGCCTCAAATCGGTCCCCGAGGTGATCCGCGAGACAGCACAAATGCTGGCGTCAAACGCGGCACATCTTGCTGTTAAGCTCAAGGTCGATCCCTATATGGGAATGACCAAGGAGAAAAAGTGAACCGGGCGACGCCTCCCGTCGAATTTGCGGCACCGTCGAGCGACAGTCTCGACCAGCGCCTGGCGGCGACGCGCGCGCTGACGCTGAAACTCGCCGAGCCATTGAGCGACGCCGATGCCGCCATTCAGCCCTTTCCCGACGCTTCGCCGGCCAAATGGCACCTCGCCCATACCAGCTGGTTTTTCGAGACTTTCGTGCTGCGCGATCATGTCCCCGGCTATCGGCCGCATGACGAGCGCTTCGCCTTTCTCTTCAACAGCTATTACGAGGGCGAGGGCGAGCGCCATGCGCGGACCCGGCGGGGGATGATCAGCCGCCCGTCGCTCGATGAAGTGCGCGCCTATCGCGCGGCGGTCGATGACGCGCTGATGCGCGCCTTTCCCGATCTCGCGCCCGACGCGCTCGCTTTGGTCGAGATCGGAATCAATCACGAACAGCAGCATCAGGAACTGTTCCTGACCGACATCCTCGCCACCTTCGCCGAAAACCCGCTCGAGCCGGCTTATGGCGAGCTTCCGGCGGTCGACTGCCGGGCGGTCGAGCCGCTGACCTTTCACCCCGGCAGGAGCGGGATCGTGGACATCGGAGCGACGGGCCCGGCTTTCGCCTTCGATTCCGAATTTCCCCGGCACCAGACGCTGCTTGCACCGCATTCGCTCGCCAACCGCCGGGTGACCAACCGCGAATGGGCCGAGTTCATCGCCGGCGGCGGCTATGGGACCGCGACCTTGTGGCTGTCCGAAGGTTGGGACTGGGTCCGGCGCGAGGGGATTTCGGCACCGCTCTATTGGCGCGACAGTCAAACCGTCTTCACGCTTGGCGGTCGCCGTCCGATCGACTGGGCGGCGCCGGTCGCTCACATCAGCTATTTCGAGGCCGATGCTTATGCCCGCTGGGCCGGCGCAAGGCTCCCAACCGAGCCGGAATGGGAGGATTTCGCGGCCTCCGCCGACCCGCTGATCGGCAATCAGCTCGATGCCGCGGGAGCGGTTACACCGCGCCCCGGCGGCGGAATGTTCGGCGATACCTGGGAATGGACCCAGAGCGCGTTCGCTTCCTACCCCGGGTTCAAGCCCGCGGAAGGTGCGGTCGGCGAATATAATGGCAAGTTCATGTGCGGCCAGTTCGTGCTCAAGGGCGCCAGCTGCGCGACCCCGCGCGGTCACAGCCGGGCCAGCTACCGCAATTTCTTCCCGCCGTCGGCGCGCTGGCAATTCACCGGGGTGCGCCTTGCCCGAGACGCTTGAGCCCGAAATCGTCGAAATCGTCGAGATCGTCGATCCAGCGTTCCGCGCCGATGTCCTGAACGGGCTTGCCGAGCCCATTCCGGCGATCTCCGCGCGCTGGCTTTACGACCGCCGCGGGAGTGAATTGTTCGACGCCATCACGCGCCTTCCGAGCTACTATCCGACCCGTACTGAGACCGCCTTGCTCAAGCGCGTTCTTCCCGAGATCGCGGCGCTGGTTCCGGCCGGCGGCGCGGTGGTCGAATTCGGTGCCGGATCGCAGACCAAGACCCCGCTGCTGCTGCGCGCGATCCACCCCAAGGCCTATGTCCCGATCGACATCAGCGGCGATTATCTCGAAGAAAGCGCGGCCGAAGTCGATGCCGATCACGAGCGGGTCGAAGTGCATCCGGTGGTCGCCGATTTCACCGCCGAAATGGTGCTTCCGGACGCGGTCGCTCATCTGCCCAAGCTCGGTTTCTTCCCCGGCTCGACGATCGGCAATTTCGTGCCCCAGAGCGCGACCGATTTGCTGCGCCATTTTCGCACTACGCTTGGCACCGGCGCCAAATTGCTGATCGGAATGGACCGGATTAAGCCGGCCGGCCGGCTGATCGCCGCCTATGACGACCCCGAAGGCGTGACCGCCGAGTTCAATTTGAACCTGCTTCACCGAATCAACCGCGAACTCAGCGGCACCATCCCGGTCGATGGCTTCGCCCATGACGCCCGCTGGAACGATGCATTGTCGCGGATCGAGATGCATCTGGTCGCGACCCGCAATGTCGAGTTTACGGTCGACGGCTACCACTTCGCGTTCGCCAAAGGATCGTCGATCCATACCGAAAACAGCCACAAATATGGTCCGCGCGGAAGCTGGCTGCTGCTGCTCGCCGGCGGCTGGACTCCGCTTGCCGAATGGCGCGCTCCGGATGACGATTTCGTGCTCATCCTGGCCGAAGCGCAACCGCGTCGCTTCGCTCCCTGAACCGCCCCGCGCGCGAACGTTGACCGCGCGGTGATTGCGGGACCGGCGCCACGCCGCTAATCGGCCCCCATGGCCAACGCTCTCATCGGTATCGCAATCCTCCTGCTCAACATCCTTTGGTGGGTGATCATCGCCCAGGTTGTGTTGAGCTGGCTGCTCGCGTTCAACGTCATCAACACCGGCTCGCCCGCGGTGCGCAAATTCATCCTCGCGCTCGATCGGATTCTGGCGCCAATCTATCGCCCGATCCGCCGACTGCTGCCCGATTTCGGCGGCATCGACTTTTCGCCGATGGTCGTCCTCATCCTGATCATGGTGCTCCAGCGGCTGCTTGGCGGGCTCGGCGCCGAAATCGCTTATTCGGGATGAGCGCCCGGCGGATTGACGGCAAAGCCGCAGCGCTGGATCTGCGCCAGCGGGTCGCCGGGGAGGTCGCCAAGCTCCGCTCCGCGTCCGGCCGCGCGCCGGGCCTTGCAGTGGTCCTGGTTGGCGAAGACCCGGCCAGCGCAGTCTATGTTCGAGCCAAGGGCAAGGCAACGATCGAGGCCGGGATGGAAAGCTTCGAGCACCAACTCCCGGCCGACACACCCGAAGCCGATTTGCTGGACTTGGTCGATCGCCTCAATGCCGACCCGGCGGTCGACGGAATCCTCGTCCAATTGCCGCTCCCGCCGCAGATCGACGCCAATAAGGTGATCACCCGGATCGACCCCGACAAGGACGTCGACGGCTTCAACCCGGTCAATGCCGGACGCCTTGCGATCGGACTCCACGGTTTTGTCCCGTGCACGCCTCTGGGTTGCCTCAAGATGCTCCGTGCGGAGCTTGGCGACCTCAGTGGCAGAAGCGCGGTCGTCATCGGCCGTTCCAACATCGTCGGCAAACCGTTGGCGCTGCTTTTGCTCAGCGACAATTGCACCGTGACCATCGCTCACAGCCGCACCCGCGACCTCCCCGCCGTCGTTCGACGGGCCGACATCGTCGTCGCCGCGGTCGGGCGTGCGGAGATGGTCAAGGGCGACTGGATCAAACCCGGCGCATGCGTGATCGACGTCGGCATCAACCGCGTCGGCCCGGTCGAGCCCGGTGCCAAGGGCCGCCTGGTCGGCGATGTCGATTTCGCTTCGGCAAGCGAAGTGGCCGGCGCAATAACTCCGGTCCCCGGCGGAGTCGGTCCAATGACCATTGCCTGCCTCATCCGCAACACCTTCGTTTCGGCTGCCCGCCGCGAAGATTTTCGCTATGGAAAAGACCTATGATTACCGCCTTGTTTCTCGCCGCCGCAGCACATCTTCCGACCGCGGTCGATGCCGAGCGCGCCTTTGCCGCGGATGCCCGCCGCACCGGCCAGTGGAGCGCGTTCCGCAAATATGCCCTGCCCGACGCAGTGATGTTCACGCCCCAGGCGGTGTTCGCCCAGGATTTCCTCAAGGACCGCAAGGATCCGCCGAGGTCGATCGCCTGGTGGCCGACGCAGAGTTTCGTCGCCTGCGACGGGCGAACCGCGGTCAACCTAGGGGTCGCGGTGGATGCCGGAGGCAAGCCATTGAGCCTATTCACCACGGTATGGCAGCGCGATGGCCGAAACTGGCGCTGGGCCTATGACGGCGGCGCACCGATCGCGGACACGCCATTGCCGAGCCGGTCGAAGGCGCCGGTCGTCCGGCGCGCGTCATGCCGCGCCAAGGCCCCTGGGGCGCCCGTCATTCCGCCCTTGCCGCTGACCGACAAGCAGGCGCGCAAGACGCCCGAGGATAGCGGCCGCGGCGAATCCGCCGACAAGACATTAGGCTGGGACTGGCGAGTTGAAAAAGACGGTATCCGCTTCTTCCGCGTCTTCCTGTGGAATGGCGCGCGTTATGCCCAGGCGGTCTATCAACATATTCCTGCCCCGACCCCTGCCAAATGATCGAGTTTTTCAGTTCCGCGTTCGTCACCTTTCTGGTGATCATCGATCCGCCGGGCGCGGCGCCGATTTTCTCGATCCTGACCCAGGGCGCGAACCCCGTCCAGCGCCGCTCCATGGCAATCCGCTCGGCACTAGTCGCGTGGATCATCCTGATGGTCTTCGGGCTGCTTGGCCGGCCGCTCCTCGACACGCTCGGGATCAGTCTTGCCAGTTTCCGCATCGCGGGCGGAATCCTATTATTCTACATCGCCTTCGAAATGGTGTTCGAACAGCGCAAGGACCGCAAGGAATCGCGCGCTCACGCAATCGAAGGCGGAACCCCGGAGGTCGAGGACATCAGCGTCTTCCCGATGGGCATGCCGATGATCGCCGGTCCAGGCGCGATCGCCAGCGTCATGCTGTGGATTTCGCGCGCCGACGATACTTTCCACATCATCCTAGTCCTCGGGGCGATGACGCTGGTCGTTCTGCTGACCCTTGTTGCAATGCTGATTGCCGGGCCGTTGATGAAATTCATCGGACCCAAGATCGAGGCCGCGATCACCCGCATCCTCGCGGTCATCCTGTCCGCGCTTGCCGCCCAGTTCGTGATCGATGGGTTGAAGGACAGCTTCCCCGGCGCGTTGAGCTAGGCGGCTTCGTCTATTTGACCACGCGCCACATGCGGAACGGCGAATCCTTGCCCAAGTCGATCGGCGTTAGCCAGCTCGGTACCTGATTGTGCGCCAATTGCTGGTAAAAGCCCTTGGGTGCTTCGGCACGGAAGATGGTAGTGGTCGAACTATTGGGACAAACCAGCAAGTAATTCGACCGGTATTTGGCGATCAATGAATGGGCCTGATCGGCGCTTCCGCGAAAGGCGGTCATGACATCCGCGATCTGCTCGCCGTTGCGGTGATAGGGCCCGGCGATCGAATCGTGATGGGTGGCGGTGATCAGCCGCGGTCCGAAATCGATGAACGTGAAGACGACACCCTTGGGCAAGGCGGCTACCGGCTTATAGGCCCAAAAGCTGTTGCACAGATAATTGGCGCGGCGGATTGCAAGGCCGTCGGCATTGGCCACCGGTTCGGGGAAATAGCGCAGGACTAGCGGCAGAAGCGCGCCGCCGCCAATTACCACCAACGCCAGCGTTCCAGCCACCCGGACGAACGATTGCTTTGCGTTCCAGGTCCTGGGCACGAGATGCCACAGGATCGCCGCCGCACCGACCGTGGCGAGCATTTGTGCCGCTGGACCGGTGCGGGTCTGCCACAATAACAAGAGCGCAGCGACGACGCCGGGCAGCCCCGCGCCAAGGATCCGGCCCAGCAGGTCGCGGTCGGACCGCTTCCACCAAGCCAGCAGACCCCAGCCAATGGTCCCGGTAATCGGCAGCGCGACCACCAAGGATGCGATCCGCCAGCCGTGGCGATAAATCGGCCGTGCTTCGCGGACATGGCTCAGCCACAGCTGTTCGACTTGCGGCGACACCCCTTCGAGCCGGGTCAGGCAATACGGCCACATCAGTCCGTGGAATGCGGCAATCACAGCGCCTGCGCCTAGCGCCAGCATCAGCCGCTGCTTCCATCCGCCCGGCGACAGCAAAGACAGGCCGAACAATATCGCCCCGCCAAGCGCCGCGTCGGACAGCCATACCGGCGACAAGGCGTCGCAAACCACGTTCCGATTGTCGTTCGAAGCGAACAGCAGGAAGGCGATCGCGGTCCCGCCACCAAGCGCGACGGCATAAGCGCGCAGGCGATCCCGGTCCGCGGCGTCGGCGACCCACAACAACACCGTTACCGAGGCGGCGATCGCGAGGTAGATCAGCATTTCGAGCCCGATCGTCAGCGACAATGCGGTGCCGATTCCGAGCAGCAGTCCGCCGCGCAGCTTCTTCGGATCGGCGATGGCCGCGACGCACAACGCCAGCAAGGCCAGCTGCCAGCCGTGATGATCGATCCGCGTCGGCATAAACATACCGTTGGTCGATCCGGCGAAGAACAGTCCGAGGAAGGCGAGCGGATAGGCACGGCAATCGACTAGCCGGCGGACGATCAGCGCCAGCGAAAACAGCAGCAGAAGATAGGGTAGCATCGGAGCGATCGTCACCGCCCACCGTTCCGCTTCGGCGCCGCCAAGGAACGGACGGAGCAGGAGGATCAGCCCGGCGAGGGGCAGATCGACCAGCCGCGACCAGTGGATATTGGCGCCGATCGGGGCATTGAGATGATGCTGGCGAAGATCGTACCATCCCTGGCCCTGAAGCAGCCCGCGGACCTGCATCATCCGCATATTGTCGTCGGTATCGGCGAGGTTGAAAAAGTGGATGTCGCTCCACTTGGTGATCATGAACGACGCGCAAAATCCGAGCCAGACAAGCACCACCAGCCACTTCCAATGGCGGTCGACGAGCTCCAAAATGAGCTCCTGCCATTCCTCTTCCTTGCGCCGGCGCATTTTTCGCGTGTAGCCATTGCACCGCAAACGGCAACCACGCGAAAGGCCCAGGTGATTTCACCATTGCTCGACCGACTGCCCGTGAGCGACCGCCAGCGCGTGATGATCGGCCAGGTCGTCCGCTTCGGCCTTGTCGGCGGATTCGTCACCGCGCTCTATGCAATGGTCTATTCGCCGCTCGCCAAATATGGACTGACCAGCCCGCAGGTCGCCAATTTCCTCGGCTATCTGACGGCCATGATCACCGGCTATGTGCTGCACAGCAAATGGAGCTTTCGTGACCATGGCAAGCGCGACAATCCGGCGCGGACGACCACGCGGTTCTTCATCGTCTCGCTGGTCAGTTACGGCCTCAATGCCTTGTTCGTTTTCCTTCTGACCGACCGCCATATGGCCGGCGGGCCGTGGTGGTGGCCGCTGCTGCCGATCCTGTTCGTCACCCCGGCGGTGACCTTCACGCTCAATCGGCAATGGGTGTTCCGCTGATGGAGCGGGTGGTTTACGAGCAAATGGCCGAACTCGATCAGCGCCACTGGTGGTATCGGGCGCGGCGCGAAGTGCTTGCCGCACTGATCGCCCGCAATGTTCGGCCGCCGGCCGGCGCCGCGATCCTCGAAATCGGCTGCGGCACCGGTCACAACCTCGATATGCTCGGCCAGTTCGGGACGGTCGATGCGCTCGAGCTCGACGACCAAGCCCGGGCCATCGCGCAAAACCGTCTCGGGAAGATTGTGATGCAATCGCCCTTGCCCGCGCTGAAGCGCGTCAAAATCGCGCATTACGACATGATTGGCGCATTCGACGTGATCGAACATATCGTCGACGACACCGCCGCATTGGCCTCGATCGCCCAGCGCCTGAAGCCCGGCGGCAAGCTGCTCATGACCGTTCCCGCCCATCAATGGATGTGGTCGGCGCACGACGTCGTCAACCACCACCACCGGCGCTATTCGAAGGCGGGCCTGCGCGCGCTGATCGGCGCCTCGCCGCTCAAGCTCGAGGCAATCGGCTATTTCAACAGCCTGTTGTTCCCGGTGGCGGTGGCCGAGCGCCTGGCGTCCAAGGCCCGGGGCAAGGACGAAGCCGACCTCAAATTGCCGGCTGCGCCGCTCAACGCCGCGCTTGAAAAAGCCTTTGCGCTGGAACGCTATTTGATCGGGCGCGTGCCCTTGCCGCCGGGCTTGTCGCTGTTCGCGGTGGCTTCGGCGACATAACCGAGCCTGGTCCGAGCGGGGCCGCCGGGCCGTCCGGCGATATCCTGAACGATATACAGCGGCCGGCCCTTCGCCTCATTGTACAGGCGCCCGATATATTCGCCCATCAGCGCCAGCACGAACATCTGCACCGCGCCGAGCACGACCACCACCAGCATCAGCGAGGCCCAGCCCTGGATGCTTTGGCCGGACAGCCACGCGTAGAGGATGTAGAGCACGATCACGACCGAACCGGCCGACAGGGCAAGCCCGGCATGGCTTGCGAGCTTGAGCGGCGCCGAAGAAAATCCGGTCAGCGCGTCAAAGGCGAAACGGACCATCTTGCCCAATGGATATTTGGTTTCTCCAGCGAAGCGCTCCTTGCGGTCGTAATTGAACGGCACCTGGCGAAAGCCGATCCACGCCACCATGCCGCGGATGAAGCGCGCCTGTTCGGGCATCGCCAGCAAGGCATTGAGCGCGCGCCTGCTCATCAGCCGGAAATCGCCGGCGTCGAGCGGGATATCGACTTCGGTCGCGCGCGACAGCATCCGGTAGAAACCGTGGGCGGTGGCGCGCTTGAACGCGGTCTCGCCGTCGCGGCTCCTGCGCACCCCATAGACGACGTCGGCCTGCTGGTCGGTCATCGCACCGAGCATCGGAGCGAGCAGCTCGGGCGGATCCTGGAGGTCGGCATCGATGATCAGGATCCTGTCGCCGCAGCAGATGTCGAGCCCGGCCGTAAGCGCCAGCTGATGACCATGGTTGCGCGACAGATTGACCGCAACCAAATGCGGATCTGTGTCCGCCAGCCGGCGCATGATGTCCCAGCTGGTATCGCGCGACCCGTCATTGACCAGAACCAGCTCATAATCCTCCCCGACCGCGATTCGGGCTGCCGCGCCGAGCCGCTGGTGAAGCTCGGGCAGGCAGGCTTCTTCGTTGAAGCAGGGCACGACGATCGAAAGCGCGGTCATGGGTGAAGCCGATAGAGGATCGAGCCGGGTTCGCGCCAGACCGGTTGCAGGCCCGCGACCAGCCGTTCGTCGAATGTCTTGATGTCGACCATCCACAAATAGTCGAAATCGGCCCGCGGAAAGACGGCAAGCGACTGGTCGACGGTCAGGTGAAGCTTGTCAGGACAGCGCCGCGGGCGGACGATTTCCGACGGATCGCCGGCGAAATAGCCCGGCTTGGTATATTTGAGGCTGAGCAAATTGAGGCAGTCCATCAGCCATTGGTCGTTGGAGAAACCTTCGCGGCGGACGACGGCCATTGCCCCGATGTGGCTGTTGCGCGGCAATTCCCAGACCTTGCCGCAATCGAGATTGACCAGGGTCATGACGCGCGCGCCGACCGGCAGCCGGTCAAGCGCCTGGAACTTCGCCGACTGGTCGTTGGCAGCCATGGCGAGGCTGAGCGTATTGCCGCCGAGCCGGACCGCGCAGAACAGGATGGCGATGAGGGCGATCGCACGACCGAGCTTGCGCGGGGTCTTGCCGCGGAAGCGGATGGCGAGAAGGAAGACAGCGAAAATATAGGGCATCAGCCGCATGTCGGCATAGGCCGAACCGAACACGATGCGCGGCAGGACCAGGAAGCAGGCAACCAGGACCAGGCCCGAAAAAGCGAGGTTGCGCGAGTAAGTGATGCGCGGGTTGCGCAGCGCTTCGAGGAACACCAGCCCGATAGCCACCAGGGCTGCGATGTCGAACCATTCCCAGCGGTCGCGGAGCGTGGTCTTGAGCCAGATGATCTTGGTATTCCAGTTGAACCAGTCGATCGTGTTGCCGGCCGAGCGCTCGCGCCACATCAAGGTCATGATCACCGGCAGCGCCATCACCGAAGCGTTGATCGCGGCATGGAAGCCGGCCCGGAACCACGGCTCGCCGCGGTCGTGAAGGCGGACCGCCTCGGCCGAAAAGCACAATAGGCCGAGCGCTCCCCAGCCATAGGTATGGGTGAAGAATACGATTACCGAAATCGGCACGAACAGCCATTGGCGAAGACGGATATGATCGAGCCGCGACAGCCGCAGCCATAGTCCGAAGGCAAGGAAGGCCATCGCCATCGACAAGGCGAAATTGACGAACCCGAACACAAAGGGATGACCGTAAGCGAACGGAATTGCGAAATAGGCCGCGGGCGGGATTTTCCCGTGAACCTCGCGCGCCACCCACAGGAACCCGGCAACGGTCAGCGCCGGAATGGCGATGACGATCAGCTTGACTGCCGGTTCGAGCCCGATCAGCGGGGCCAGCGCCATGACCAGCAAATCGACCCCCAAATTACCGATCATCGCCCAGTGGAAGCTGTAATATAGGTCGAGCCACGCCGAATGGTCGAGTTCAACCCGATAGCGGCCCATATGGCCGAGCAGATCGACCAGCGGCGGGATCGCGGGGTAGAGCAAAGGCGCCATCGCCGCGGCGATCGCGAGTGCGACCATCCACCGCGTTTCCCACCACGGGCGCGAGGCGGCGCCGGCGCCGCTCGAATCGGGCGCAAGGGTCGCTTTATCCGGTACCGCGCTAATGCCCCTGGCCATATTTTCCCCGCGGCAACGGCCTGCGCTGCCGACGGCCGCCTTGCCAGCGCGCGCAGCGGCATTCAAGCTGGATACAGTTTCGGACGGCGATAGTGAGCGGCGAAATTAGGAGAGAATCGATGTACAAATTGCTTATTGGAAGTGCCGCCGCGGCCCTGGTCGCACTGGCCCCGGCAATTGCCGCAAGCATCCAGCCGAACCACGGCAATCATCCTGGCGGTGGCCGCGCAATGATGAACAAGACCGAGACCCGCGCCGAGGCTCAGGACCACGTCAAGATGATGTTCGCCAAGGTCGATGCCAATAAGGACGGCTTCATCAGCAGTGCTGAAATGGACGCCATGAAGGCCAAGCGCGGTGAGAAAAAGCAGGCCAAGATGGAGCAGCGCGCGGCCAATTTCGACCCGGCCAAGGCGTTCGCCCGGCTAGATTCGAACAAGGACGGCAAGCTGACCAAGGCCGAAGTCGGAGCGGTCAAGGCGGCGCACAAGGCCTCGAACAGCAATGGCCATGGCGCCGACCGCTTGTTCGCCCGGGTCGACACCAACAAGGATGGTGTAGTGACCCTGGCCGAGATGCAGGCCATGCCCAAGCCCAAGTTCGACGGCAATAGGGCCGGCAAGCCCGGTCACGGCGGCGGCATGGGGCGGATGATGGGGCAGGCCGACCTCAACAAGGATGGCAAGGTCACGCTGGCCGAAGCTCAGCAGGCAGCGCTGACTCAATTCGATCGGGCCGACACCAATAAGGATGGCACGGTCACGCCCGAAGAGCGCAAAGCGGCGATGCAGGCGATGCGCGCCCAGCACAAAGGCTGAACCGACTGAGAAGCGACCAATCAGGGTCCGGCGGGATAGTCTCGCCGGACCCTTTTTCGTGTTCGTTCAGGCGTTCGTTTTGGCGCGTTTGGACGGTGCCCGCTTGGGCGTCGCGCGCTGCACGCCCAAGTCCAGCGCCCGGTAGCGGCGCTCTTCCTCGATCATATAGTCGCGGGTGATCGGAAGGGCGTTGCGGTCGCGCACATATTGGGCCTGAAAATTGCACATCGACCCGCCTTCGAACGCGACGATTCCGCCGGCGAGGTAGAATATCCACATGCGGTAGAACCGTTCATCGTAAAGCTTCACGATCTGCGCCTTGGCGGCAACCACGCGGTTGTACCAATGGTTGAGCGTATAAGCGTAATGGACGCGCAAAATCTCGAGGTCGCTGGTGATCAGCCGCGCCCGCTCGGTCGATTCCGCGAGCTGCGAGATCGACGGCAGATGATAACCGGGGAAGATATATTTGTCGGTGAACGGGTCGGGCGCGCTGGCCTTGCCATATTTGCCGATGGTGTGGAGCAGCATGACGCCGTCATCGGACAGCAAATCGCGGCAGGTAAGGAAGAATTCGTCGAAATGCTTGGCGCCGACATGTTCGAACATGCCGATCGACACGATCCGGTCGAACTTGCCGGTCAGCGATCGATAATCAGTGAGTTCGAACTTCACCCGGTCGGCCACGCCGGCGTCCTCGGCGCGCTGGCGGGCGACCTTCAATTGCTCCTCGCTGAGCGTGGCCCCTAGCACATCGACGTCGGCGACCCGATTCAAATAGAGCGCGGTCCCGCCCCAGCCGCAGCCGATGTCGAGCACCCGCTGTCCCGGTTTCAGGTGAAGCTTGGCGGCGATATGCGCCTTTTTGTCCGACTGCGCCTGCTCAAGGCTGTTGGAAGGATCGGTGAAATAAGCGCAGCTATATTGCAGATCGTCGTCGAGGAAGAGCCGGTAAAGCTCGTTGCCGACATCATAATGATGGGCGACGTTGCGCCGCGAAGACCGTGCATCATTGCGCCGGAACAGGTTGAGCAAGCGCTTCTTGCCCTTGTTGAGCGCCTTGCGTTCGCTACCCTTGTCTTCCCAGCGATTGGCCCCGACCACCAGCCGCAGAAGGTCAAGAATGTCGCCGATCTCGACGGTCAGGCGTCCATCCATATAGGCTTCGCCGACCCCGACTCGCGGATTGCGGACGATGTCGAGCCCGACCTTTCGATCGGCCAGGCGAATTTTGACCGCGGGGCCGCCGCCGGGCCCGAAGTCGCGCTCGCTGCCGTCGGGAAAGGCCACAATCAGCCGTCCCTTGCGGATCAGCTTGCCAATCAAAGTCTCGATCATCGCCATAGAAAACTCCCCGGACCTCTCCGCTGTGGCGGGTCAGGCGGAGTCGTTCAAGACCGCCGGTTTGCGCTTGCGCTCGGCGGCGGTCTTGAGCTGGCCGCAGGCGGCGTCGATATCGCGTCCGCGCGGAGTCCTCACCGGTGCTGAAATTCCGCCTTCGAACACGATATTGCTGAACGACCGAATTCGTTCCGGGGTCGAACATTCATACCCCGCCCCGCCCCACGGGTTGAACGGGATCAAATTTACCTTGGCCGGCAATCTGTAGTGGCGGATCAAGCGCACCAGCTCGCGAGCGTCGGCATCGCTGTCATTCTTGTCCTTGAGCATGACATATTCGAACGTAATCCGGCGCGCGTTATTGGCCCCCGGATAGTCAGCACACGCCTGAAGCAATTGCTCGATCCCGTATTTGCGGTTGATCGGAACGATCTCGTCGCGCACTTCCTTGGTCACCGCATGCAGCGAGACCGCCAGATTGACCCCGATTTCCGCGCCGGCGCGGGCCATCATCGGCACCACGCCCGAGGTCGACAGTGTGATCCGCCGCTTGCTCAAGCCGAGCCCGTCGCCGTCCATGACGATCTTCAACGCATCGCGGACATTGTCGAAATTATAGAGCGGTTCGCCCATGCCCATCATCACGATGTTGGTCAGCATCCGGCCTTCGGGCTGGCTCGGCCATTCGCCCAAGGCATCGCGCGCAAGCATCACCTGGCCGACGATTTCCGCTGGATCGAGGTTGCGCACCAGCTTCATCGTCCCGGTGTGGCAGAAGGTGCAATTGAGCGTGCAGCCAATCTGGCTCGACACGCACAAGGTGCCGCGGTCGGCATCGGGGATGAACACCATCTCATAGTCGTGGCCGTCGTGGGTCCGGAGCAGCCATTTGCGGGTGCCATCGACCGACACCTGGGCCTCGACCACTTCGGGCCGGGTGATGACGAAGCGTTCGGTCAGCCACGGGTGCTGGACCTTGGCGATATCGGTCATCCGGGTGAAATCGCCGGCCCCGCGATTATAGATCCAGTGCCAGATCTGCTTGGCCCTCAGCTTGGCCTGCCGGGGCTCCAGCCCAGCGTCGGCGAGCGCCGCGCGGATCTGGTCCTTCGACAGCCCGACCAGTTCGGTCCGGCCGTCGGCGCGCGGAACCGCCGCGCGGCTGACGGGCACCGGGTCGACGGTGCCGGGAATCGGCATCAAGGCGGTATCGGCACTCATTGCAAGGCGCCTATTTAGTCGCAGTCGCCGCGAAAGGCCAGATTAGCGGGGCGCAAGCATCGAACAGCGCGCTGCGGCGGCGTCGATCGCGGTTGGCGCGAAGTCGAGCGAATAGCGATCGGTGAAACGCCGACCGGCGCCATCGCGCGACTGGATGCGCAGCGAATCGGCCGAGCGCATGGCATCGATCAGTGCCCGCTCCTGGGCCGGGCCGATGCTCCACGCCCACTGGCCGCGAACAACCAGCTGGAATGGCTTGCGGCCGACAATCGCGATCACGCTTGCGCCGCCGCGCGGGACACGGCTCAGCCGGGCGTGAAACTGGCCCCAGCGTGTGTGGTCCCCGGTGAAGGTGAAACCGGCCAGCGCCCGCGCCTTGCCCGCGACCGGCGCATCGAGCGCGAAACTTTCGGCATCGCATTGGTCGCCGCGAAGCACCGCCGCCCAGCGGCCACCGGAAGCGATCACCGATCCTTCCGAGGCCAGCGCGGAGACCGCGAACGATGCCGCGAACAGGAAGGCGAAGAGGGCGATGGCGACGCGCATCGCGACATGGCTAGCGCGGACCCGCCAGAGACGCCACTAGCCCCGCGATGAAGCAACCGGATTGGCGGATTTCCAGTCCAAACTTGTCGTTGTTCTGGGCTTATGCCATCCTCCGCCTCGCTCGGTATCTGTGATTCGCCAATAGGGGGCGTGTATGGACCGAGTAACCAAGCCACCGACGCCAATTTTTCTGCTTTAGCAGCGCCAGCGCGCCGCAATGGCTTATGCCGAACCCTCGCCGCGGATTTTTAGGGCGGCGCAATAAACTGGCCGCTGCGCTTGGCCACGGGTGCCATTTGCGGCTAGTCCTCGGCGCAGCAACATGGATGTCTACCTCCCGATCGCGGGCCTGTCGGTCAACGCACCCTTCATTATCCTGCTCGGCTTCCTGGTCGGGGTGCTGTCGGGCATGTTCGGCGTCGGCGGCGGCTTCCTGACCACCCCGCTGCTGATCTTTTACGGCATCCCGCCAACCGTTGCGGTGGCCTCGGCGGCAACCCAGATTACCGGCGCCAGCGTTTCGGGCGTGATGGTCCACATGCGGCGCGGCGGGCTCGACCTCAAAATGGCGCTGGTGATGATTGTCGGCGGGTTCTTCGGATCGGCCTTTGGCGCGGTGCTGTTCCGGCTGTTCCAGCTCAACGGCCAGATCGATCTCGTCATCGATTCGCTCTACGTCGTAATCCTCGGCGGGATCGGCGGCCTGATGCTCAAGGACGCATTGGTCGCGCTTGGCTATGTCGGCGCCAAGGCCGCTTCCGACGACAATGTCGGAGGGGCCGCGCAGCCGGCCGAACCGGCGCGCAACATCCGCTGGGTTCAGCGCTTGCCGATGCGCTGGCGGTTCGAAAGTTCGGGCCTGTTCATTTCCCCGGTCGCACCGCTGACCCTTGGCTTCATCGCCGGGATACTTACTGTGTTCCTGGGCATCGGCGGCGGCTTCATCCTCGTTCCGGCGATGATTTATTTGCTCGGGATGCCCGCCCGGGTGGTCATCGGCACCAGCCTTGCAATGGTCCTTGCGGTCAGCGCGGGGACGACCATGGTCCATGCGATCACTACCCGCGCGGTCGATGTCGTGCTCGCCGGACTGTTGCTGATCGGCGGAGTCGTCGGCGCCCAATATGGCGCTCTTCTGACGCTCCGGATCAAGCCAGATTATCTGCGCCTTGCGCTTGCGGTCATCATCCTCCTCGTCGCGCTGCGCATGGCGCTTGGGCTGGCGTGGCGGCCGGACGAGATTTTCTCGATCGAATATCTGTGACCCGGCGCGTTCTGTACCTTGCGCTGCTACTTGCCTCGCCACTGCTGGAAGCGGCGGACAAGCCGGTGCTGGTGCCCGATATTTCGGCGCGCGAGGTCCAGATTCGCTACAGTTTCACCGGCACGCAATTGCTACTGTTCGGCGCGATTCTCTACCCCGGCGGACGGATTCCCGATCGTCCGGCCAATATCGCGGTTGTCCTGCGCGGTCCCGTCCAGCCGATATTGGTGCGCGAGAAGGACCAGATCGCGGGCATCTGGATGAACGCCGATTCCAACCGCTTCCGCTCCGCCCCGTCCTTCTATTCGGTGGCCTCGTCGCGGCCGATCCGCGATTTGGTCGACGAGCGCACGGCGGCAATTTACGAACTTGGCCTGCGCAATTTGCAATTGTCGCCGGGCGGCGGCGCCTTGCCCGAAAAGGAACAGCGCTTCGAAGCCGGTCTGCTCGACCTGCGCAAGCGCCAGGGCCTCTACGCAGAAAACTCCAACGGTGTCGAAATCACTGGCGGCGTTCTCTACCGGGCGACGATCAACATCCCGAGCCAGGTCCCGGTCGGGACTTATACCGCCGAAACCTTCCTCATCGACCGCGGCAAGGTCATCGCCGCGGCGACGCGCGATATCCAGATCGACAAATCGGGCTTCGAGCGGTTCGTCGCTCTGGCCGCGCGCCGTCACCGGTTTCTGTACGGGCTTATCGCGGTGATCATGTCGCTGGCTTTGGGCTGGGTTGCGGCAATTGCGTTCCGCCGCCGCTTTTGAGCCATTTCTCAAGCGAAAATTAACCGCTTTGCTCTAGGGTTCCTGGTTCAGTTTCGAACCTGGAGTGCGAGTAGATGAACGATCAACCGAACCTGCGCGAATTCATCAATGAAGTCAGTAGCTTTGCCCTTCGCCGCTCACCATCGCCAATCGAGGTTAAAACCCGCTTAAAATTCGTTTCGGCTCAGGCCCCTTGCGCGACGCGACAGCAATGCCAATGTGGCCGTCATGGCCGGTTTCGACGGCATCCTTCGGGCGATCCTTGGGCCCACCAACACCGGCAAGACCCACCTCGCCATCGAGCGGATGTGCGCCCATTCCTCGGGCGTCATCGGCTTTCCGCTGCGCTTGCTGGCGCGCGAGGTCTATGACCGCGTCGTCGCGATGAAGGGCGCGAACCAGGTCGCGCTTCTGACCGGCGAGGAACGCATCGTCCCGCCCCAGGCGCGCTATTATTTGTGCACGGCGGAAAGCATGCCGGTGGCCAAGGAAGGAGAAGAGGCCCGCGACTTCGCGTTCGCGGCGATCGACGAGGCCCAGCTCGGCGTGGATCCCGAACGCGGCCACGTTTTCACCGACCGAATGCTTCGCGCGCGCGGCCGCGAAGAGACGTTGATCCTGGGCTCCGACAGCCTCAGGCCGATCATCCGCGAGTTGCTGCCCGAGGCCGAGATCGTCAGCCGGCCGCGCTTTTCGACCTTGCGCTTCGCCGGCGGGACCAAATTGTCGCGCCTTCCGCCACGCTCGGCGATCGTCGCCTTTTCCGCCGAGCAGGTCTATGCGCTGGCCGAGATGCTGCGCCGGTTCAAGGGCGGCGCGGCAGTGGTCATGGGCGCCTTGTCGCCTTCCACCCGCAACGCTCAGGTGGCGATGTTCCAGCGCGGCGAGGTCGATTATCTGGTCGCCACCGACGCCATTGGCATGGGCCTCAACATGGATGTCACCCACGTCGCTTTCGCCGGTCTGGAGAAATTCGACGGTCGCCGCGACCGGCGCCTGACGATCGCCGAAATGGCCCAGATCGCGGGCCGCGCCGGGCGCCATCAGAAAGATGGCAGTTTTGGCACCATGGGCCTCAGCGGCGATGAAGGGGCAAGTTTCACCGACGGCGAGATCGCGGCCATCGAGGAGCACCGCTTCCGCGCCCTCGATTCGCTCTACTGGCGCAACGCCGATTTGGACTTCGACGACGTCCGGACATTGATCATGAGCCTCGAGACCAAGAGCGACAATTCATTGTTGCGCTCCGCCCCCGAAGCGATCGACCTGACCGTGCTCAAGCTACTGGCGCAGGATCCGGCGCTGATCGTTCGCAGGGAGGTCCAGGCGCGGCGATTATGGGCGGTGTGCGGCCTGCCCGATTTCCGCAAGGTCGGCCCCATGCACCATGCGCGCATGGTCCGGCGTTTGTTCAGCTACATCGGCGAAGGCGGCCACATCCCGCACGAATGGTTCGCCGCCGAAGTTTCCCGGCTCGACAATGTCGCTGGTGATATCGAAGCGCTCGCCGACCGCCTCGCCGGGGTCCGCAGCTGGGCCTATATCGCCCAGCGCTCCGACTGGCTGGCCGAGCCCGCCAAATGGGCCGAGCGCACCCGCGGGGTCGAAGCGCGATTGAGCGACGCCCTCCACGTGCGGCTGACCCAGCGCTTTGTCGATCGCCGGACCGCGGTCCTCGTCCGCGACATCGGCGCGCGCGGCGCCGACGCTCTTCCGGTGACCGTCTCCGCCGACGGCGAAGTCAGCGTCGGGCCGGAGCCGATCGGGCACCTGGCCGGATTCGAATTCACCGTCGATCCTTCGGCCCGGCTGGCCGACAAGCGCCTGTTGCTCGCCGCAGCCGAGCGCCGCCTGGGTGACGAGCTCGACCGCCGGGCGGCAAGCCTGATCCGGGCGACCGACGACGAATTCGCGCTTTGCGCCGATGACCAGGGCTTCCTCACCGTCCAGTGGGAGGGTCATGTTTTGGCACGGCTTGCGGCCGGCCGCTCGTTGCTGGAACCTGCATTGCGCACTGCGCGGCCACTCGATCGCTTGAGCGCTGAGCGCCGGGCAGCGCTTCGCCGAAGACTCGAAACATGGCTCGAGCGCCAGGTGGAACGCCATTTGCGCCCGCTTCAGGCGCTCGCTCGAGCGGCGACCGACAAATCCAGCTCGGCCGGCGTCCGGGCAATCGCGGCGATGCTCGCGGATTCCAGCGGGGTCCTTCCGCGCAAGGCGTTGCTGAGCGCGATCGGCGGTCTCGAACCCGTCGACCGGCGGGCGCTATACACGCTCGGAGTTCGGCTCGGACCGCTCGACGTGTTCATGCCCGCTCTGATCAAGCCCGCGGCGCAGCAGTGGCGGGCGGCGCTGATCGCGGTGCGCCAGTCGCAACCGCTTCCAACCCTTCCGCCGGCGGGGGCGTCGACCCTAAGCGCCGAGGCCGATCCGCGCGGCGCCGCGCTCGCTTATCGCCGCCTCGGACGTCAATGGCTCCGGATCGACCTTGCCGACCGTCTTGCAAGTCATGCCCGGCAGGCGCGCTCGATCCCCGGCCAGACGCCGCTCGACTCCCGGTTGGCGACTTCGCTCGGGCTGGAGGATGACACCATTGCGCGGTTGATGGGGGAGATCGGGTTCACCAAGTCGGGCGATGCGTGGAAGTGGCGCGCGCGCCGCGCTCCCCGCCCCAGCGAACACGCACCGCCGAGCAATCATTTCGCTGCTCTGGCGGGTCTCAAGCGGCGTTAGGACGGACGACGTGCGGATCGATCGCTTTCTCCACTGCATCCGCCTCGCCCGAAGCCGCACTTTGGCTCAGGCGATCATCGCCGACGGCCACGTCCGGATATCCGGCAAAAGGGTCGCCAAACCGACCGCCGAAGTGCGCCCGGGGGACGTCGTCGCGCTGCCGCTCAACCAGCGCGTGGTCGTGCTTCGGGTACTCGACCTGCCGAGCCGCCGCGGTCCGGCCAGCGAGACGCGCTGCTGTTACGAGGAAGTGGGCGTTGACGAGCCGCCCGCTCGCTCCTAGCCAAGCTGCCAATAGGGAGCGCCATTCTATGACTTATGTCGTCACCGATGCCTGCATCAAATGCAAATTCATGGATTGTGTCGAAGTCTGTCCGGTGGATTGCTTCTATGAAGGCGAAGTGATGCTTGTCATCAACCCCAACGAATGCATCGATTGCGGGGTATGCGAGCCCGAATGCCCGGCCGAGGCGATCCTTCCCGACACCGAAAGCGGGCAGGAAAAATGGCTTGAGCTCAACACCAACTTTTCGGCCGAATGGCCCAATATCACGCGCAAGAAGGACGCTCCCGCCGATGCCGACGAGCATAAGGGCGAGGAAGGCAAATATGACAAATATTTCACCCCCGATCCTGGCACTGGGGACTGAAATCCGAACGGGACTGGACGATTAAGCCACAACCGGTCACACTGGCGTGTTTACGGCTTAAAACAGGGGGACAAGCCGATGATGAGATTGCGCCACATGCCGCTGCTTTGTGCGGCCTTGATCGCTGCTCCGGCCATCGCTCAGGACGCGCCCGCCGCGTCCCCGCCGCCGAGCCCCGAAGAAATCACCAACCGCGACACGCTGACCATCGCCGCCGGCGGAGCGATGTTCCCCGACTATGAGGGTTCGGACGATTACCGGTTCATTCCGGCGCTTGCGGTCCGCGGCCAGTATCACGGTTTCTCGTTCACTACGCGCGGGCTCTACCTCTACGTCGACGTAATTCCCGAAGGTAACGCCAAGATCGAATTCGACGCCGGACCGATTGCCGGCGTCCGACTCAATCGCACCAAGAAGAAATTGAAAGACGATGTCGTCGACCTGCTGCCGGTTAAGAAGACCGCGTTCGAGGCTGGTGCCTTCGCCGGGGTCACCGTCCATGGGGTAACCAATCCTTATGGCTCGCTCGCCTTCCGCGTCGACGTGCTCCACGATTTCGCCAGCGCTCATAAATCAACCGTGGTCAGCCCCAACGTCGATTTCTCGACGCCGCTGTCGCAAACGACCTTCGTCAGCGCCTCGCTCGGCGCCGAGTTCGTCAGCAACAAATTCGCCGATTATTATTTCAGCATCGATCCGTCTGAATCCCTGGTTACCGGCCTTCCGACCTTCAATGCCGGCGGCGGAATGAAGAACTGGAAGGCTGGGCTCCTGCTCAACCAGTCGATTACCGGCAATTTGCTCCACGGGCTGTCGGCCTTCGGAACGGTCAATTATTCGCGGCTGGTCGGCGATTTCAAGCGCTCGCCGATCGTCTCGGATCGCGGCAGCGCCAACCAGTGGCTCCTCGCCGCGGGCCTGGCCTACACCTGGTAGCCTGCGCGGTTGGCCTGAACCGGCCAGCCGGCGCCTAGGACCGCTTGAGCAGCCAGTCGACGATGCGGTCGGCTGCCTGCTCGGCGCTCAGCTCGACCGTATTGACCCGGATTTCGGCGTTTTCCGGCGCTTCATAAGGGCTGTCGATGCCAGTGAAATTGGCCAGCTCGCCGGCCCGCGCCTTGGCGTAGAGTCCCTTCACGTCGCGCTTCTCGGCTTCGGCGAGCGGGGTATCGACATAGATTTCGATGAATTCGCCGTCGGGCAGCATCGCCCGGACCATGTCGCGCTCGGCCCGGAACGGCGAAATGAACGCGGTCAGCACGATCAGCCCGGCGTCGGCCATCAGCCGCGCGACTTCGCCCACCCGGCGGATATTCTCGATGCGGTCGGCCTCGACGAAGCCGAGATCTTTGTTGAGCCCGTGGCGGACATTGTCGCCGTCGAGCAGGAAGGTATGGCGGCCGCGCGCGACCAATTGCTTTTCGACCAAATTGGCGATGGTCGATTTGCCCGCGCCACTAAGACCGGTGAACCACAATACCGCCGGCTTCTGGCCCTTGATCCGGGCATGGATGTCACGGCTGACATCGAGGTGCTGGCGATGGATGTTGAGTGCCCGGCGAAGCGCGAAATGGAGCATCCCGCAGGCGACCGTGGCATTGGTCAGCTTGTCGATCAGGATGAAGCCGCCGAGCGCTCGATTGGGCGCTGAGCCTTCGACCGCATAAGGCTCGAAGGTGATTTCCCGATCGGTCGAAATCTCCGCCACACCGATCGAATTCAATGCCAGGCTCGGCGCCGCGAGATGCTCGAGCGTGTTGACGTTGATCTCATATTTGGGGTGCTGGACCGTGGCGGTAACCAGCTGCGTTCCAAGCTTGAGCCAATAGCCGCGGCCGGGGATCAGCTCGTCTTCCGCCATCCACACGATGGTCGCTTCGAACTGGTCGGCGACCTCGGGCGGCTCGGCGGCGGCGGCAATCACATCGCCGCGCGAACAATCGACCTCGTCGGTGAAGGTCAAGGTGATCGATTCGCCGGCGACCGCGTGGTCGCGGTCGCCGTCCATGGTGACGACCCGGTCGACCGTCGTCGTCCGTCCCGATGGTAAAATTCGTACCTGGGTGCCCGGAGCGATCGATCCAGCGGCGATTTCACCCGCGAAGCCGCGGAAATTCTGGTTGGGGCGATTGACCCACTGGACGGGCAAGCGAAACGGCTTCTGGGCATCGGCATCGCTGTCCAGAGCGACCGTGTCGAGATGCTCGAGCAGGCTCGGTCCGTCATACCAGGGCATGTTTTCGCTCTTGGCGATGACGTTGTCGCCGTTGAGGCCGGACACCGGGATCGCGACCCAGCTGTCGGCTCCGATACTGCTCGCGAACAATCGGTAATCGGCGCAGATCGCGTCGAACGCGCCCTGGTCGTGATCGACCAGGTCCATCTTGTTGACCGCCAGCACCAAACGCCGGATGCCGACCAATTGCGCGAGATAGGAATGGCGCCGCGTCTGGGTCAAAATGCCCTTGCGCGCATCGACCAGCAGGACCGCGAGGTCGGCGGTCGACGCGCCGGTCACCATGTTGCGGGTATATTGCTCGTGCCCGGGCGTATCGGCGACGATGAACTTGCGCCGCGCGCTGGCGAAAAAGCGATAGGCAACGTCGATCGTGATGCCCTGCTCGCGTTCGGCCGACAGACCATCGACGAGCAAGGCGAAATCGATCCCCTCGCCCTGAGTCCCGTGGCGCTTGCTGTCGGATTCGAGGGCGTCGAGCTGGTCCTCGAAAATCTGTTTGCTCTCGTACAGCAGCCGCCCGATCAGCGTCGACTTGCCGTCATCGACGCTGCCGCAGGTGATGAAGCGGAGCAGCTCCTTCTTCTCCTGGCTGGCGAGCCACGAGCGAACGTCGGTGCGGATGAGGTCGCGGTCTGAATCGAGCACCAGGGACATCAGAAATATCCCTCCTGCTTCTTCTTTTCCATGCTTGCGCTGCCGGCGTCGCGATCGATCGCCCGGCCCTGGCGCTCGGAGGTCTTGGTCAGGAGCATTTCAGCGACGATTTCCTCGACCGTGCTGGCGCTGCTCTCGACCGCGCCCGACAGCGGATAGCAGCCCAATGTCCGAAAGCGCACGGTGCGCTCGACCGGGGTTTCGCCGTCGAGCGGGAAGCGCTCGTCGTCGACCATCAGGATGAGCCCGTCGCGGACCACCGTCGGTCGGACTGCGCCAAAATAAAGCGGCACGATCTCGATCTTTTCGCGCAGGATATATTGCCACACATCGAGCTCGGTCCAGTTCGACAAAGGGAAGACGCGGATGCTCTCGCCCTTGTTCTTGCGGACGTTGTAGAGCGACCATAATTCGGGCCGCTGGCGCTTGGGATCCCAGCGATGGTTGCGATCGCGGAAGCTGAACACGCGCTCCTTGGCGCGGCTTTTCTCCTCATCGCGGCGGGCGCCGCCGAACGCTGCGTCGAAACCAAACTTGTCGAGCGCCTGCTTGAGCCCCTCGGTCTTCCACATGTCGGTATGAACCGGGCCGTGATCGAACGGATTGATGCCCTGGGCGACCGCTTCCGGATTGGTGTGGACCAGAAGCTCGATGCCGTCGCTCGCTCCGACCTTGTCGCGCAGCGCGTACATGTCGCGGAATTTCCACGTTGTATCGACATGGAGCAGCGGGAATGGCAGCGGGCTTGGGTAAAAGGCCTTGAGCGCAAGGTGCAGCATGACCGCCGAATCCTTGCCTATCGAATAGAGCATCACCGGGCGCCCGGCCTCGGCGACCGTTTCGCGCATGATCTGGATGCTCTCGGCCTCAAGCCGATCGAGGTGCGTAAGGTGACGCAATGGCAAGGGTCCCGCTTCAGTCCATCCGCCGCGCAGCATCAGGCGCGCGCGACGGATCGCCCGAGGGTCAAGCCTCTTCCCTGACCTTCGTCTTGGACCTGGGGCGAGCCTTTTCGGATTTGCCCTCGATAGCGTCGACCAGCGGCTGCAGGCCAGCTCCATATTTCTTCCAGCGCTTAACCGACGTATTGTAGATCGGTTGGCGCACTTGGGCGACGCTGGCGGTCTTTACGGGGCGGTCAGACTTGTGGAAATCGACGCATTTCGGATCCCACTCGAGACCGATGAAAGCGACCAGCGCCTTGGCTTCCTTTTCGGTGTTGGCAACGACGCCCTCATATTGGACTGTCGTCAGAACGCCCTTCGGAAGTACCTTTTCCCAATGCTCCATCATCAGGCGATACTGGCCGTAATAGCGACCCAGCTCAGCGAGGTCGTAGCTATGCGGCATGTCGTCCTTGAACAGCTTGGTGAAGCCCGACAGGCACGTATCGACCGGGTCGCGCTGCGTATTCACGAACTTGGCGTTGGGATAGAGCAGGTGGATCAGCCCGACGAAGAAATAGTTGGTCAGCAGCTTGTCGGTGATGCGCTTCGCATCGCCGGCTCCGGTGCTGAGCGCGTCAAGGTACTTCTTCGCGAGAATATCCATCTGCGCGGGGGTGATCTTGTCCATCATTTGCGGGAATTTGGGCAATGACGGGAAGCGGTCGCGCATCTCACCAAGGGCGCGGCTGAGATACTTCACTTCGCCGGCGCCGTAGACATCCGAATGACTGGAGAGGATCTGTTCGACCAGCGTCGATCCCGAGCGCGGCATACCAATGATGAATACCGGCCGATCGTCACTGATGCCATCGTACTTACGATTCTCGAATACTTCCTTCGGGAAGGCATCGCGGATCGCTTCGAAAAAACCAAACGTCTCGCCTTCGTTATATTCGAGCTGCGCACGCTTGAGCCTGCCGCCGGTGATGTAATGCTTGAGCGCCCGCTCATGCTCGCCCCTGTCCTCGAGCGCCTTTGCGTAGGCGAAGTGAAGCGGGATGAAGGAATCGGCGTCAGTATTCTTGGCCGATTCGAAGATTGTATCCATCTGGTGGAACAGTTCTTCGCCAACGCCCTTCGAAAAATCGACGAGGTCGTTGAGGTTGGCATAGCCGCCCCACATCCCGCTGTTCAACTTGAGCGCCTTCACAATATGGTCGCGGGCCTCGTCGAGCTTACCGACTGATTTCAGGGCCACGCCGTAGAAATTGAGAGCCTCGGGGCTGTTCGGATTCGCCTTAAGCGCGCTTTCGAGCACCTCAATGGCTTCGTCATAACGGTCGGTCTCATGCAACACTTGACCGAGAATCGTCAGAGCCTCGGCATTTTCCGGTTGCTCCTGCAAGGCCAGTCGAGTCGCCTGCTCCGCCGCCACATGACTGTTCCGCCGCATCTGGATCTTCGCGGTAATCAGCAGCGTTTGCGGATTCTTCGGCGCGACTTTCAGCGCGTCGCCGAGCACTCGGAGTGCGTCCACATCCTTCTTTTGGCCCGCCAGGCAGTTCGCGAGATTGTTGTAGGCCTCGATATAGCGCGGGTTCTGGGCGATTGCCTTGCGTAGCGCGTGCTCCGCCTCCGGAAGCCGGTTGTCATGCTGGAGCAATGTGCCGATATTGTTGTACGCTTCCGGGTAAATTTCGCGATACGTCAGGGCTTCCTGATAAGAGTTCATAGCCCCGTCCGTGTCGCCCGTGATGCGCAAGGCGTTGCCCAGATTATTCAGCGCCTCGGCCATGTTCGGCTGGCTTTCGAGAGCACGGCGATAAAAGGCCGCCGCTTCCTTGAACTTGCGTTTATCGTAATGAATGATCCCGAGGTTGTTCAGCGCCTGAGCGTTCTTGGGGTCGAGTTCGACCGCTTTCTCGAGCTCATTCGCGGCCTCATCGGCCTGTGCGTTCTGGCGCAGCACCTCGCCAAGATTGGCGTGAAGGTTCGCCGCCTGAGGCGCGAGTTTTACGGCCCGGCGGAGCTCGACAATTGCTTCCTCACCTTTACCCTGCGCCTGGAGCGAAACGCCCAGGATGTTATGGGCATCGGCGTTCTCGGGGCGAGAACCAATGATTTGCCGGCACACCTTCTCCGCCTGAGCAAAATTAGCCCTTCCATAGAGCTCAATCGCCATTTGCACGGCCTTTGCTGGCGTCACGTTGACCCGGCCCTTTTGCGCAGTGTGAATGGCGGTCTGGACGGAGGGTTCCAGTCCAGCGTCCGGCGGAGCGCCTTGCGGTTGACGGTTGGCGGGGATTCGTTGCCCCTTGGCGGTCGTGCGCGCGGGCGCGGTGCTTTTCTTGGAGTTGGTCATGGTCGCTCTTTTAGCCGGAAGTGCTGATAAATAAAGGGCCTTCGCTCACGAACTAGCACAGACGCAAAATAGGAAAGAAGAGGGGGTTTCCCCCCTCTTCTTCCTTTCTTCAGCCTGCTTTCCAGCGCGCTGGCCGAAGCCAACTCGCCAGATTTTAGGCTTATTTTCCGCGTTCACCACGCTCGACCGGAGCCGGCGGCGGCGGCGGCGGCGGCGGTGCCATCTCCGGAGCAGGCGGC
>JACDEB010000092.1 GCA_013816595.1 Sphingomonas sp. | reverse complement strand
TCCTCCGGCTTGTGCTTCTTCGATGGCATTCCCAATCTCCTTCGTGGTCCAAAATAACATTGATTTTGGACCACTCAGAAGGGGGCAGATCATGGTCTCGGAAGAAACGTGTACTTGTCGCCATGACTTCAATCGAAAGTCCTGATATCCCGCCGCAGGAGCTTGATGTCCGAAGTATTCGTCTCTTATGCGCGGCCCGACGAGCCGCTTGCACAACAGGTCGGTGCGGCCTTGCGGGCGCTTGGCCATGAGGTGTGGTGCGATGATCAATTGCCCGCGCATCGCGCTTATTCAGAAGTAATCGAGGAGCGGCTAAAGGCAGCCAAGGCCGTGGTCGTGTTGTGGTCGGCGGAAGCGGCCAAGTCGCAATGGGTCCGCGCGGAAGCCGATTCCGCGCGGACGGCCGGCACGCTGATCCAGGCGAGTATCGACGGCTGCGCCCCACCACTGCCGTTCAATCAGATCCAATGCGCCGACCTTAAGGATTGGGACGGCAAGGCCGACACCCCAGGATGGCGTAAGCTTATTGGCAGCGTCACCACACTTGCCGGAGCGGCAGTCCTTGCGGCCACAGCGAAGCCGCGAGCGCGGTCAGTCTGTGTGCTGCCTTTCGCCAACATGAGCGGAGAGGCAGAGCAAGAATATTTCAGCGACGGAATTAGCGAGGACATCACGACCGATTTGTCGAAAGTGTCAGCGCTCACGGTCACCGCGCGCAACACCGCCTTCCAGTTCAAGGGACAATCGATCGATGTCAGAGAAGTGGCTCGCCAACTCGCCGTCAGCCATGTTCTTGAAGGCAGTGTGCGAAAGGCTGGCGGCCGCGTGCGGATCACTGCGCAGCTGATTGACGGCGCCAGCGGGGACCACGTGTGGGCCGAGCGTTACGATCGCGATCTCACCGACATATTCGCCATTCAGGACGAGCTTTCCAAGGCGATTGTCGAAGCCCTTAAAGTCAAATTGCTGCCTGAGGAAAAGTCCGCGATCGCGGAGCGCGGCACAAGCAATGTCGACGCCTATAATCTCTACCTTATGGCTCGACAGCAATGGATGACGGGCACCCATGGCGAGACCCGTCGCGAAGAAAGCGTCATCCGTCTGTGCGACCGGATCATTGACATGGACCCAGGATATGGCCGCGCTTGGGCACTAAAGGCTCTCGCCCAGGTTACGCTGCACTTTGGATATAAGGTCGGAAAAGATGACGGGGTCGCCACCGCCGATCGAGCACTGGAACTTGATCCAACCCTAGCCGAAGCTTTTTCGGTCAAGGCCCGAGCCGCGCTGGGACGACGCGACTTCGCCGCGGCGGAAAAAGAAATTCAGGCAGCGCTCAACCTCGCTCCGGAATCCTGGGAAGTGAACAAGGAGGCCGCTGGCCTTTATATCTGGCGGCACGACTTTGTAAAAGCGGCTGGCTATTACGAAAAATGCGTCTCGCTTTTCCCGGAGGACCTCCATTCCTGGGATATGCTACTGATGGCCTATCGGGCGATGGGTGATAGCTCAGCACAAGTTCGAACTGCCGAACAACAGCTTGCCAATGCGCAGGCGATCGTCAGGCGCGAACCACAAAATTATTACGCTTATGCACGAGGGGCGAACGCGCTGGTGATGTTAGGCGACCTACCGAAGGCGAAGGATTGGATTGGGCGCGCCCTGCTCATCGCCCCGGAGAACCTCGACATTCGCTACAACTTCGCCTGCACGCTGTTCACGAACCCGGAAACCCACGAGCTGGGCCTTGATCATCTTGAATATGTTTTTGGGCGGTCGGTTGGTTCGATCATACGCCGCGCCGACCTCGATACTGACCTTGACCCGGTGCGCGACCATCGGCGCTTCCAGCAGATTTACGCCGCCGGGATAGAGCGCATCTCGCAGGGCGACGGAAAGGCGGAAACGGAAACTAGCCGTTCTACAGGCGCCGGGCGATGACGCGATAACCGCTTCCACCCAGGCCGGAAATAAGGCGAACGTCCGCTTTCGACCCAAAGCGGGCATTCGGCATATGGATCTGATTGTCTGACGAATTGCGTCGCGGGAGGGTTGATCGAAAACGAGGATTGAGCCGTTGAGTCCAGGCTGGCCGCTTACCGACTGCGGATCGGTTTGCGGTAGCGCATTGGCATCTCGCCCTGCAAACGCCCGCGGAAGCCACAGGCCGACTCGCAGCTGTTATCGCCATCAGACCAATACAGACTCTTACGTTCTTTCCAGAGCTTCAGCTTACATCCCTTGCCGCCGTCCCAGCCTTCCAGTTCGGAAGCGCGATAAACAAGTATCCTACCCTCAAGCTTGGCTGTCCCACTTATGGTGCAGGTAGCGCCATTGAAGAAGTTCAGCTCTAGGGAGATTTCTGCGGTCTTGCTGCTAGTCGGGGCAATATCCACCTCGTCAGAAACGGGAAAGGTTTCGCCCTGAACATCTCCGCTCATGAACCGGTGCGTATAACGTCCAGCAAGTGCTGTTATTGGCGATGGCGTGGCGGCAGAAATTGCAACGCCTGTCAGTGTGATTATGCACCCCATGAGAGCATGAATACGCACTTCGGCAACTCCAATAGCCAACCCAAACCTCGCCGATAGTGAGACATGCGTGGAACGTAAGCAATGGGGCGGAAACGGACGGTGCAGGTATTTGAACGAATGTCCGATTGCTGGGTGAGGCGCGCCAAGGTGGACGGTCCGCCAAAGACCAACACCAGCACTTTGAAGCGGCGTCATGGTCGCTTTCGACCATTGCGGACATTAGCGCCGAACGTCCGATTTCGACCCGTTGCGAACATTGCCGACTATAGTACGTCGATCGAATGCGATGTCGCCAATTTCTCTGCGCGTTTCGTGTCGGTCATGAAAATGATGCGGATTGCGGCCAAAGCCAAAAGCGCAGGCGATTGCTAGCCGTCGCTTCTATGTGTGGACTAATGGTTCGCGCGGGCGCTTCGGTTCGAGTTTTCGATCGCCCGAAGGAAGCTGGGCTCGTCGGACGATGAGACGTCCGCGATGCGCCAGCCGGCCTTGGTGCGGACGAGGCTAAACTTGACCTTTTCCCCCATGTGCTCGCCAAAGCGGAGCAACACGTTAGCCGTCGCCTTGTTCGTCCCCTGCAGCTTCGCGCTGACGACTTTCGCACGCATCCCTGCCGATTCCTGGCATTGGCAAACTGGATCGGCATCTACGTAACCGACCTCGCCGTGGGCTAGCTGGGCGTCCTCGTTCATCGCGGATATGAGCCGTGGCGCGAAGATGCGCTCGGGATGGGCAAATGGGCTGAAGTCCGGGTTGCGATAACCGGCGTAGAGGCGCTCCAGGAACGCTTTGGGGGTGGTTGCCGCCGCAACCGGGCTGGCACCGAGAATGGCGCCGATAGCAAACGCGAGGATCATATGGTTGCTCCTACCATTGCCGAGTAGCGCTTGCACTCCTGATTTGCGGGCGGGCCCGGGAAAAGAGGCATAGGGGCATGGCCGCTAGTCGAGACAATATTGCTCGCTTGGATGAGCTTTACAGATCAGGGCATGATTAACGGCCGTCCTGCTCGCTTTCACATCATCCAGATACGTCCAACCGAAGTTGAGAACAGTACGCGAGCCGTCGTCCGACGAGAAAAAACTTCCGTCGTCGTTGCCCTCTTGGTTCTGCAAGACGATTTTCGACACCCCGCGAAAAATTCGACCCGTGGTGAGTCCATGACGGCACGTCTCTGCGAATACGGAAACCAGCTTAAGCCTGAAGTCCGCTTCCATCGCCCGCGCACGGCCGCGCGTCAGCTTCGGCCGCTGAGAATCGAAGGAGCTAGGATCCGCGACGATTTGCATAGGCGGCAACGCACAGCGGCTCGCTTGTCCATGGCCTGTCGCCGCACCACGGGGACTCGCGCTGACGCCGCTGCCAGTCAGGACCACGAATGCCAGAAAAAACCGAACGTACTGCTGGATGACGGACTCCCTTCCTTTAACCAGATAAAGCATAGGCCGCGGCGTAATTCCCACGGAGTGCCAGGCGGTTGTCGCCAGCCGATCTTACCATTGTCTGCTCGGCATCGCCAGCGTCCGCTTTCCACCCATTGTGGACGATGCAGCTTTCGCGCCGCCGCCCCGCGGAGCAATTCGGACGCAAAATGGGTGATGCGGCGGCCAACGTGATCTACGCGGATTGTGTTATGGAGGAGCCGACCAAGAGGATGATCTGGATTGTGAAATATTGGAGGCTGAGGAAACAAGCTAATGTCCGAAGAATGCCCCAAGTGCCAAGGCTCGATGACCGATGGTGTCATCATCGACACGAGCTACACGGATCGCAGGGTCAGCACTTGGTTGGAAGGCGCGCCGGTTAAAAGCATTTGGGTTGGGCTAAAGTTGAACGGCAATAAGCCAATCGAAACACACACGTTTCGTTGCAACAGATGCGGCTTCTTGGAAAGCTATGCACCCCTCTGAAAATTGTCCGGCCCAGGACCTTGCTGCATGCCAAAACCTAATGTCTGCTTTCCACCCATTGCGGACATTCGAACGCAATGTCAGTGTCGCTGAGAAGGGGCGCGCATGACGGAAAAGTTCTCATACCGGGGTCGCGCTAAAGAGAGGATTTGGGAGCCTTATGAAGACTGCTGTCCCTTTGAGGAAATGGCAGAAGCTGCGGCGAGCCGCGCATCTGAGCTTCAG
>JACDEB010000020.1 GCA_013816595.1 Sphingomonas sp. | reverse complement strand
CCCCCAGCCGCGGTGGCAGCACTCCAGCGCCTGGCGCATCACCTCGGTGTTACCGGTGCAGTCGAAGCTGAAATCGGCCCCGCCGTCGAGCATCGCGACGAGTTGCGCGACGACGTCGGGGACGTCGCGCGGATTGACGAAGTCGGTCATTCCGAAGCGCCGGCCCCATTCTTCCTTGGCGCCGTTCACGTCGACCCCGACGATGCGGTCGGCGCCGGCCATGCGCGCGCCCTGGATGACGTTGAGACCAATGCCGCCCAACCCGAACACGACGACATTGTCGCCGGGTTTGACCTTGGCGGTATTGACCACCGCGCCGACCCCGGTAGTGACCCCGCAGCCGACGTAGCAACTGGTCTGAAACGGCGCGTCGCTGCGGATCTTGGCGATCGCGATTTCGGGCACGACGGTGAAGTTCGAAAAGGTCGAGCAGCCCATGTAGTGAAAGATCGTTTCGCCGTTGTAGCGGAAGCGGCTGGTGCCGTCGGGCATGACCCCTTTGCCCTGGGTGGCGCGGATCGCGGTGCACAGGTTGGTCTTGCCCGAGAGGCACGATTTACACATGCGGCATTCGGGCGTGTAGAGCGGGATCACGTGATCGCCCTGTTTGACGCTGGTGACGCCCGCGCCGACTTCGCGGACCACGCCGGCGCCTTCATGGCCAAGCACGCTCGGGAACAGGCCTTCGCTGTCGAGCCCGTCCATGGTGTATGCGTCGGTGTGGCAAATACCCGTCGCCATGATCTCGACCAGCACTTCGCCCGCCTTTGGACCCTCGAGGTCGAGCTCGACGATTTCGAGCGGTTGTTTGGGCGCAAAGGCGACTGCAGCGCGGGTCTTCATTGGGGCGGCTCTCCTGGAGTGCGAGCGACGCTTCTTGCCACCTCCGGGCCGTTCGGCCAATGCTGAATCCCATGGCAAGCGGCAAACTCGACGGGCTTCATGCTCTCATCACTGGCGGCGGAACCGGCATTGGCGCTGCGGCCGCCGAAGCGCTCGGCGGCGCCGGTGCGAAACTGTCGCTGCTCGGGCGGCGGATGGAGCCGCTCGCGGCGGTTGCGGAACGAACCGGCGGAAGACCCATTCAGTGCGACGTCACCAATCGCGATGCGATCGCCAAAGTGTTCGATGAGGCGCGCGCCGCCAACGGCCCGATCGACCTGATGATCGTCAATGCCGGAATTGCGGAGAGCGCGCCGTTCCACAAAATGACCCGCGACAGCTGGGACCGGATCATCGCCACCAACCTCACCGCCGCCTTCGATTGCAGCCAGTTGGCGATCGGCGACTTGCTCAAATCGGACAATGGCCGGTTGATCTATGTCGCGTCGGTCGCGTCGCTGCGCGGAGTCCCTTATGCCGCCCATTATGGCGCATCGAAGCACGGCCTGCTCGGCCTGATGCGCAGCCTCGCCGCCGAATATGCCAAGACCGGCCTGACCGTTAACGCGGTCTGCCCGGGCTATGTCGACACGCCGATGACCGACCAGTCGATCGCCCGGGTGTCGCAGATCACTGGCCGCAGCGACGATGATTCGCGCGCCGCGATCACCAACATCAACGCCAGCGGGAGGCTGGTCGATCCGGCCGGAATCGCGGCCATGATCCTGACCCTGTGCCTGCCGCAAAGCCGCGACATCAACGGCGCCGCGGTGACCATCGACGGGGGGACATCAGCGTGAGCCTAATCTGCAACCTGTTCGAACCCGAACATTTCCTGTGGTCGTTCGACGGCGGAGTTGCGACTATCACGCTCAACCGACCCGAGCGCAAAAATCCGCTGACCTTCGCGAGTTACGCCGAGCTCCGCGACACGTTCTGGTCATTGTGCGGGACGGCCGAAGTCAAGGTGGTGATCGTCACCGGCGCGGGCGGCAATTTCTGTTCGGGCGGCGACGTCCATGAAATCATCGGCCCGCTGACGAAAATGGACCGCGACGGATTGCTCCGTTTCACCCACATGACCGGCGATTTGGTCGAGGCGATGCGCGCCTGCCCGCAACCGATCATCGCCGCGGTCGAGGGGACTTGCGCCGGGGCCGGAGCGATCATGGCCATGGCCAGCGACTTGCGGCTGAGTTCGCACAATTCCAAGACCGCATTCCTGTTCACTCGGGTCGGCCTGAGCGGTGCCGACATGGGCGCGTGCGCGATATTGCCGCGGCTGATCGGCCATGGCCGGGCGGCGGAATTATTGTTCACCGGACGATCGATATCGGCGGAAGAAGGCGCTGATTGGGGATTTTACAACCGGCTGTGCGACGACGTTCAAGCGGAGGCCAAGGCGCTCGGCGCACAGATTGCGGCGGGCCCGACTTATGCCCACGCAGTGACCAAGCGTCAGCTCGACGCCGAATGGAATGTCGCGATTGTCGAAGCGCTGGTTATGGAGGCCGAAGCCCAGGCCGAGTGCATGGAGACCAGGGATTTCAAGCGCGCTTATGAGGCCTTCGCGGCCAAGCGGCCGCCGGAGTTTCAGGGTGACTAATTTCATTCTGGTCATTCCCGTGCAAACGGGAACCCAGCTTTCCTTGCCCGACTGGGTCCCCGCTTCCGCGGGGATGACGGAATGAGAATGCAGGCACGCGGCTATCTCGACTGGCCGTTTTTCGAAGCTCGGCACCGCGCGCTGGCGGACAGGACTGGCGCATGGTGCGCAGCTCATCCGGTCGATGCGGGGGGCGATCTCGACTCGGAATGCCGGCGGCTGGTCAAGGCGCTCGGCGGTGCCGGGCTGCTCGAACTGGGAGTCGCCGAAGGGGACCACCGGCCCGACGTTCGAAGCCTTGCAATCGCCCGCGAAACGCTCGCCCATCACAGCGCTCTGGCCGATTTCGCTTTTGCGATGCAGGGACTTGGCTCGGGGGCGATCTCGCTGTTCGGAAGCGCCGCTCAGAAAGCCGAATGGCTGCCAAAAGTCGCAGACGGGACGGCCATCGCCGCTTTCGCCATGACCGAACCCGAATGCGGGTCGGACGCGGCCAATGTCGCGATGACCGCGACCCGCGATGGCGATGGCTGGGTCCTGGACGGCGAGAAAACCTACATTTCCAACGGCGGAATCGCGGATTTCTATCTGACCTTCGCGCGCACGGGCGAAGGCGAAGGATCGCGCGGATTGTCCGCCTTCATCGTCCCGGCGGTTTCGCCCGGACTGACCGTCGCCGAGCGCATCGAGGTGGTGTCGCCGCACCCGCTGGCGCGGCTCAACTATGACCACGTCGAGCTTGGCGCGGACGCGTTGGTCGGTGGTGCCGGCGACGGCTTCCGGGTCGGCATGGAAGTGCTCAACCTGTTCCGGGTGACTGTCGCCGCTGCCGCGCTTGGCCTTGCCCGGCGAGCGCTCGACGAAGCGGTGGCGTTCGCGTCGGCCCGCCGCCTGGGCAAGGGCAAGCTGGCCGACAATGCCGTGACCCAGGCCAAGCTCGCCGACATGGCAACCGCGATCGATGCGTCGGCGCTACTGGTTTACCGCGCGGCCTGGCAGCAGGACGTTGTTGGTTCCGGGGCGAGCGCCGACAACCGCCGCGCCGCCGCAATGGCCAAGCTTTATGCCACCGAAGCTGCGCAGAAGGTCATCGACGATGCGGTTCAGATGCACGGCGGCGCCGGAGTGACCAAAGGAGTCACCGTCGAACACCTTTACCGCGACATCCGGGCGCTGCGCATTTACGAAGGTGCGAGCGAAGTGCAGCGCCAGATCATCGGCCGCGATTTGCTCAAGGAGGCTCGCTCATGAAGATCCTGCACCCCCCCGGCTGGCCGCGCCCCAAAGGCTATTCCAACGGCATTTCGACCAAAGGCCGATTGATCTTCACCGCCGGAGTGATCGGCTGGGACGAACGCGAAAGCTTTCCCGATTACCATCTTCACGGCCAGTTCGCGCAGGCGCTGCGCAACATCGTCGCGATCCTTGCCGAAGACGGCGCGGGGCCCGAACATATCGTGCGCATGACCTGTTACGTCACCGACCGCCACGAATATCTGGTCAGCCGCGACGAGATTGGAACGGCGTGGCGCGAGATCATGGGTGATGTCTATCCGGCCATGGCACTGGTCGAGGTCAAGGGCCTGGTCGAGGCCGCGGCCAAGGTCGAGATCGAGGCGACGGCGGTGGTTCCAGAGTGAAAACCGTCATTGCGAGGAGCACAGCGACGCGGCAATCCAGTGCCTTTCGAGATGAGCTGGATTGCTTCCCCCGGCCTGCGCCGGGGTCGCATTGACGGCATGACCACCGACTCCTTCGTCCGCGACCGGCTGCCGCCGCCCGAACTGCTGCCCGAGTTCCTGTTGCTCGATTATCCCGAGCGGCTCAACGCGGCCGCCGAATTGATCAAGGGCGGCGCTCCGGACGCGATCGCGATCGTCAACGAGCATGGCGCGAAGACCTACGCCCAACTCGACTATTTCAGCGGCCGGATCGCGCGCCTTCTGGTTGACGAGTGCGGCCTCATCCCCGGCAACCGGGTGCTGTTGCGCGGCCCCAATAGCTATACCATCTACGCAGCGTGGCTCGGCGTGTTGAAGGCCGGGGGGGTCGCGGTGTCGACCATGCCGCTGCTCCGCCCCGGCGAAATCGCGACCGTCATCGAGCGCGCCCAGATCAGCCACGCAATCGTCGATTCGCGCTTCATCGGCGATTTCCGCGAGGCGATAGACCAGACCCAATTCGTCAAGCATCTGGTCAAATTCGACGGCGATTTCGGCCATGGCGAACTCGATACGCGGAGCGCTTCATTAAGCCCGCTGCCGCCCGCCGACACCGGCCGCGACGACCCCGCGTTGATCGCCTTCACCAGCGGCACCACCGGCGTGCCCAAGGGCTGCGTCCAGTTCCACCGCGACGTGCTCGCCCCGTGCGACACCTTTGCCAAGCATCTGATCGGGCCCAAGCCCGGCGACGTCTTCCTGACCAGCGCCCCAATGGCCTTCACCTTCGGGCTCGGAATCACGCCCGTTTTCCCACTGCGCTTTGGGGCGGCGAGCGTGACGGTCGAACAGGCCAGCCCGACCGCATTGCTCGAGGCGATCACGAAATATGGCGTGACCCACCTCGGCACCGCCCCGACCGCGTATAAGGCGATGCTTGGCACCGAGCCCGCCCCGCAGGCCGTTCGTCCCGAGCAAAGTCGAGGGGCGCTGGCAGAGCAAGAGGACGTGTCTCGACTTCGCTCGACACGAACGGAGGGCGGGGCTTTGGACGCAGCTCTCAAGACCCTGCGCTGTTGCATTTCCGCGGGCGAGCATTTGCCCCAGGCGATCTGGGAGGCGTGGCACGAACGCACCGGCATCAAGATCGTCGACGGTATCGGCGCGACCGAGATGATGCACATTTTCGTCTCGGCGGCGGGCGACGACATCCGCCCCGGCGCGACCGGCAAAGCGGTGCCGGGCTATGAAGCCGCGATCCTCGATGGCGACGGCCATCCGCTGGCCGAGGGCGAAGGTCGTCTGGCGATCAAGGGCCCGACCGGCTGCCGCTACCTCGATGACCCGCGTCAGGCCGATTATGTCGTCAATGGCTGGAACGTCACCGGCGACACCTACGCCAAGGATAGCGACGGCTATTATTGGTACCTCGCGCGGAGCGACGACATGATCGTCAGCTCGGGCTATAATATCGGCGCGCCCGAGGTGGAGAATGCGCTGCTGGCGCAGCCCGCTGTCGCCGAATGCGCGGTCATCGGCGTGGCCTGCCCCGAGCGCGGGCAGAAGGTGAAAGCGTTCGTGGTCCTGGCAGATTTCGCCGAGGAGAGCGAGGAGCTTGCGGATAAATTGAAAGCCTTCGTCAAGGACCAGATCGCGCCCTACAAATATCCGCGCGAGATCGCGTTCGTCGACGCGTTGCCGAAAACGGCGACGGGCAAGCTCAAGCGGAGTGAGTTGCGGGACGCAAACTAAGAAATTACGCGCCCGCTTGGAGCTATCCAGCCTTTGCCCTCGCCACACACATCATCGACAGAGCAGATTGGGGTGCTGTTCATCAGCGCACGAATTTTCTCGACACGTGAACAATCGGCTCCCGGATCAATTATCAAAATGATTTGAGGCCTAGGCTGGTCAGTCGAGACTTTGCGCAGGTATTCGACGAGCGTCTGGTCACTAGTTGATTGTCGGTTCCAAGTGATCAAACCGTTTTTACCAAGTCGAACAACGTTCCAGATCGCTAGTTCGCCGATTCCATTCTCAGGTCCCAGCCAGCCTCCAAGCCGATCTCCGCATTTGTTTGAATAGGTCGCCGTGCCAGCATTACACGAGGCTAGCAACGCAGTTGGAAAGAGAAGCTCCCCAAGTCTCACTCAAACTCCACGATGATTTGATCGACCGCGAGGCTGTCGCCGGCCTTGGCGGGGGTGGCCTTGACCGTTGCCGCTTTGGGCGCGCGGAGGATGTTTTCCATCTTCATCGCTTCCATCACCGCGATCGGCTGGCCCGGCTCGACGCTGTCGCCGACCGCGACGTCGAGCCGCGTCAACAGCCCCGGCATCGGCGCGAGCAACAACCGCGACAGGTCCGGCGCGGGCTTGTCGATCATGAACCGCGACAGTTCGGCGACATGCGGCGAAAGCACCTGCACGCGGTGGGTGCGCCCGCGCGTCTGCAATTCCCAATCGCGGCCGACGCGGCGGACTTGCACGATCCGCGCGCGGCCATCGACGCTGACCCGCAGCAGTCGCTGGCCCGGCGCCCAATGGCCGACGATATCGACCAGCTCGCCACCATCGACCACGCCCAAGGTGCCCCCTTTGTACGGCTTGATCCGCACCCGCTGCTCGGCCCCCGCGATGCGCACGATGCGCTCGCGCGAGCCATTGGTGCGCGCTCCGAGCTGGTCGCTAATCTCATGCGCGCGCTCGTCGCTGATGGCGGCAACCTTGGCCGCGATTAGAGCGAGATCGACGAGGAGCTGTTCATCCGCCGGCGCGCCGTGGAAACCGTCGGAAAATTCGTCGGCGATGAAATCGGTGGCGAGATCGCCGCGGCGAAAACGCGGGTGCTGCATCAGCGCCGAGAGGAAATCGACATTGTCGGCGATACCGTCGATGACGAACTGGTCGAGCGCCGCGATTTGCGTGTCGATGGCGGCGTCGCGGGTCGGTGCCCAGGTGATGAGCTTGGCGATCATCGGGTCGTAGAACATGCTGATCTCGCCGCCGTCGATGACTCCGTCGTCGACCCTCACTCGAACTCCGTCATTGCGAGCGGAGCGAAGCAATCCAGACTTTGCGGCGCTGGATTGCCGCGTCGCTTCGCTCCTCGCAATGACGGATTCGGTTGGCTGGGGTGGTTGGTAGCGAATGAGCCGCCCAGTGCTCGGCAAAAACCCGCGATAGGGATCTTCGGCATAGACCCGGGTTTCGATCGCCCAGCCGTCGAGTTTCACATCCTTTTGCGTGAACGCCAGTTTCTCCCCGGCGGCGACTCGGATCATCTGTTCGACGAGGTCAAGACCGGTCACTTCCTCGGTCACCGGATGTTCGACCTGGAGCCGGGTGTTCATTTCGAGGAAATAGAAGCTTTTCCCCGACGGGTCGGCGCCGTTGACGATCAGCTCGACCGTTCCCGCGCTATAGTAGCCAACCGCCTTGGCCAGCGCGACCGCTTGTTCGCCCATTGCCTGGCGCATCGCGGGCGTGACGAACGGCGACGGCGCTTCCTCGACGACCTTCTGGTTGCGGCGCTGGATCGAGCATTCGCGCTCGTTCAAATAAACGATATGGCCGTGCTGATCGCCGAGCACCTGGATCTCGATATGGCGCGGGGCCTCGATGAATTTTTCGATGAACACGCGGTCGTCGCCGAAGCTGGCGAGGCCTTCGCGCTTGGTCGCTTCAAAGCCTTCGCGGACGTCCTTTTCCGACCACGCCAGCCGCATGCCCTTGCCGCCGCCCCCGGCCGAGGCTTTCATCATCACCGGGTAGCCGATGTCGGCGGCGATTTTGACCGCTTCGTCGGTGATGGCGATGTCGTCGAGATAGCCGGGGACGATATTGACCCCCGCGGCCTGCGCCAGTTTCTTGGATTCGATCTTGTCGCCCATCGCCGCAATCGCTTTGGGCGGCGGGCCGATGAAGGCGATTTTTTCCTTGGCCAGCGCCTTGGCGAAACTCTCGCGCTCGCTGAGGAAACCATAGCCGGGGTGAACCGCCTCCGCCCCCGTTGCCTTACACGCGTCGATTATCAGCTCGGCCTTGAGATAGGATTCCGCCGCGGGCGCGGGCCCGAGCCGAACCGCTTCGTCGGCCATCAACACATGCGGCGCGCGGGCGTCCGCGTCGGAATATACCGCGACGGTTTTGATGCCCATGTGTTTGGCGGTGCGGATGACGCGGCACGCAATCTCACCGCGGTTGGCGATCAGAATCTTCTTGAACATCAATTGCCTTCGCCTTCGAGCATGACGACCAGTTCCTGGGTGCGCTGGCGCGTCAGGCTTCCGAGGCAGCCGGAATTGAGCAGCGGCCAGATGCTTCCACCGATGCTGTCATAAGCGGACATCTGACACTGCGCGTCGCGATATTTGAGCCACGCGCGCTGCCCCTCGAGCAGCAATTTCTTCGCTGCGGCGTCCCCTTTATAGGCCGCCGTCACCTTGGCCCATTCGGCATTGAGTGCCGTGTCCGCGCGTTCAAAGGCCGCGCCGGCGCACATGTTCATGCCCTGCTGCGACTGGTCGGCGTCCATGCACGCGGTTTCTTGAGCATCCTCGATCAAATGCTTGTCGGCCTCCTGCGCGCCCGCTGCGCAGAAATTGGTCTCGGCCTGGGTGGTGGCGCGCTCGTAGCAGCCTTGGACGAACGACTTTGACGGCTGGACGTCCGCCGCTCCGATCAGCAATGCGATGATCATGGCAATGTTTCCTCGAGCGGCGGCCTGTTGTGGCCGAGCAGGCGCAATACTTCATCGGCGGCGTCGGCGAGGTTGGTGCCGGGCCCGAAGATCGCCTGCACCCCAGCCAGCCTCAAGAACTCGTAATCCTGCGGCGGGATGACGCCGCCGGCGACGACCTTGATGTCGGCCGCGCCGAGGTCTTTCAGCGCGCCGATCAACTCCGGGACCAGGGTCTTGTGCCCCGCCGCAAGCGATGAGGCGCCGACGACATCGACCTTTTCCGCAACCGCCAGTTCAGCCGCCTCGCGCGGGGTCTGGAACAGCGGACCGGCGATGACTTCGAACCCCAGATCGCCGAACGCCGAGCTGACCAGATTGGCGCCCCGGTCGTGGCCGTCCTGGCCCATTTTCGCAACCAGGATGCGCGGTTTGCGGCCGAGGCGCTGGGCGACCGCTGCGGTCCCATCGACCGCGCCTTTCCAGCGGTCGTCGGAGCGCTTGCCGTAGATGCCGCTGACCGGCTCGGGTGAGGTCGAATAGCGGCCGAACACGCGTTCGAGCGCATCAGAGATTTCGCCGAGGCTGGCGCGGGCGCGGGCGCAGTCGATCGCGAGGGCCAATAAATTCTCTGAGGAACGTGTCTCGACTTCGCTCGACACGAACGGGGTGGGGGACGGTGCGAAATCACCGTTCGTCCCGAGCGAAGTCGAGGGACGCTCTCCCTCTCTCGCCGCCGCCTCCAGCGCATCCAGAGCAGCCCGCACTTTCGCCTCGTCGCGCGAACCGCGCATCGCTTCCAGCCGGGCGATCTGCCCGGCGCGGACCTTGGCGTTGTCGACTTCGAGGAAATCGTGGGCCTGCTCCTCGGCCAGGCGGTAGCGGTTGACCCCGACGATCACGGTTTCGCCGGTATCGACCTTGGCCGCGCGCGCCGCCGCGGTCTCCTCGATGCGGTGCTTGGGGAGGCCTTCGGCGACCGCTTTGACCATCCCGCCATGGGCCTCGACCTCATCAATCAGCGCTTGCGCTTTGTCTTCCAGCTCGCGGGTCAGCGCCTCGACATAATAGCTTCCGCCGAGCGGATCGGCGACCGCGGTGAAGCCCGCTTCCTCGGCCAAAATGAGCTGGGTGTTGCGCGCGATTCGGGCGGAGAAATCGGTCGGCAGAGCGATCGCTTCGTCGAACGAATTGGTGTGCAGTGACTGCGTTCCGCCAAGCACCGCGGCGAGCGCCTCGATCGTGGTGCGAACGATATTGTTATACGGGTCCTGTTCGGTCAGGCTGACCCCCGACGTCTGGCAATGAGTCCGCAATAGCTTCGACTTTTCGGTGCTCGCGCCCAGCCCCGTCATGATCCGCGCCCACAAAGTCCGCGCCGCGCGCAGCTTTGCGACCTCCATGAACAGGTTCATTCCGATGCCGAAAAAGAAGCTCAGCCGCGGCGCGAAATCGTCGATCGAGAGTCCCGCGTCCTGCGCCGCGCGAACATAGGCCATGCCGTCGGCGAGGGTGTAGGCGAGTTCCTGAACCGCGGTCGCTCCCGCCTCGTGCATGTGATAGCCCGAGATCGAAATGCTGTTGAACTTCGGCATTTCGCGGCTGGTGAACGCGATGATGTCGCTGACGATCCGCATCGACGGTTCGGGCGGATAGATGTAGGTGTTGCGGACCGCGAACTCTTTCAGGATGTCGTTCTGGATCGTGCCCGACAGCGCGGCGCGCGACACCCCCTGTTCCTCGCCAGCGACGATGTAGAAGGCCATGATCGGAAGCACCGCGCCGTTCATCGTCATGCTGACCGACATTTCATCGAGCGGGATGCCGTCGAACAGCAATTTCATGTCCTCGACGCTGTCGATCGCGACGCCCGCCTTGCCGACATCGCCGGTGACGCGCGGATGGTCACTGTCGTAGCCGCGGTGGGTTGCGAGATCGAACGCGACGCTCAGCCCCTTTTGTCCCGCAGCAAGATTGCGGCGGTAGAAAGCGTTGCTATCCTCGGCGGTCGAAAAGCCGGCATATTGGCGGATGGTCCACGGCCGGCCCGCGAACATCGTCGCATAGGGGCCGCGCGTATAGGGCGCGATGCCGGGGTAGCCGGGCTCGATCCCGGCGACATCGGCGGGGCCGTACACCGTCTTCAGCGATATGCCTTCGGGCGTGTCGCGGCCAAGATCGCGGCCCTTGGCTTCCTTCGCGGCAAGCGCTTTCCAGTCGTCGTATTTCTGGTCTGACATGGCCTGGCCTTAGCCGTCATTGCGAGCGAAGCGAAGCAATCCATTATTGAGAGGAACTGGATTGCCGCGTCGCTCCGCTCCTCGCAATGACGAGATGCTAATGCGCCTGCTTCGGCGATTCCATGATCTCGGTCAGCACCCCGCCCATGTCCTTGGGGTGGAGGAAGAAGATCGGGGTGCCGTGGGCGCCGATCCGGGTCGGCCCAAGGACGCGCGCGCCTTTGCCCTCGAAATGGGCGCGCGCGGCGGTGATGTCGGGGACTTCGAAGCACAAATGGTGCTGCCCGCCGGCTGGATATTTATCGAGAAATTTCACGATCGGCGAGTCCGCGCCCAATGGTTCGATCAGCTCGATCTGCGCGTTTGGCGCGTCCACAAAACACACGCGAACGCCCTGTGCGGGGAGGTCGAACGAGGCTGCACTGGGCTCGGCGCCGAACAATTCGCGATAGGTTGCGAGGCTCTGTTCGATCGATCGCGTGGCGACCCCGACATGGTTCAATCGACCCAGTTTCATGGCCTTACTCCGGCGTGTAGTTTTCGAGCTTGGCCGCGCGCGCGATGGTCTCGTCGAGCAGGCAGCCGTTGTAGATCGCGCCGGTCAGGCTGGCGCGCGGATCGGGGCCGGCGGCCTTGGCGCAGCGATCATTGCTGTCGACGACCCACCGGCGTTGCGCGGTAACCAGCCGGATCTTGGTCGGCCAGCCAAGGTGCGCACCGGCCCGCCGATAAGCGCGATCGAGCCGATCGTTCTGGAGGGCCAGTTCGGCCGCCACGCACAGATCGATTGCAGTGGCGTTGCCGCGCGCTGCATCGCCGTGTTTCATGCACAGAAAATAGGAGTCGCTGCGCCCGGTCATTGGCGCTTGCGCGGCGGCGGGGGCCGGGACCGTTGCTGCGATGGCGAGGAGGATCATTGCGCGGATCATTCGATGGTCACCTTGGTCGTCACGCTATTGGCGATGAAGCAGGCGTGGTGCGCCTTGTCGTGGAGGTCGGCGAGCGCCGCGGCGTCGGGCGCGGCGCCGGCCCATGTGATGCGCGGGTGAAGCGCGACCGAAATCATCGCCATGCGCCCGTCGCCGAGCTTGCCGAGCACACCGGTCGCTTCGTCGGTGTAGCTGGCCACAGCGAACCCCGCGCGGCGCGCAAAATCGAGCACGAACAGCATGTGGCATGACGACAGCGAGGCGATGAACGCTTCCTCTGGATCGACACCCTTTTCGTCCGACCACGGCAATGGAACGACATGCGGCGATGACGAAGCGGGCAACGTCACCCCGCCATCGAACACCCATTCATGCGAGCGGCTGTACTGGCCCTTGGCGAAGGCGTCGTCGGGCCTAGCGGTCCAGCGGACGGTGGCGCTGTAGGGGGTCATTTTTTGGGAAGCCTCCGGGTACGGGCGGGCTGGGCGGAGGCCCGAGCAACGCCTTCCATTACGCCCTCGATCCGAGCGACGCGCTTGTCGATTTCACCAGCATAGTCGCGAACGCGGCGGACGTCTTGGGCCAGATTCTCCACCTCACGTTGAAGCCGGGAGACATTTTCCTGCAGCAGGATGACCTGCTTGATCCCCGACAGAATGTCGCTCACGGTCCCCATCAGCGAATGCCCCGCGCCTTGAAGAACTCCTCATTCTCGCGGTGCAAATCTTCCAGGACCTTGCACGACCGGTTCAATGACGCCTTCATTTTCGGCAGCGCCTCCTTGAGCTCCGCGGCAAGCGCTGCAAGTTCGGCCTCCTGCTCGCCGGAAAGCTTGTCGAAATTGTCGACCGCGAGGCGGAGATACTCGCCGCTGGAAACCCCGCGGCTGGCAGCCTTGGACTCGAGGGCTGCCTTTTCCTCGGGCTTCATCAACACGGTCACTCGGGCGCTGCGCATTTTCCTCTCCTTCTACCGTAAAGATAGGACGCCACAGCATACATTACAATGACATTATCATGCACCGAACACCGATGGTCACGGGTCAAACGAGGTCAGGGTGACGAGTTGTCGGGAACCCTGGCGGGCCAGCCGATGGTGGCGGTGTAGGTGCTCATCGCTAGTTCCATTGGGCCGAATAGATTAGGAGACTTCCGAAAACGGTCCAACCAGTAGCGACCAGAGCGACTACGAGCTGTGAATGTTTGCTGTCCGGAAATGCACTCGGTTTGACAAGTTGCCAAGTTCCAAGAGCAATCTTGGAAGCCACGAATCCGACCAGTCCAGCTTGTAACGCATGACCCCCTGCCGCGAACTGAAACCCGATCCCCACGAGGAATGAAAGCAAACCCGCAACATAGACGCTGAAGATCCCACGTTGCTCCATCCTCACAGCGGAATATTGTCATGCTTTTTCCACGGATTCTCCAGCTCCTTGTCGCGTAGTCGCCTTAGCCCTTGCGCCACCCGCCGCCGGGTTGAATGGGGCATGATGACGTCGTCGATAAAGCCTTTGCTCGCGGCCACGAACGGGTTGGCGAAGCGCTCCTCATATTCGGCCGTATGCTCGGCGATCTCTTTCGCGGTCTTGCCGCGGAAGATGATTTCGACCGCGCCTTTGGCGCCCATCACCGCGATCTCGGCGGTCGGCCAGGCGTAGTTCAAATCGCCGCGCAAATGCTTCGACGCCATCACATCATAGGCGCCGCCATAGGCCTTGCGCGTGATGACGGTGATTTTGGGCACGGTCGCCTCGGCATAAGCGAACAGCAATTTGGCGCCGTTCTTGATGATCCCGCCATGTTCCTGAGCAACCCCGGGGAGGAAGCCGGGGACGTCGACGAAGGTGACGATGGGAATGTCGAAGGCGTCGCAGAAGCGGACGAAGCGCGCGCCCTTCTTCGAGCTGGCGATGTCGAGGCAGCCGGCCAGCACCATCGGCTGGTTGGCGACCACGCCGACGGTGCGCCCCTCGATCCGAGCGAAGCCGATGATGATGTTGGCGGCGTGGGCCGGCTGAAGCTCGAAGAAATCGCCGTCGTCGGCAACCTTGCGGATCAATTCGTGCATGTCATAGGGCGTCGCGGCGCTCGGTGGGACCAAAGTGTCGAGGCTGTCCTCGTGCCGGTCCCACGGATCGTGGCACGGCCGTTCGGGCAGATCGTGGCGGTTGCTGAGCGGCAGGAAATCGAAGAATTGGCGGGTTGCCATCAGCGCGTCGATGTCGTTTTCAAACGCCACGTCGGCGACCCCCGATTTGGTCGTGTGGGTGACCGCCCCGCCAAGCTCCTCCTGGGTCACGACTTCGTTGGTGACGGTCTTCACCACCTCCGGCCCGGTAACGAACATGTAGGAGCTATCCTTCACCATGAAGATGAAGTCGGTCATCGCCGGCGAATAGACCGCGCCGCCCGCGCACGGACCCATGATCAGCGAAATCTGCGGCACGACCCCGGATGCCAGCACGTTGCGCTGGAACACTTCGGCATAGCCGCCGAGCGAGGCCACGCCTTCCTGAATGCGCGCGCCGCCGCTGTCGTTCAAACCGATGACCGGAGCGCCGACCTTCAGCGCCATGTCCATCACCTTGCAGATTTTCTGCGCGTGGCGTTCGGACAATGAACCGCCGAAGACGGTAAAATCCTGGGCGAAGATATAGACCAGCCGGCCGTTGATCGTGCCCGAACCCGTGACCACGCCGTCGCCGGGAATGCGCTGCTCGTCCATCCCGAAATCGGCGCAATTATGCTCGACGAACATGTCATATTCTTCGAAGCTGTCGGGATCCATCAGCACCGACACCCGCTCGCGCGCGGTCAGCCGGCCCTTGGCGTGCTGGGCGTCGATGCGTTTTTGCCCGCCGCCCATCCGCGCCGCCTGACGCCGCGCCTCCAGTTCCTCGATCGTCGTCGCCATGCTTGCTCCCTCTTGGTGGCTGGGCTGCCACTTGGGCATCGGGGCGTCAATCGCGGCCAGTTACCCGCGGTGGCGCTCGAGCTCCTCGCCGGTCAGCCGAACGACATGCAGGACGTTGGTCGAACCCGAGGTTCCGAACGGGATTCCGGCCATGATGATGACCCGGTCGCGGGCGTTGGCGAACCCATGACGGAGCGCCATGCGCTTGGCTTTGTCGACCATTTCCTCAAAGTTGGTGACGTCGCGGGTGTGAACCGCCCGAACCCCCCAGATCAGGCCCATTCGCCGGGCGATGTGGAGCGAAGCGCTCATCGCCAATAAAGGCACCGGCGGGCGTTCACGGGCGATCCGCCGGGCAGTCGATCCCGAGCCGGTGTAGCACAGCATCGCGGTCGCGCTGATCGTCCCCGCGATCTGCCGCGCCGAGCTTGCAAGCGCATCGGCGGTGGTCGGTTCGATGCTGGTTTCGGTAAAGTGGATGCGCTCGGAATAGGTCGAATCGCGTTCGGCCGAGGTCGCGATCCGGTCCATCATCGATACCGCTTCGCGCGGATACAGGCCGGCCGCGCTTTCCGCCGAGAGCATGACCGCGTCGGCGCCTTCGTAAATGGCATTGGCGACGTCGCTGACCTCGGCCCTGGTCGGGGTCGGGGCGAGGATCATCGATTCGAGCATCTGGGTCGCGACCACCACCGGCTTGCCATGCTGGCGGGCCAGAGCGATGATCCGGTTCTGGAGCGGCGGCACGCGTTCGGGCGGGAGTTCGACGCCCAGGTCGCCGCGCGCCACCATCACCCCATCGGCGAGGTCGATAATCTCCTCCAGCCGATCGATCGCAGCGGGCTTTTCGATCTTGGCCATCAGCGCGGCCCTGTCGCCGATCAGCGCGCGCGCCTCGGCGATATCCTCGGGCCGCTGGACGAACGACAGAGCGATCCAGTCGGCCTGTTGCGACAAAGCGAAATCGAGGTCGCTGCGGTCCTTTTCGGTCAGCGCCGGGATCGGCAGAACGACATCGGGCACGTTGACGCCCTTGTGATCGCTGATGGTCCCGCCGACGACGACTTCGGTGACGATCCGGTCGGCGCTTGCCTCGACGACCTTGAGCCGTAGCTTGCCGTCGTTGATGAGCAGATTGGTGCCCACTGTAACCGCGGCGAAGATTTCCGGATGGGGCAGATTGGCGCGGGTCGAATCGCCCGGATTGCTGTCGCGGTCGAATGTGTATTGCTGGCCGGCGATGATTTCCGCGGCACCGCCGGCGAATTGGCCGACCCGCAATTTGGGTCCCTGGAGGTCGAACAGGATGGTGGTCGGGCGGTGGAGTTCGGCTTCGAACCCGCGAATGGTTTCGACCAGCGCGACTTTGTCCTTCTGAGCGCCGTGGCTCATGTTGATTCGGAAGGCATCGGCCCCGGCCTCGATCAACGCGCGAATCATCGCCGGGTCGCTCGAGGCGGGCCCAAGGGTCGCCAAAATCTTCACCTTGCGCGTTCGCGGCGCCAGCTGATCAGCCACCCTTGATCCTCCCCTGATTGTCGAATGACCGCCTTAGCCGTTCACAATCAGCGTTCAACCCGCTTGAGGCTGGCCCAAGCCTCGCCTAGGACGCCCCGATCAAACTTAGAAAGCGGAGTTTCCACGACATGGCGGACGGAACCGTCGCGGCTGACCAGCTGCGGCTATTCATCGAGCGGATCGAGCGTTTGGAAGAAGAGAAAAAGGGCATCGCCGACGATATTCGCGACGTTTATGCCGAATCCAAATCGAACGGTTACGACACGAAGACGATGCGGGCGATGGTCCGGCTGCGCAAGATGGAAATCCATACCCGCCAGGAAGCCGACGCCTTGCTCGAAACCTATCGCATCGCGCTCGGCCTGAGCTAAGGAAAATCGATGGCCGGTCATTCAAAATATAAGAACATCATGCATCGCAAGGGCGCTCAGGATAAGAAGCGTTCGGGCATGTTTTCAAAACTGAGCCGCGAAATCACCGTGGCCGCGAAAATGGGCCTGCCCGATCCGGAAATGAACGCCCGCCTGCGCGCCGCGGTCAACGCCGCCAAGGCGCAGTCGATGCCCAAGGACAATATCCAGCGCTCGATCGACAAGGCGAGCGGCAGCGACGCCGAGAATTACGAGGAAATTCGCTACGAGGGGTTCGGGCCGGCGGGGGTCGCGATCATCGTCGAAGCACTGACCGACAACCGCAATCGCACCGCCACCAACATCCGCACCGCGTTCAGCAAGAACGCCGGCAATCTGGGCGCAAGCGGCAGCGTCAGCCACGGCTTCGAGCGCATGGGACTGATCGAATATGGCGCCAAGGCGGGCGACGGCGACACCGTCATCGAGGCCGCGATCGACGCCGGCGCCGACGATGTCGAAAGCGACGAGGGCGGCCACCAGATCTGGACCGGAGTCGACGGAATGCACGATGTCGCCAAAGCGCTCGAAGCCGCGCTTGGCGAGGCCGATGCGGTCAAGATGGCGTGGCGGCCAACCACCAGCGTCGAGCTGTCCGGCGACGATGTGGCGACCCTGATGAAGCTGGTCGACGCGCTCGAAGACGATGACGACGTCCAAACGGTGTGGGGCAATTACGACATTTCCGACGAGGAACTGGAGAAGCTGGGGTGAAACTCCCCTCCCCTTCCGCTTGCGGGAGAGGCTGGGGGTGGGCATGTCCTCACCCGTGCAAACCACAGTCCCACCCCTGACCCGTCCCGCAAGCGGGAGGGGGATCGAGTGATCATCCTCGGTCTCGACCCGGGCCTCGGCACCACTGGCTGGGGATTGATCCGCGCCGAGGGCAATCGGCTGACGCATATCGCCAACGGGCAGATCAAGAGCGCCCCCGCGGAGCCGCTGGCCAAGCGCCTGGCGCATCTCGGCAGCCAGCTTGAAGCACTCATCGCCGACTACCCGCCCGATGGCGCCGCGATGGAAGAGATTTTCGTCAACAAGAATCCGCAATCGACGCTCAAGCTGGCGCAGGCGCGCGGGGCCCTGCTGATGATCGCCGCGCGCTCGGGGCTGGAAGTTGGCGAATATGCCGCCCGGCTGGTCAAGAAAGCGGTCGTCGGCAACGGCAACGCCGAAAAAGCGCAAGTCCACGCGATGGTCGCGCGGCTGCTTCCCGGAGTCGCGATCGCAGGGCCTGACGCGGCGGATGCGCTGGCGGTGGCGATTACGTATGCGCACCACTTGGCGAGCCGCCGCGCGGGGCTTACCGACTAAGGTGCCGAATCCACGGAGAATGTCGCATGGAAAGAACGATCGTTGCTGCAATGACTGTCACGCTGGCGTCGTGTTCGAGCGGACAGGATCTTGCGTCGGCCGACAAAGCGGTGGAGCGCTTTCATCAGCAGCTGAACGCCGGTCAGTTCGAATCGATTTACGCCCAGTCCGCGCCCACTTGGAAAGCAAACACACCTAAGAACGACACGTCCAGGTTGTTCGCAGCCGTCCGGTCGAAGTTGGGACCCTACAAATCAGGGACGCGAAATTCATGGCGCGTGAACTACGGCACGAACGCTAACACCGTTGTGCTCTTCGACAGCGTCTACGAGAAAGGGAAGGCACAGGAAACCTTCACCTTCGCCAACGGAAAGAACTCACCTTTGATTGGATACAACGTCAATTCCCTAGCGCTGATAACTGGATGATCGCTCGACTAACCGGGACCGTCGCGGAAATGGGCGCTGACAGCGTCACCATCGATGTCGCTGGAGTCGGCTACATTGTCCATTGCTCGGCACGGACGCTCGATGTGCTGGGCGCGGTCGGCCGCGACGCCTTGATCCTGACCGAATTGCAGGTCCGCGAGGATGCCTGGACCCTGTTCGGTTTTGGCAGCCCGGTCGAGCGCGACAGCTTTCGCGCTTTGACCTCGGTCCAGGGGGTTGGCGGTCGGCTCGCGCTGGCGATCCTGTCGACGCTATCGCCCGACGAACTGGCAACCGCGATTGCCCATGGCGACAAAGCGATGATCGGCCGTGCCAGCGGAGTCGGCCCAAAGCTCGCGATGCGCATCGCCAATGAATTGCAGGGCAAGCTCGCGCCGGGACTAAGCGGGGCAGCTGGAGCGGCGGCGCCGCGCGGGGGAATCGCGCAGGACGCCTTGTCCGCGCTCGGCAACCTCGGGTTCAAACCGGCCGAGGCGAGCGTTGCAGTCGCCGCCGCTGCGCAAGAACTCGGCCCCGACGCCACGCTCGACGCGCTGGTCCGGCTGGCGCTCAGAAAAGCGGCGAAATAGTCACCCGCCCCAGGCGTCGCGATAGACTCGAAGGAAATTGCCGCCGAACAGTTTCTGGAGCCGCGACTGGCTCCAGCTACCTTACCGCAAGGACTTCGCGACCCCGTGATAGCGGCCTGCCGTCCTTGTCACTGACCGCTGCATCTGTTTGAAGGGAGCGATGTTCGATCAATTCGCAACCGACGCCGCTCACAATGTCGCCAGGGCGATCGAGCTGGTCGGAATCGCGATCATCGCTTTGGGCGCGATCGGCGGTCTGTTGCTGTTCGCAATGGCCTCGTTCGAAACGCCCAGGCGCGCAGATGCGGTGACCCAATTCCGTTCGAATTTCGGTCGCTCGATCCTGCTCGGCCTCGAATTCCTGATCGCCGCCGACATCATCAATACGGTCGCGGTGCGGCCGACCCTGATGAGCGTCGCGGTGCTCGCGGGGATCGTCATCATCCGGACCTTCCTGAGTTTCAGCCTCGAAGTCGAAATCGAGGGCCGGTGGCCGTGGCAGCGGCGCCGCGGCGACAAAAGGGAAGTGTGAATGGCGACCGATCCCGACCGGGTCACGACGCCGGAACGAACCCCTGAGGACGCCGACCTTGCGCTTCGCCCCAAGACCCTTGACGAGTTCATCGGCCAGCAGTCGGCGCGCGACAATTTGCGGGTGTTCGTCAATGCCGCAAAGGGCCGCGGCGAAGCGCTCGACCACGTCCTGCTGCACGGTCCGCCGGGGCTCGGCAAGACTACCCTCGCGGGCATTCTCGCGCGTGAGATGGGGGTCGGTTTTCGCGCTACATCGGGTCCCGTCATCGCCAAGTCGGGCAATCTTGCAGCATTGCTGACCAACCTTGAGGACGGCGATGTGTTGTTCATCGACGAGATCCACCGCCTCAATCCGGCGGTCGAGGAAGTGCTGTATCCAGCGATGGAGGACCGGGCGCTCGATTTGATGATCGGCGAGGGCCCGTCGGCGCGGTCGGTACGGATCGATCTGCCGCAGTTTACACTGATCGGTGCGACCACCCGTCAGGGGCTGCTCACGACCCCACTGCGCGACCGCTTCGGGATTCCGGTGCGGCTCAATTTCTATACCGTCGAGGAGCTTGAGCTGGTGGTGCGCCGCGCCGCCCGCCTGCTTGGCGCCGAGCTGACCGAAGATGGCGCGCGCGAAATTGCCCGCCGCAGCCGGGGAACGCCGCGAATCGCCGGCCGGCTGCTTCGCCGGGTGCGTGATTTCGCTCATGCCGCGGATGGCAATGCGGTGTCCGCCGAACTCGCCGACCAAGCGCTGTCGCGGCTCGAGATCGACGCGCTCGGGCTCGATGCGATGGACCGCCGCTATCTGACCATGATCGCCGATCTTTACGGCGGTGGGCCGGTCGGAGTGGAAACGCTTGCAGCGGGCCTGAGCGAGCCGCGCGACACGATCGAAGACGTGATCGAGCCGTTCCTCATTCAGCTGGGCCTCATCGCCCGCACCGCACGAGGGCGCTGCCTCAACGGCCGCGGCTACGCCCATCTCGGGCTTCCGCAGCCCGCCGGAGGCCAGAGCGGATTGTTCGACAGCGGAGCCTCGACCAAGTGAATTGCAAGCAAATGGCAGGCGTGGTTGCGGCGATGTTCATCGCTATTCCAACGTCTTCGAACGCCGCACAACCAGTGACGGATGGATATTCCAGGGATACGCGCTGGCTGTGCCTTCCGGGACGCGCCGATCCCTGTTCAACCCCGGTGGCGACCACCGAGCTTGGCCCCAATGGCTATGGCGCGAAGGTCGTGAGCCGGCCCGCGGCAAGCCCCGCGGTCGATTGTTTCTACGTCTATCCGACCGTGTCAGGCGACCCCGGAATGAACAGCGATTTTCTCCCCGGCCGCGAGGAAAAGATCATCGCCGAAGCGCAAATGGCCCGCTTCGCCAGCGTCTGCCGTCCGTTTGCGCCAAATTACCGCCAGATGACCGTTGCCGCGGTCGCCGCTTTTGCCACCGGCGCGGACATCAAGCAGCCGGCGGCGCTTGCCTTTGGCGACGTCGCTGCGGCGTTCCGCGATTACATCCGCAATCGCAGCAACGGCCGGCCGTTCGTACTCATCGGCCACAGCCAGGGCAGCCTGATGCTGATCCAGCTGATCGCCAATGTGATCGAACGCGATCCCGCGCTCGCGCAGCGGATGCGGCTTGCAATCCTGCCCGGGTACAACGTGCTTGTGCCCCAGGGGCAGTTGGTCGGCGGGAGCTTCAAGTCGACGCCCTTGTGCAGTCGGCCCGGGCAATCCCGCTGTGTCGTGACTTGGACCAGCTTTCGCGAGAAGAACGCGCCGCCGCCGGGCGCGATCTTCGGTTATGCCGGCAATCCCGGAATGACCGTCGGCTGCGTCAATCCGGCGCGCTGGGGAGCGAAGGGCTGGGAGCCGCTCGACAGCGACTGGTACACGCGATCGGCGATGCCGGTGCCCGGCGGTCCGATCAGCTGGTCGAGCCAGGGTGCTCCGGCCACTCCCTATGTCCATACTCCAGGGCTGGCCTCGGGACGCTGCGTCAATGACGGTGCGCGCGGCTATTTGTCGATCCGCACCAATGCCGACCCCAATGACAAACGCACCGACCGCATCGGCGGCGAAGTCGGGCTGTTCGGCATGTTCCTGCCCGGATGGGGCATGCACCTTGCTGATGTTTCGGTCGCGCAAGGCAATCTGGTCCGCGCCGTTGAGCGGATCGGCGCCGCCAATGGCGCTGGCAGCAAGTGACGGATTGCGGGTTCGACAAGCCGTATCGCGGCGGGTTCGTCGCCGCTGAGCACCATTTCGCCCTGACCGTCTATTTCGAGGATACCGACGCCTACGGCATCGTCTATTACGCCAATTATCTGAAGTTCATGGAGCGCGCCCGGTCGGACATGTTGAGAGCCTGCGGAATCGATCAGGAAGCCGAACTCGCGCGCAGCGGCAGTGCCTATGCGGTGGTCGAGGCGCATTTGCGCTACCGCCGTCCGGCCAAGCTTGGCGACGATCTTCGGATCCTCAGCACCATCGACGAGGTGCGCGGATCGTCGGTCGAGATTCAGCAGCGAGTCATGCGCGGCGATGAAATGTTGAACGAGGGGCGGATCACCGCCGCCTTCCTCGATGGCAGCGGGCGGCCTCGGCGCCACCCCAAGGAGTGGGTCGACAGGTTCATGGCACTGGGTTCGGGATCGTGAGGACCTTTATTGCGGCGCTGGCCATGTTCGGCGTCGCCCTTGCCGCGCCGGCGGCGGCCGATCCGCCAGCGACGGTGATCGCTATCCCGCCGCTGAGCACGCCCACCGACACCAAGCTGGAAGGCGGCGGGACCACGCTCGGCATTGCATGGCAGGCGACCCAGCTGATCGCGACCGATCTTCGCGCCACCTCCGAACTCTATCCCGTCGGTCCGGATCAGAAGGATTTCTATTCCTATCCCGAAGTGACCGCTCCGAGTTTCCCGCGTTGGCGCTCGAAAGGCGTCAAGGCGCTGGTCACCGGCTTCGTCCAGGCGCGATCGGACGGGCGGCTGACCATCGGCTGCTATGTCTATGACGTCGACAAGGGCCGCGAACTTGGCCGCAAGGGCTTTGTCGTGTCGCCCGGCGACTGGCGCCGCGCGGCGCACAAATGTTCGGGCCTCGCCTATAGCGTTATCACCGGCGCACCGGACATTTTCGACACCCGAATCGCTTATGTCGCCGAATCCGGCAGCGGTCCGGCGCGGACCAAGAAGGTCGCGGTGATCGACAGCGACGGCAATAACCAGGTCACGCTGACTAAGGGCGACAGCTTCGTCATCACCCCGCGCCTGTCACCCGGCGCCCAGACCATCGCCTTCACCAGCTTTTCCGGCGGCAACCCGCATATCGAGCTGGTCAATGTCGAGACCGGAGTCCAGCGGCCGTTGCTGTCGGGCAAGTTCATGAGCTTTTCACCAAGCTTTTCGGCCGACGGCAAGCGCATCGCCTTTGCCATGATGCAGGGCATCAACAGTGACATTTACGTGATTGGCGCGGCTGGCGGGATGCCTCAGCGGCTGACCACCGCGCCCGGAATCGACACCACCCCAAGCTATTCGCCGGACGGCACCAAAATCGTCTTCGAAAGCGACCGCTCGGGCAGCCCGCAGCTGTACATCATGAACGCCGACGGGTCCGACCAGCGCCGACTGAGCTTTGGCAGCGGCTGGTATTCGGCGCCCGAATGGAGCCCCGACGGCAAGTGGATCGCGTTCACCCGCCGGGCCAGCGACGGCCGCCGCGTCGGAGTGATCCACAGCGACGGCACGAACGAGAAAATCCTCACCCGCGGAACCACCGACGAAGGCCCGCGCTGGGCCCCGAGCAGCCGCGAACTGGTGTTCCAGCGCAGCGACGCAAGCGGCCGCCAGGCGCTCTACCGGGTGACGCTTGAGGGCGAAGAGCCGCGCCTGGTCGCGACTGCGCAGGATGGATCCGACCCCGACTGGTCAGGAGTGGTCGATTGATTCGCGCCCGGATACTTCTCGCCGCGCTTGCCGGCGCCAGCCTGGCATCGCCGTCACCGGCGCAATTCCGCCAGCAGCAACAGCAGCCGCAGCGGGTCCAGCCCAAATTGGTCGGGATTGACGCCATGCGCGCCGAGTTCATCGCGGTTTCGGGCGGCGATACCGTGCTGTTCGGCGGTAGCAGCGTTTTGCTCGGCGCTCCGGCCAAGGCGATTCTGATGCGCCAGGCCGCGTGGCTTCGCCGCCATCCTGCAATCCTGGTCGGTATCGAGGGTCATGCCGAGGCCGCGGATACGCGCGATCATGCGCTTGCGATCGGCGCCCGGCGCGCCGAGGAAGTTCGCGACTTCCTGATCCTGCTCGGGGTTCCGGCGGCCCAGCTGACCGCGACGAGTTGGGGCAAAGAGCGGGTCGTGGTCGCCGGCGATAATGAAGCGGCCTTCGCCGCCAATCGCCGGGTTCAGACCGTTTTAATGCGTTAAGCGGTCAGGCGGCGCGGCGCTGAAGGCCGCTGCTTGCCAACCACGAGCGCGCCTGGCGCTGGGCTTCGGCGATTTCGCGGGCGGTCATCTCGACCGAAATCTCGGCCCGGCATTCCTGTCCGCGCGCGCTTCCCGAGACGGCTGCCAGATTGAACCATTTATGGGCTTCGACGAGGTCGACCGCGGCGCCCCCGCGACCGGTCGAATAGGTTATTCCGAGCTCGAACAAGGCGTCGAGATCGCCGCGCTCGGCATCGGCAATCCGGCTCCTGATCAGGAACTCGGCACCCTTTTCGCTAATTGCACCCATGATATTTCCCCTGCTGTTGATGGCAAATTGTCGGGCGAAACCGAAGAAATGGTTAACGGCGCGGTGACTTAATGCGCCGGAACCGCCAGATTATCGATCAGCCGGGTTGCCCCGATGGTCGCTGCGGCGATCAGCCGCATCGTCCCCGACGGGCGATCGAGGGGCTCCAGCGTGACCGCGTCGACCAGCGCAAGATAGTCGATCTTGAGGAAGCCGGCTTCGACCAGCTTGTGCTTTGCCTCGGCCAAAGTGATCCGAACGTCGGCCCCCTGACCGATTTGATCACGCGCCCAAATCAGCGTTTGGGGAAGCGCGATCGCCTGCCCGCGCTCGACCGCGGACAAATAGGCATTGCGCGACGACAGGGCCAGACCGTTCTTGTCGCGCACGGTTCCGACCCCGACGATCTCCACCGGAAGCCCGAGATCGGTCGCCATTTGGCGGATCACCGCCAATTGCTGGAAATCCTTCTCCCCGAATAAAGCGACATCCGGCTGAACCGCGACCAGCAATTTCGCGACCACCGTCGCGACTCCATCGAAATGCCCCGGCCGGGCCTCCCCTTCCCAGCGGTCCGCAATACCCGCCACGCTGACCGTCGTCGCAAAGCCGTCGGGATAGATGTCTTCGGCGGCGGGGAGCCACAGCAAGTCGCACCCGGCCGCGTTGAGCAGGCGCGAATCCTCCGCTTCCTGGCGCGGGTAATGGCCAAGGTCCTCGCTCGCCCCGAACTGCAGCGGATTGACGAAGATTGTCGCTGCAACCGCGGCCGAGCGCTGCTTCGCCTCGGCGATCAGCTTGAGATGGCCGGCGTGGAGCGCGCCCATGGTCGGGACCAGGGCCAGACCGGTGCCGCTCAGGCGGGCGAGCGCCTGTGCCAATTGTTCACGGCTACGAACGGTTTGCACGCCTTGGGACCCTCGGATACAGCAAGCTCAGGACGGCGCTTGTCTTGGCGCCGGGGGATTAGGTCAAGGGGCGCACGGGCTTGAGCCAGCCGCATTACATCATCTTCGCCAATGAAAAGGGCGGCACCGGCAAGTCGACCACCGCCGTCCATACCGCGGTCGCGCTCGCTGCCTCGGGCCACCGGGTCGGAGCGCTCGATCTCGACAGCCGCCAGCGGACCATGACCCGCTATCTCGAAAATCGCGCGGCGACGATCGAGCGGCTTGGAGCGGATTTGCCCCAGGCCCGATTTGAAGTGCTCGAGGATTTGAGCGAGGCCGCGCTCGAGGCCGCGCTCGACCGGCTGGCGGCAGACTGCGACGTCATCGTCGTCGATACGCCGGGGCGCGACGATCCGGTGGCTCGGGCAGCGATCCTGAAGGCTGACACCTTGGTCACGCCGATGAACGACAGCTTCGTCGACCTCGATCTGATCGGCCAGGTCGATCCCGACAGTTTCAAGATCACCAAACCAAGTTTTTATGCCGACCTCATCTGGAGCAGCCGCACCCAGCGCGCCAAGGCGACCGGTAAGGGGGTCGACTGGGTCGTCCTTCGCAACCGCCTCCAGCATATCGATTCGCACAATTTGCGGCGCGTCGGAGCGGCGCTCGACGAGTTGGCGCGGCGGGTCGGGTTCCGGGTCATCCCCGGCCTTGGCGAGCGGGTCATTTACCGTGAACTTTTCCCCAAAGGCCTAACCTTGATTGACCTCCAGTTGTTGGGGGAAGTCGGCATGGGCCACATCACCGCCCGTCAGGAATTGCGCGAAATGATTGCTGGGCTTGGCGTGCCGGCGGCCGGAGTGGAACAAGCCAAGGTTGCCTGATTTGTCATTGCGAGCGAAGCGAAGCAATCCAGCCGCAAAGAAGAACTGGATTGCTTCGTCGCTTCGCTCCTCGCTATGACGGCAGGACATGACCCACGCATTCCACCCTTCCATCCTGCGCGAATATGATGTCCGCGGAATCGTCGGCGACACACTCACCGCAGCCGATGCGCGCGCGCTCGGGCGCAGCTATGGCGCGCTTGCGGTCGCCGAGGGAGCGCGGCGGATCGCCGTCGGGCGCGACGGGCGTAGCCATTCGCCCGAGCTCGAGGCGGCGCTGATCGACGGGCTGACCCTGAGCGGCCTCGATGTCGTGCGCATCGGCATGGGACCAAGCCCGATGCTCTATTTCGCCACCGCTACGCTGGGCGTCGATGGCGGCATTCAGGTCACCGGCAGCCACAATCCGGCCGATTACAACGGCTTCAAGATGCTGCTGGGCGGCCGCTCGGTGTTCGGCGAGGAAATCCAGGCCCTCGGGCGCCGCGCCGCCGCCGCCGACTGGGTTGAGGGTGCGGGCACGGTCGACGAGGCCAACGTGCTCGATGCCTATGTCGATCGGCTGGTCGAGGATTTTGAAGGCGGGACATTCCGCATCGGCTGGGACGCCGGCAATGGCGCCGCTGGACCCGCGCTCCAGCAGCTCATCAAGCGGCTTCCCGGCGAGCATCATGCGATTTTCACCGACGTCGACGGGAGCTTTCCAAACCACCACCCGGACCCGACGGTCGAGGCCAATCTGACCGATCTGAAAGCGCTGGTGGCGGATAAGAAACTCGATTTCGGAATTGCCTTCGATGGCGACGGCGATCGCATCGGCGCGGTCGACGGGACTGGCCGGGTGATCTGGGGCGATCAATTGCTCGTCATCCTTGCTGGACCGGTGCTCGAGGCCGAGCCCGGAGCGACGATCATCGCCGATGTCAAAGCGAGCCAACTGCTGTTCGACGCCGTCGCCGCATTGGGCGGAAAGCCGCTGATGTGGAAAACCGGACACAGCCTGATCAAATCGAAGATGAAGGAGACCGGCGCCCCGCTGGCGGGCGAGATGAGCGGCCACATTTTCTTCAAGCACCGCTGGTACGGCTTCGACGACGCGCTTTACGCCGCGGTGCGCCTGATCGAGGCGGTCGCCGCGACCGGCAAAAGCCTGACGCAAATAATGGATGAAATGCCCCAATCCGTCGCTACTCCGGAAATGCGCTTCCCGGTCGATGCAGCGCGCAAGTTCGCGGTGATCGAGGAGGTCCGCGAACGGCTCACTGCGGCGGGCGCGACCGTCGACCAGACCGACGGCGTGCGGGTCACCACCGGCGACGGCTGGTGGCTGCTGAGGGCGTCAAATACGCAAGACGTGCTGGTGGCGAGGGCGGAGGCGACGGATCAGGCGGGGCTGGTTGGGCTGGTCGACCAAGTGGATGGCGAGCTCGCGCGCTCCGGTGTTATTCGTGCAACAGTGGGTCACTGAAATACCGCAGTCATTCGAAAGTCACTGTTCCGAAAGCCAAATTATCTTAGCCTCCCCCAGCACATGATTCGCGGGGGTAAAGAAATGGACACCTTGCTGAGGGCATTGAAGCCTGGAATTGCCGTCGCTTTTGGCGCGGTGCTGCTTGCCGGATTGGCAATCGCGCTCAAGCGGGCGACCGATGTCGACTTGGATTTCGACCTCAACTGGGACGATCTGCCCGCCTGACGGCGCCGCATCCTTGCGGTCAGTCCGGCCTGACCCAAAAATTGGACCGCCTCAATCGTCCTCGTCTTCGTAACCGACGAGGTTGAGTTCGCGCGCCTTGATCTGATGGGTCATGCACCAGTGCTTGAGCGCTTCCTCGCGGCCGTGGGTAATCCACACTTCCTTGGGCGCGACATCGCGGATCGTCTGAGTCAATTCGTCCCAGTCGCCATGATCGGAAATGATCAGCGGAAGCTCGACATTGCGCTGGCGGGCGCGCTGGCGAATCCGCATCCAGCCCGAGGCCATTGCGGTCACCGGATCGGGCAGCCGCCGCGACCAGCGGTCGTTGAGCGCGCCCGGCGGGCAGATCACGATGCGGCCCTTCAATTCGTCCTTGGTCGCGCCGGTCGCGGGCCGAAGCTCGCCCAGCGGAACCCCCAGCTCCTCGTATAGGCGGCACAAGCGCTCCATGGCGCCGTGATAATAGATCGGGTCGTGGTGGCCGCGCGCGCGCAACTCGGTGATGACCCGCTGGGCCTTGCCCAAGGCATAAGCGCCAACCAGCACGCAGCGCTCGGGTTCGGAATGGAGGCGGTGAAGCAGCCGATCGATCTCGCTGCCGGTGTCGGGATGGCGGAACACCGGCAGGCCGAAGGTCGCCTCGGTGATGAAGATGTCGCACGGAGTGACCACGAACGGCGCGCAGGTCGGGTCGGCGCGCCGCTTGTAATCGCCCGACACGACCACCCGTTCCCCGGCATGCTCGAGGATGATCTGCGCGCTCCCCAGCACATGGCCGGCGGGGACGAAGCTCACGTCGACCGCGCCGACGCGCACGGTCTCGCCATAGGCGACCCCCTGTCCGCCC
>JACDEB010000019.1:14856-29334 GCA_013816595.1 Sphingomonas sp. | reverse complement strand
AGGCGCGCTACGGCGTGTCGATCGAAGTCGCCATCGACGAAAGCTTCGAGGGCGCCAAGATGGCGGTCGAAAGCGCCGGCCCGCGCCCGACCGTCGAGCACCGGCCGCAGGCGGCGATTTCCGCGCCGGTCGATAGCGACGACGATGATGACGATTTTGTCGAAGACGAGGACGAAGGCGAGGACGAGGCCGAAGACACGGTCGAAATCTCGCTCGAAGGCCAGGACGACGAAGACGAGGACGTTCGATCGCGCGAACCGCGCGACGATGATCGCGGTGAAGGCCGCTCGCGCCGCCGCCGCCGTGGCGGCCGGGGCCGTGGCCGCAATCGCCGCGACCAGGATGGTCAGCGCGTTCCCGAGACCGGCGACTCCCCGCTTCCCGCCGCTGAGCGCGACGCGGTGGCTGAGAGCGGCGCGGTGGCTGAGAGCGGCGACGAGGGTGGAGAAGCGGCTGGTGGCGATCGTCGCCGCCGTCGCCGCTCGCGCCGTCCGCGCCAGGACCGCGACCCGGCTCCAGTTGAGCTCGCAACGTCGCCGATGATCGACACGCCGGTCGACCTCGAGCACCCGCGCGCCGACGAAGTGCCCGCCGAGGAAACCAAGCCCAAGGGCCGCCGCCGCAAGCCGGTTGCCCCCGAGGCGGAGCCGACTCCCGCGGTCGAAGCGCCGGCAGCTGAAGCATCGACCGAGGAAGCCCCGCCAGCGAAGCCGGCGCGGAAGGTCAGCGCGAAAGCCAAGGGCAAGTCGGAAGACGCGCCCAAGGTCGAGGCTGAGCCCAGCCCCGAACTCAAAGTGACCGCCAAAGCGAGCAAGGCCAAGCCCAAATCGGGCGCTTCAGCCAAAGCCGCGAGCGCGACCACGGAGAAGGCACCCGGCAAGGCGAAGGCCAAAGCCAAGACGACTCCGGCCGCGGCCAACAGCGATTCGGACGGCGGCAGCGACGAGTTCGACGAAAATGGCGAGCCGCGTCGTGGCGGCTGGTGGCAGCGAACCTTCGGCTGACGAAGGAACCGCCGGGCGGCAATCCGGCGGAGCGTTCCGGGCTGATTTAATCACCGGTTCAGGAAGGGACATGGTAAGCCGGTGGCGATGACTTCGGCCCCCGCCCGCTTCGCGCGCATGCTGATGCTTGCGCTGGTCCTCTCACTGGCGCTGGTTCAGCCGGCGGCCGCCCAGGATGCAGGAATCCTCCGCGATACCGAGACCGAAGCGCTGTTTCGCGACCTGTCCAGACCGCTGATTATCGCTGCCGGGCTGGACCCGTCGAGCACCAAGGCGGTCCTGCTTGGCGACCCCGAGATCAACGCCTTCGTCGACCGCGGCCAGGTGGTCTATTTGCAATCCGGCCTGATCCTTGCTGCGGACGATGTCGGCGAAGTCCAGGGCGTCGTCGCGCACGAGCTCGGCCACGTCGCTGGCGGCCATTCGATCCGCCTTCAGCAGGGCGTCAAGGAAGCCACCGGACTGACCATCGCGACCCTGGTCCTTGGCGCCATTGCGGTGGCCATGGGTGCGGGCGAAGCCGGCATGGGCATCATCGCCGCCGGACGGCAGGCGGCGCTCGGCAAATTCCTCTCATTCTCACGCACTCAGGAAAGCAGCGCCGACCAGGCCGCGGCCAGCTATTTGTCCAAGGCCGGATTGAGCGGCAAGGGCATGCTCGATTTCTTCGGCAAGCTTCAGAACCAGGAATATCGGCTCGCGATTTACGCCAAGGACAGCTACGATCGCACCCACCCGCTGTCGAACGAGCGGATCGAGGCGTTGCAGGTAGCGTTCAAAACCGATCCCGCCTGGGCCAGGCCGGTCGACCCGGTGCTCGAAGCGCGGTTCCAGCGGGTCAAAGCCAAGCTGTTCGGCTTCGTCAACGCCAAGCAGGCGATCAACAAATATCCCGAGAGCGACCTCAGCATTCCCGGCCATTACGCGCGGGCTTATGCCTATCACGTCGGCGGCTATTCCGACAAAGCGCTGTACGAAACCGAAACCCTGCTCAAGATCGCTCCCGACGATCCCTATTTCCTCGAATTGAAGGGACAGGTGCTGCTTGAATCGGGCAAGCCAAGCGAAGCGATCGAGCCGCTACGCGCGGCGCGGGCCGCGTCGGGCGATGCACCGCTGATTTCCGCGATGCTCGGTCATGCTTTAGTCGCGACCGAGGATGCCAAGTATTTCGCCGAGGCCAAATCGGTCCTCAAAGCGGCGGTGAACCGCGATAACCAGGACCCCTTCGCCTGGTATCAATTGGGCATCATCTACGACCGCGAGGGCGATGATGCGCGGGCCCAGCTGGCGACCGCTGAGCGGAGCAATTTGGAAGCCAAGCCCAAACTCGCTCTGGCCAGCGCCGAACTGGCGATGCGCGGAATCCCGCCAAGCTCGCCCGACTGGCTTCGAGCGCAAGATATCGCCATGGTCAGCCGCGCCGAATTGAAAAAAGACAAGAAGCACGGGAAAGACGAGGATGAGTGATCGATAGCAAGTCGCCCCCGCCGGGCCGCGGGTTTTTCGGTGCAGCGCTGGCGGGAGGGGTCATCGGGTCGTTGCTGACGGCCGCGCTCCTCCTGCTCCTCGCCCCCCAGTTGATCGGCAGCCGGATCGTCCGCGAAGGCCTTCTCGCCGATCCGCAAATCCTGTCCGATACGGTCGATGCATTGCGCGATTCGCAATATCGACCGGTGCTCGACGCCAATCGCGCGGCAATTGAAACCCCATTCGCGAGCAGCTGGCGCGGCTCCGCCAAGCCCGACGTAACCCTGGTCGAATTTTTCGATTACGCCTGCCCCTATTGCAAGGCGAGCAACGCCGCGCTCGACCAGCTTCTGGCCCAGGACAAGGGCGTGCGCGTGGTCTATCGCGAATTGCCGATCCTCGGGCCGGACAGCGTCAACGCCGCGCGGCTGTCGCTGGCGGCGTCAAAGCTTGGCCGCTTCAACCAATATCATGATGCCTTGTGGCTTGCCGGACGACCGGCGCGTGCGACCATGGCGGCCGCCGCCGGGGTCGCCGGGCTCGCGCCCCAGCCCCCTAACGACCCGGCGATCGAAGCCGAGCTCAAGAAGAATTTCCAACTCGCCGTCCAGCTTGGAGCGACCGGGACGCCAGTGTTCGTGATCGGCGACAAGGTCATGAACGGCGCGGTCGGCTTCGACGCGCTGAAGGCGGCGGTGGCGGCTGCACGCAAGGCCCAGGCCGGCAATTAACTCCTGAGGGCCACTCACCCAGCCGGGCCGTCGCTCATCGAAGCTCCCTTGAAGCCCTGTGCGACGACATACCATTCGCTCGATCCCTTGCGGCTCGCGGGAGGCTTGGCGTGTTTGACGGTGGTGAAATGACGCTTCATGTCGGCCACCAGGCCATGGTCGGCTCCGCCCGCCAGGACCTTGGCGACGAACGCCCCGCCGGGCTTCAGGATTTCGGTCGCGAACAGCAAAGCGGCTTCGACCAGCGCCATGGTCCGCAAATGGTCGGTCTGCTGGTGACCGACGGTATTCGCCGCCATGTCCGACATCACCAGGTCCGCCTGCCCGCCAAGCGCGTCGCGTAGCTTGCCGGGCGCATCCTCGTCCATGAAATCCATTTCCAGGATATCGACGCCCTCAATGGGGTCGGTAGGGAGGAGGTCTATCCCGACGATCGCCGCTTTTGGAACGGATCGGCGAATGACCTGGCTCCAGCCGCCCGGCGCGATGCCAAGGTCGACCGCCGCTCGAACGCCCTTCAGGAGGCCGAAGCGTTCGTCGAGTTCGAGCAGCTTATAGGCTGCCCGGCTGCGATAATTCTCGGCCTTGGCGCGTTTGACATAGGGGTCGTTGAGCTGACGCTCGAGCCAGCGGATCGACGAATCCTTGCGGCCCTTGGCGGTCTTGACCCGGGTCAAAGCGGCCAGCCGTCGCGGGCCATGAGCGAACGCAATATGCCTTCGCGGATGCCGCGGTCGGCGATGCCAAGGTTCGGCGCCGGCCAGATTTCGATGATTGCCTCGAGGATCGCGCAACCGGCGACGACCAGATCGGCGCGGTCGCTGCCAATGCACGGCAGGCGGATCCGCTCTTCGTAACTCATGCCGGCGATCATGTCGCTGATCTCCTGCATCGCCGCAGTCGGAATATGCAGTCCATCGACTGCGCGACGGTCGTAAGCCGGAAGCTCGAGATGGACGCTGGCGAGCGTGGTCACGGTGCCGCTGGTGCCGAGCAGGCGAATGCCGTCGCGCTCCTGCGGCAGCATCGCTGCAAAGCGGGCAAAGGAGTGGCGCGCCCGCTCGCGCATCCGCTTATAGGCCTTGATCCGATCGGGGCCTTCAAGCGCATCGCGGCCTTCGCTTTCGGTCAGCGAGACCACGCCCCATGGCGCACTGAACCAGGTGCGGATGCGCGGCACGCCGTCTTCCTGGTCGATCAGCACCAATTCGGTCGATCCACCGCCGATATCGAAAATCAGCGCCGGTCCGTCACCTGGCTCGAGCAATTTGTGACAGCCCAGCACCGCCAGCCGCGCCTCTTCCTCAGGAGCGATGATGTCCAGCGCGATGCCGGTTTCCACTCGCACCCGTTCGGCGAATTCAGCGCCGTTGGTGGCTCGGCGGCAGGCCTCGGTCGCGACCGAGCGGACCAGCGAGACGTTGCGGCGACGAAGCTTGTCGGCGCATACCGCCAGCGCCGCTACGGCCCGGTCCATGGCCTCTTTCGACAAGGCGCCCGATTGCGCCAGACCCTCGCCGAGCCGGACGATCCGCGAAAAAGCATCGATGACGGTGAAGCCGTGGTCGTTGGGACGAGCGATCAGAAGCCGGCAATTGTTAGTTCCAAGGTCGAGCGCGCCATAGGTGTGCCGATGGGAATCGCGCCACTGAAGCGGGTCCTGATCCGACGGCGCGACCGTATCGGCGATAAGCTGCCGTAGGGCCGGCGCATTGGCGGCACCTTGTGCCATGTTGCACGCCCGTTCTTTCTGCACCGCCCCCATGGGCGGCTGACTTGGGCCCGTTTAATCACAATTTGATGGGAGTCGGCAAGTTTCGCCGTCGAAACGGGCCTTTGGGGACGGCCAGCGGCGTTGACAGTCACGGGTCCGCTTCCTATCCCGCCGCGCGACCGCAAGCTGCGGCATTGCCCTGTCGTCTAATGGTAAGACTACGGACTCTGACTCCGTCAATTGAGGTTCGAATCCTCACGGGGCATCCATTGTTTCGCTAATTATATCAGTATCTTAATCGCCTCCGTGGCGCTCAGTCCGCGTTGCTTCGTGGCGCAATAGAATCGCGCAGTTTCCCGCCAATTCCCTTTCGATCCCGGCGACTCCGTGCAACACCGATGCAACATGAAAGGCGCGCAGGATGACGCAAAACGAAGAGATTCAGGACGAAATCAGCCTTTGTGAGGGCCGACCACCTTCCGGCAGTCGGGGCACTGTCTCAGGTCGGTTGTGCAAAAGCGGGGGCTCTCATCTCAGCTTGCGCGCCGAGGCAGCGGATTGCGATGCCTAAGGGCGAGCGATCGCCACCCTAGGATCATCAGCGCCGATGCAATTGCCGCGACCCCGAGGCCGACGAGGCCCAGCTGAGGAATTAAAATAAGATTCAGCAGGAGCGAGGTGGCGAGGAATATCAAATTGCCGAGCCAGATAGCTTTGTGCTGCCGCTTCACGAACAGTCCATAATAGAGCGTCTCCGCATGCGTACGGATGAGCGTGGCGACGAGCAGCAGCAGGAATGCGGGGTAGGCGGCGATTAGCTCCGGCTTCTCCATCAGCTTGCCCATGAACGGCATCATCACAGCAAGCCCGCCGAGGATCACCAGTGCGACGGCAGCGGCGATCAGTGCGGTCTTGCGCATTTCGCGGCTGAATGCGCCTCCGCGCCCCGCGTCATAATGTTCGATCAGGGTTGGAAAGGTCACGTTGCTGGTCGCGCTTTGCACCAAGGTGATCACCGCGGTGGTGAACGACGTGTAAAAGGTGGCAACACCCACTTCCTTCAACGAGAGATAGTTGGCGAGCACGAACCGGTCGAGGTAGCCACCGAGCGTCACTGCCACCGATCCGATCCACACCAGGAACGCCCCGCGGCAATAACCACGCACTTCGCGCCATTCCGACCAGCGCAGCGGAACCAGGCCAATGAGCCGCGCACGCATGAACCACATGTTGAGCGCTACGCTGGCGCCCGCGCCGGCAAGCCAGCAGCCGATCACGAATTCTACGGTGCGATAGGCCGGGAAGACAAAGCTTACGGCCATCGCCGGGATCGTCCACAATCCGGAGCGGATGAAGAACAATGCATTGGCGAGCGCCGGTCGCCTCAGGGCAATAGTCACGGTGTAAAGGAAATTCGCGTAGGCCTCGAAACCGCACAGCAGGTAGATAAGGACCAGCAATCGCAGAGCGCCGCCTGTACCGAAATAGAGCAATGAGCCGAGCGCGAAGGGCGCTGCGAGCAGGAAGCTCCCGAAATAGAGAATGGCTACTTCGCTGCCGATCCGGCGCTGCTTGGCTGCGTCCATGCCGACGATCTCGCGGGCAACGATGTAATCGACGCGGAATCCAAACAGTACGATGGCCAGCATGACAGCGCCGAACGCGAGCCCGTAGAGGCCAAGTTCGGTCAGTGCGAAATACCGGCCCATGTAGAGCGACAGCGCAAGCTTGCCGACGAGGCTCATCAGCCGCAGGAAGAGGGAAACGGAGCCAGTCGCCGCGCGTCTGGCAAGATGCGGGAGCGCTTTACGCATCGAGCGTCGAAGGCTGCAATGGAAGGAAAGTTATGGCGGGCAAGGGTGTGATCCGGTTAATCCACGAGGGCAAAGCCGCCTATCCCGACGTCAGGGCGGTAATGACCTATTTCGGCGCGCAATACGAGATGATCGAATGCTCGCCAAGTGAAGCCGCGGCCGCTCCGGATCTGGCCGACAGCGTCTGCTGGTACATGATGGGCTTTTATCCCAAGAAGCTCGCCTGCGCGGCGACCATCCACGATTACCGTTCACTGTCGGTCGGCCGATTCCGCCGCTGGAAGGATCGGCTGAAGCGCCTGCTCAATGCCGATCCGGACATCCGCATCTTTCAAAACGAAGCGATCCGCCGCGCGCTCGGCTTTTCGTTCGATGGGCGCTCATATTATTTGCCGATGGGCGTGCCCGAACTGTTCATCGACAGCCGGGACATCCTCGCCCAGCCGGCTGCCGACTTCATCTACATTGGCAGCATGCTCGCTGAGCGCCGGTGCGAGCTGATGCTCGACAGCTTCGTCAAGCGGTTCGGCGATACGAAACAGTTCGACTTGTACGGTCCGCCCAACCTGGAGCTCGAGGCGCGCTATCGCAACCGCGCCAACATCCGCTTTCACGGATCGATTGCGCAGGATGAACTGCCGGTGATCCTCAAGTCGGCGCGCATCGGCGTCTGTTATTTCCCGATGCATTATCCGCACGTTCTGCAAACGCCGACCAAGCTGATGGAATATGGCGCGCTCGGCATGCGGATCCTTGCCAACGACCATCCGCAAAGCCGAATTACCGCTGAGCATTACGGCCTCCATTGCGCGTGGGGATCGACCGACGACATCTTCGCCGGCATTCCGGACGCACTGGACTGGCCCGACAATCAGGCCGTCGACCCAAACCCGATGGCTTGGCCGGCGGTCATTGCGGGAAGCGGGGTGGAACAAGCCGTGGCGAAGGCTCTCCGGCGACACTAGCCGGCGCGGCTGACCGTGCCAGCACGCCGCAGCCGAGCCCGAGCGCAATCCAGATCATTGGCGTCCGGTAAGTGTCGGTGGCGATTCCCGACACGAGCACCCCCATGCAGTTGAGGATGATCGGATAGTGAAGGCTGATTCGCGCCGCGCCGTCGGACGCGTCTCGGCGCGCCCGGGCGCCGAGCTTTGCCGCCAGACCGACCCATAACAGAACCCAGCCGAGCAACCCGAAGAGGCCGAGTTCCGCTCCGAGCCGCGCGTAGAGCGAATAGACGTTCGGCCACGGAGCGGTCGGGTAAGTGATCATCGGAGTGATTTCGGGACTGCGGTAAATCCAGTTCGGCAGATATTCGACGACGTGGAAACCGAACTGCCCGAGCCCGACGCCCAGCAGCGGATGGCCGACGAACATGTTGAAACCGGCGACCTGGAAGCCGAAGCGCGAGATGTTCGAGACTGAATCGCCTTCCATTAGTCCGACAACGATTCCCTGGTATCGGCCGGCGGCCCATACCGCGGCGACCGCTGCCAACACGAGCGACGCAACCGGGACGAGCAGCCGCGCCGCCGCCGCCGCTTCGCCGTCCGCACTACGGCGCGCGTACAGCGCGGCAAGCACCGCCATGACGGCGACATTGCTCGCCAGTAACAGCAAGCCCGTCCGGCTTGCGGACAGCAGGATCGCGGTGGTGAATATCGCAAACAGGCACCACGCGCGCAAACGCCGCTCGGGCGGCGCCTTGATTGCGGCGAACCACACCCACGGCCAGGCCAGGCCGGTGTAATTGCCAAAGGCCGGTGGTTCGAATGAGACCGAGCGCAGCCGCGCGTCCCAGCCGTAGAGAACCTTCTCATTCACCCGGCCGTTCCAGGCGTTGATGACGTCCGCCTGCCGCGTGTGAATGATACCGTCAATCGTATCGAAAGCGCCGCCGAGAAGGCCGTGCTTGCCCGCGAATTCCACCACCAGATAGGCGCTGGCGATCGCCGCGCTCCAGCCGATGAAGCGAGCAACTAGTGGCAGGATTCGCCGCGAGTCGACCTGTTCGGCGAGCCACGCGAGCGCGAACCCGTAGAGGACCACCAGGAGCGAGGTGACGAACTTGTTCGACCCGGTGCGTTCCCTGAAGACGATCGCGGCGATGTCGGGCAGGTTCACCGCGAAGGAGAGCAAGATGATTGCGAGCGCTGCTGCGGCAACCCGAAGCGAGAGGCTCGACAGGATGCGGCTGTCGCCCCCGCGCGCCTCGGTCCACAACGCTAGGGCGATGGCTGCCGCGAAAAACGGAAAGCTCAGCTCGCTTCCCAATTCGCCGAGGGCGCTGACGCCATGAACGGAATCGAACGGGATCGTGACCAGACCGATGGCGAACAGCCCGGAGACGGCCCGCGAACGGTCGAAAGGCGATAATGCTTCCCTCATCTGCACCGACCAGCATAGACGCGGCGCTATCGAGAGGGGAGTGCCTTCGTGCGCATCTGCCATGTAATCGAATCGACTGGAGGCGGCAGCGCCACGATCATGGCCAGCCTCGCCGTGGACGCTATTCGACGTGGCCACGACGTCGCGGTCGTCTATTCGCCCGATCGCGCCGACCCGCAGATCCTGGACACTCTGCGCAACGGCGGCGTCACGCGTCTCGAGGACAGCCCGATGCGCCGCTCGATCGGGCCGTGGGACGCGCTGGATGGATTGCGGCTGCGCACAACCATTGCCGCGCTCGGCCACTTCGACGTGATCCATAGCCACAGCTCGAAGGCGGGCGCGCTTGCACGCGGGTTCGCGCACATCGGCGGGGCTGCGCACGTCTATTCGCCCCACGGCTTCTACACGATGACGGGTGCCGCGCCTTTCTACATCGGTCCGGTCGAGCGCGCTTTGAGCTGGTTTGGAGACCGCGTGATTGCGGTTTCCAATTACGAGGGACGGCACGCGATCGATCTTGGCATCGCCGCCGACAAGGTCGTCGTCGTGCCGAATGGGATCGCGCCATATGATCCGCGTCCCCGCACCGAGGCGCGCGCGGCGCTGGGGCTCAACACGGATGCGTTCGCGGTCGGCTTCGTCGGCCGCCTTGCCGCGCAGAAAAATCCGCTCGAAGCCGTGGCTGCGATCGATGCCACCAGCTCAGGTGCAGTGCTAGCGGTCCTGGGCGACGGCGAATTGCGGGCGGCGGCGGAGGATGCCGCCAGAACGTGTAATGCCAACGCGGTCTTCGCCGGCCAGCGCGATGCCAAGCCGCTTTTCAGTGCTTTCGACTGTCTGCTCTGCACCAGCCGCTACGAAGGAATGGCGGTATCCTTCCTTGAAGCGCTCAACTGCGGCGTTCCGATCGTCTCTTATCCAGTCGGCGGGACCGAGGAGCTGGTGATCGACGGCGAGACCGGCTTCGTGATCGAACCGCAGCCGTACGCGGCCGCAGCGGCGATCGACGGGCTCGCTGCCGCCTCGAGCCCTCACCGCATCCGGATGGCCCAAGCGTGCCGCGCGCTGGCCGCGAAGCACACCGACGCGGAGATGGGGCGGCAGACCCTCGAGGTCTACGAGAGCGTGCTTAAATGGGGCGCCTGACGCTCCGCTCGACGCGGATTTGGCGATCGACGACGAACGAGCGCAGCAGTCCGAGCGCCAAGCCGAAGAACAGTCCGAGTATCGCTGCGATCATCACTACCAGCGCCGGCCGCGGCCCAGCCGAACGAAGCGGCGGCGATGCCGGCGAGATCAGCAACACGTCAGGCAGCTGCAGGCCCGCCCGCTCCGTCGCACGCTGCGTCTGCGCAGCATATTCTTCGTAAGTGGCGCGCTGCAGCTTGGCCTCCCGCTGCAACTGCGTCAGCCGCATCGATGCGGCAAGGTCGCGGCTGCGCGCCCGCTTAAGGCTGCCCATGAAGGCATCGCCAGCCTGAAACGCACGGCCGCTCGACCGCGACTGGTTTGCAACCGACGAATGGATGCGCCGGATTTCCGCGGCGATATCGCGGCGGACCGCGGCAAGCTCGGCCTGGACGGGGCGGACCAGCGGATGGTCGGGCCGGTAGCGAGCCAGAAGTTCGGACTCGCGCTGCGCCACTTGCGCTTCGCGGGTGCGAAGGTCTGACACCACGGACGAGCTCAACACCTCCGGCGTTTCGGATCCCTGACCGTGCGCAATCGCCCATTGCTGCGACTGGTAGCGTGCCTGGGATTGGGCGCGCTGCGACGCCAGCGACGCATGCTCCTTCGACATTTCGATGATTTCGCGGGAGGCCGGCGTCGCCCCGGCATAGCTTTCGCTATCCTCCGGAATGCTGCTCAACGGGACCAGATCCGCCTGCTGGCGATAGCTTTCGGCAGTCGCCTCGGCAGCGACCGTCTGGTCGCGCAGATCATCGAGCCGACGGCCGAGCGCCTGCTGCGTGCGCTCGATCAGGCGCACCTTCTGGTTGCGCTGAACGTCGATGTAGGAATTGGCCAGGGTGTTCGCTATGCGCGCCGCGCGCTCGGGATCCGCTGCCTTGGCCGTCAGGTTGATGGTGTAGGATCGCCCGTCATTGTCGACCTCGACGCGCTTTGACAGTTCTTCGCGTGCTGTCGCCGCCTTGGTCGCTGCACTTGCGCCAGCTGGCGCATCGTTGGTGAATGCACGATCGCGCGCCAAGTTCAGCTTGTCGATGGTCTCCTGCAAAACGCGCTCGGATTTCACTATCTCGAGCTGGCTGCGAACCAGTTCAGGCGTTGCTGGGACCGCGGCGGTCCGATCGTCGCCTTCGGGTGCCTGCGGCTGGATCAACAATACCGCAGTGGCGCGGTAGGTCGGCTTCACCAAGGTCAAATAGACGAGGGCGAGCGCAACGGTTCCAACGATACAGCCGAGCACGACCCACCAGTTTCTTCGGCTGTAATCGACGAGCAGTTGCACGTCGGAACGCCCGGGGCGGGCGTCGTCGATCGTGGTTACGCTTGCATCCATGCCATCTCGCCCCAAGCTACAGTCTCCTACAGGACTAGACTTATGCAGGAAAATCAAGTTGGTCGTTTCTGTCATTAGTTTCGGGAGAAAGCGAGAGTGGGTACAGCGAAGTTCGCAATGAGCTGTTGCGCGGCCATTCGACTGGCCGTTTTGGCAGCCGGCAGCGCGGCCCTTGGTGGGTGCCACAGCGTCAGCCCGATGGTCGCCGTCGGACCGGCAGCGATCGCTACCACGGGTATTGCCAATCCCGAACTGATGCCGGGCGCTTATCTGCTCGGCCCGGCCGACGAATTGCGCGTCGATGTACTCTACGAGCCGGAGCTGACGCTGCAGCCGATCCGGATCGACACCAACGGGGAAATCCAGGTGCCGCTGATCGGCAAGGTCCAGGCCGCCGGGAAGACCGCCGCGCAGCTGGCGAGCGAAATTCAGGAGCAACTCGGCGCGAGTTATCTGCGCAACCCGCGCGTCGTCGTGAACGTCACCGATTACGCGCGCCAGAACGTGACCGTTGAGGGCGACGTCGAAACGCCAGGCGTCTATCGGGTCCAAGGGACGTCCTCGCTCCTTCAGGCGATCGCGCTTGCACATGGTCCCAAGCGCACAGCGAAGCTCGACGAAGTCATCGTGTTCCGCACGGTCAACGGCCAGCGCGCGGCGGGCCGGTTCGATCTGCGGCGAATCCGCTATGGCTATGAGCCCGATCCGTTGATCCTGGGCGGCGACCGCGTCGTCGTCGGATATTCGGACCTCAAGGGCGCGCTGCAGACATTCGTCCGTGCCGCGCCAGCATTTGGCGTGTTCCGCCCTTACTAAGCCTTCTTAGAAGGCGCCGGCGCCAGTCAGGAGCACGCGAACAGTGCGCAGGATGATCCAAATGTCCAGCCACACGGACCAGTTCGCGACGTAGAAGGAATCAGCGATCTCGCGGATGCGGAAGTCGCTGTCGTTGCGATGTTCCACCTGCCAGAACCCAGTGAGGCCCGGCAACATGTCCCGACGTAAGTCGCGTCCGCCTTCGGAATAAAGGTCGATCTCCCGCGTAGGCATAACTCGCGGGCCGACCAGGCTCATGTCACCTTTCAGGATGCTCCACAGCTGCGGCAGCTCGTCGATGCTCGCCTTGCGAATCAGCTTGCCCGCGGGGATGATCCGGGGATCGTTGCGAAGCTTCATGGTCCGCTCGTACTCGAAGCGCGCAGCCGGGTTTTCGGCCAAATATTTGGCCAGCTTGGCTTCCGCGCCCTGCACCATGCTGCGCAGTTTGTAAATCTTGATTGGCTTGCCTTGCCGCCCCTCGCGCATCTGCCCGAAGAAAATGGGGCCGGGGCCGGAAAAGTAGACCAACAGCCCGGCGAGGATGATGATCGGCGTCGACAGTATCAGCGCCGGAAACGCAATAGCGATGTCGAGCCCGCGTTTCAGCGCGCGTTGATGCCCCGCGAACCGCGCATGCTTGGTTTCGATCGTGAGGTAGGCACCCAGCGGCCTTGCGCGCGACAGCCAGTGCCCTTCGCCGGTGACGTTGGAGAATATCTGCAGGTGATTGAACCGGCGCCCAAGCTGCTTGGCCAGCGTGTGGTTGCGCTCGTCCTCCCAGCCGCCGCCGATCGCCAGGATCGCGTGGTTAACGTGGTAGGGAGCATCGAAGCTTGCTGCGATTTCCGATCGACCCACCAGGGGGACGCCGTGGATGCCCTTCTGCTCGCTCTTCTGGGTCTTCTCGGTCGAAAACAAAGCAACCGGTACGTAGCCGAGCTCGGGGCGGGCCTGCAGCTCGCGGATCGCGCGGCGCCCGGCAATACCGTTGCCGACGACCACGATCGGAACTCCATAGCGTCCCATCGAAATTAGCTTCGATCGGACAAGCGAGCGCGCGGTGAAGGTCAGTGGAATGACGACCGGCCAGATGAGCAGGCCGAAAAAGCGGAACATGTGCCACTCGTTGGCGCTGATCAGAAATGCTGCGTGCAAGAGGAAAGCTGCTCCGCAGCTTTGGAACGAGCGGCGCAACGCATCGGGCGGATAAAGGCCACACGGCGAGTCGAGTCCATTGAGCGCCCGGAATACGAACCAAGCCGCAAGCGACAACCAGAGTCCCCAGTGCAGGGGCGGCAACGAGCCAAAGACGATGCGGCGGAGGAGTACGACGATGCAGAACGCGATCGTCAGCGCGATCGCGTCCGCTAGCACCAGCGAAATCCGGCTCACCTTAGTCGTGCTGGACGCCCACTGGAGCGGCGGAAGCCCCGGGAAGCGCCGCTCTCCGATGGTGCGGTTGCTATCGCATGGAACTGCGGCGCTCCTCATACAGCTGCCCCAAGATCCAGGGCAAGGATGCGAAGCGCGTCGCCCGCATCAACATGCCGGGCGATCGTCGCCTCCAAGACACCCAAGTCCACCTGTTCTTCGGCGAACGACCTTGCTGCTTCCCCTCGCTGAACATCGGCGGCGATATAGCGGCCAACCGCCTCGACAAGTTCCGGGTTGGTACTGGTGGTCTCGCGCGAAAGTCGATCGAAGGACTCACATAGGTCCGCCATCGTCCGATGCAGGTTGTCCCTTGCCTCCGCCTCGGCGGAAAGGTCCAGCGCTACCGGTCCGGAGATCAGCCCATCGTATGCATCTGCGGCCTGAAGGTGCACGCTGATGCAATCAACCAGGCGCTGGGCCTCGCTTGCTTCGCCATGCTGCAATTGTTCGCTGCCGCGAACCGAGCGCCTTTCGTCTATCAGGTTCATGGCGCTTCGGGCAAGCGCGCGAAGGTTTTCAACATCGTCCGTCGTCCATTGGCGCGGCTTTGAATCCACGACGCACAACGCTCCAATGG
>JACDEB010000019.1:0-14846 GCA_013816595.1 Sphingomonas sp. | reverse complement strand
TTCGAGAGGGATGCCGACGTAAGCGATGACGCCTTCGGCGACCGCTTCGTTGTTTCTGACGAGCTCGTGCTGGCGCGCGTCTTCGACTAGGAATGGTTCTTTGGCCCCGACTGCATATTTGCAGAACGAGCGCTCCAGCGAGGTGGACGAACCTGCCTGGTCGGTCCGCTCCCCCTCGGCCATTGCGGACTTCAGATACTGTCGGTCGTTCGAAATAACGGTGACAAATGCCGCAGGAGCATGGAGCAGGAGCGCCGCAAGCCGCGCCAGCCGATCGAATGCCGCCTCCGGAGCGCTGTCGAGCAAGCCGCTCCCGCGAACCGCTTCCAGCCGGGCGGGGTCGTTCAGTCGCTTGCTGCCGTTCACTCGAAGTTCCCCTCGACACCGCCGTGGAAGTGACTTTGCCGTAACAGCAGAAGCAGCGCCTGCCCAACATCTTATCGGGCGATCGTGCTAAATCCTGTACGGAAGTCCGAGGCCGCTACCGGTGTGTGATCACCGGCGTATCGACGCGCCAATCGTCTTCCCAGCGATCGTCGGTCCCGTTGCGATCGAGGTCCTGGGCGGCATCGCGACGCCAGTCGTCATTCGCGTAGGCGTAAGGCGATTGCAGCCGCCGCCCGCGCTCCACGAGTGCGGAATCAACTTCCCGCTCCAGCTTAATGATCCGCGCGCGCACCGCTTCGGCCTGCTGCGTCGTTAACCCCGACGTTGCGTCGTTGCGGAGGTGCCGCTGAATCGCGTCGGCTTCGGCGATGAAAGGCTCCATCGACCGTCCGGTTAACTGATGTTGATAATCCATTTGGCGAATCCGCCCCTGCACGGCTTCGAGCCGCGATTTAAGGAACCGCACCTCGCCGAACTTTTCATAACCGAAGCCCCAGCTTAGGGGCGCCGGGAAAGACTGTGGGTGCGCGGCTCGGGGTGCGACGAGAGCCGCAGCCGCAAGCACGATCGTTCCCAGGAGCTTCCGCATCGCCCTTTTATCCGACTGATCTGTTGCGCGGATCGGTTCACGGTTTCCCGAGTGTGACCCAAAATCGCAACGCGCAGAGCATGATATCATGCCCAATTAATGCAAAGGGTGCCAGAAAGTGCCAATGTCCGCAATAGGTCGAAAGCAGACATTAGCACTCGCAGGTTGGCAGGTTAAACTTGGCCAGGCGACAAGAGCGCGGGGTCGTCTAGCTCGACAGCCTCCTCAGCGGCGGCAACCTCTGGTTCCACCAGCGGAATGGTGCGCAACCCGGGGCCACCTTCCAGCGACTTCTCGCCGGCCGGGATAAACTCAAGCCCTGCTCCCTGTAGCGCTTGGAACATCGCTTCCACGGAAGCCAGCCGAACGGTGCCGCCGGCCTCAAAGCGTCTCACTGTGGCTATGCCCAGCCCGGCTTCACTGGCGAGTTGGTGCAACTTCCATTTTAGAAGAGCGCGAGCCGCGTGGCACATTTCAGGCGTCAAAAGCATAAAGGCTTTTCGCATCGGGGAGGAGCTAGAATCAAGCTGCTTCTGGGCCAGGAACCGGCAAGTTTCTGCCAATGTCCGCTTTGGGTCGAAAGCGGACTTGAGCCGAATGTCTGCAATGGGTGGAAAACGGGAATTCGCCGCCTCGATCACGCCAGCGATGGACCGGCTCTCGACCCAAACCTCGCAATAACACTCGGCGTCGCGCCAGATGTCTGCGCGGTACTCGCGACTGACCTCACGAATAAATTCCGCTTCGTCGGTGTATGTGGCTACATGGTAGCCACGCCGGGTTGCGTCGGTGATCCACGAGTATCGAAGCGCCCCGGTTCGGCGCAGCTCCGCGCACCGATGCTGGACCTGCTGATAACCATTGTCAGCTTTCTCGACCGGCTCTGGCAGGCGCGGGTCGGTCATCATGTAGAAGACGTGTCTGACGGACTGAGGATGGTCGGCGCGCAGCACTTCGAGGATCTGCTCGTCGAGCTGTTCGACTTGCGCTTTGGACCGCTTGGGCCGTTTTATCAGGCGGGCCTGATAAGTCGTGGCAGCCACGGACGGAATGTCGTCCATTAGCGCAGGTCCTGGTTGCTAGTGTGACCGGGCCGCTGTCCGACGTGCAGCTTGGCGGGATGGTCCATCCAGCTCGACCAAGGTTCGCACTCGGCCTCGTCATCGGACTCACGGCCATCGTATTCGCAACCGGGCCTCATTCTCCGCTTTTTCATTTCAGGCGACTGGGGCGGTAAACGCGCGCTCAAGTTCGCTTTTCCGGAAGTAGAGTTTGCGGCCCTTCTTAATCGCAGGCAGGTGCCCCGCCTCGACCAAATGATAGACCGCTCGGGAACTGACCCCGATGTAGGCCGCTGCGGCTGTAGCGCCGGGGAGCAGATCGTCTGCGAGCATGTTCGGTGCCTCCGTCTAAGTGGAAGTGATGACTTCCACTTCCTAGACATACCCCGCCGTTCGTGCAAGAACAAAGTGAAGTCCTTCACTTGGGGGCAAGTTTTCGTGACGATTTTCCCTCTTACATTCGCCGAGGTGACCGGACTGCTCTGCATTGCGCACGACGTTGCTCACAGGCGAGTCTCTGCCCTTCAGTCGAGAGTGAAGGACTTCCAGCGCCGCGGGTTTCCGCCCGGTCTCAACACAGGGAAAGGAAAGGCTGCGGAATACAGCCCGCATCATGTCCTCCTACTAATGACAGCATTTGAAATGCTCGAACTTGGAATGACGCCGGAGCGCATCTGCATGCTCTTACGCAGTGGCGGTGATGCACTGGTTGCGGACGTCCGCGAACTTTGGCGCACCGATCTAACCGCTCGGAGGCTTCTGTTTTATTTCGACCCGGGGGGTCTAAGTGATCTGCGTGACGAACAAGACTTCCAACATGGGGCGCCCGGGTTCTTTCTAGGATCCGAACAGGATCTCCTCGCGAAGTTAGAGCCAGGAAAGGGCAGCGTGGGCCGCCTAGCGGTTATCGACATGATGCATGTCATGGCACAGATCATTGTTGGGATTGAGGATGTTCGTGAAGTGCCGTGGATCGACGCGGCGAACGAGATTTTTGCCTGGTCTCAGGCGACATGACCGCAATCCGTAAGCGCACTTGGACGGACGGCCGCGGCGAACCTCGCCACGCCTGGTTGGTTGATTATCGCGATAGCGCGGGTAAACGGCGCGCGAAGCAGTTCAGCCGCAAGCGTGAAGCTGAAGCGTGGGCGACGCAGGCTGCTTGGCAGGTGAGCCAAGGCACCCACACGCCTGATAGGCAGAGTATCACCGTTTCCATCGCGGCGAGGCAATGGATCGAGCGCGCGCATAGGGACAAGCTCGAGCCGACCACAATAACGGCCTACGACCAGCACGCACGCTTGCATATCGAGCCGTTATGCGGCGCGGTGAAGCTGTCGCAAATGACGGCACCGATGGTCGCCGATTATCGTGACCAACTACTCGATAAGCTGTCCCGGCCAATGGCTGTGCGCGTGCTGCGTTCGCTAACCTCAATTATCGCCAAGCATCGGGTGACCGTCAAGCGGCCCCGCTGGCTTTCCTTGCAATCTTCGGCGGTCTGCGCGCCTCTGAGCTTCGCGGCCTTAGCTGGCGCCAATTGGATCTTCAGGCCGGTGCGGTTACCATCGACCAGCGCGCGGACGCCAAGGGGACGATCGGCCCACCCAAATCCGTTGCCAGCCGCAGAACCGTTCCTCTGCCCCGTTCCGCTGTTCGGTCGCTCAAAGAATGGAAGCTTGGGTGTAAGGCATCAAACCTCGACCTAGTTTTCCCTTCACTCGCGTGCAAGGCGATGTCGCACCGCTACATGAGCCGGAACATTCTCGCGCCGATTCTGACCGCCGCTAAGGTGCAAGGCGTCACGCTTCACGATCTGCGCCACTCCGCAGCCTCGCTTTGGATCGAGCAGCAAGTTGAGCCGAAGCGCGTGCAGACGTGGCTAGGCCATAGTTCGATCCAGGTAACGTTCGACACCTATGGCCACTTGTTTGAAGCTGTGACGCGGGAAAACAGCGTCGCAGCGGCAATTGAAAAGGAGCTGATGGGCTAATTGAATGCAACACAGATGCAACAGAGAGCCAGATTATCTAATAAAACCAACGAGCATAGACGGACTCTGACTCCGTCAATTGAGGTTCGAATCCTCACGGGGCATCCACCGCCGCCAAATTTTTCGCTTGCTCGCGGCGCAGTTTAGAAACGAACCACCCGCGGCGCGGCACAATGCCGCTGTGACCGCCGATTATTGCTGGGTCGGGTGGTGGTGCCCCGAAATCCAGTGTTCGAGCCGGGTGAACAATGATGGCTTCGAAGGGATGAAGCCACGCTCAATCGCCGGCGGAGCGTGATCGGCGCCCACACTCTCGGGTTCGTAAAGGGTGAGATTGTCGGGGACCTTGGGACGGAGCGTCTCGCGCCCGCGCAACAGATCCTCGGCCATCGCCATCGAGCGGTGCAATTCTTCGGCGGTAAAGGGTTTCATGAGGCAGCCGAGCGCCAAATCGGGCATCGGGAAACTCGGCGCCTTGCCACTGACGAACAGCGCCGGAACGCCCAATTCGTTGAGTCGTACAGCGACCGAAAATCCGGTCGAGGCATTGGCGAGATGGAGGTCGAGCAGGACGAGATCGGGGTCGTGGAGTTCGGCCGATGCGATCGCTTGCTCGGCATCTTCGCAAATGCCGACAACCCGATAGCGGGGATTATCCTCGACAAGGTATTTCAGCGTCTGTGCAAGCTGCGAATCGTCCTCGACGATCAATATCCTGAGCACCCGCGAGCCTCCCGATAACCCACGGAAATTCCAAGTGGAACATCCACTCACCTGTGTTGCGCGGATCGTGGTCCGTGCGAATCCCCGATGAAGGATGTTAACGCCGAAGCGAGTCAAGTCCGCGCCGAAGCGAGGAATTAGGCGCGATAAAAGATGTGCGCGCCGATCTTGGACACCAAAGTCAGGCGATGGCCCCACGACGGCGCGACATAATCGGCGTGATACCACAGTACGTCGTTCGACAAGGTCGGGACGATGTTAGCTGCGGCCAGCTTGGCCACCGCTTCGGCCCGTGCCCAGGCGCCCGATTGCGTATCGATGTGCGGGAATGCGCCATTGCGAACGAAGCTGAACTGCCACGGCTGCTTGACGGTCGCGCACCAGCTTGGCGGATATTTGCCCGACGCGGCGCGGTTCATGACTACACGGGCGACGGCCAGCTGACCATCGACGCTCTCGCCGCGTGCTTCGAAATAGACCGCGGTCGCGAGGCAATGCATTTGCTCGTCGAGTTGCTCGTTGGTGGCGAATTTGTCGACCAGCGCCTGGAGCGGCCAACCGCCCCGGAAAAGCCAGCTAGCTTCGTTGGCGAAGCTCTTCTGACCAAAGGTGCCAGCGACAGTCTGAACCGCGGTCGCAACCGTCGTTTGAGCAGTGGCGCTGACCGCGGCGGTGCCGAGCGGCTTGGCGCTAAGGTCGAAATCGATGTTGCGGACGACCGAATCGACCTTCAACGCCGCTGCGCCTTGCGCGTTGGCCGGGGCCGATTCCATCAATACCAGTAAAATACCCATCACCGCGGCAATGCCGCGGCGTCCCAGAAGCTTGATCAAAATCTTTGCCCTAATGGCGGACAAAGCCTCGTCGGTGCGCATCAATCGCGCGATGCCGATGTCGGCTATTGTCCGTCTTGCCCCGGAGCCCGGCGTCAAATGCGCGTCTTGGCTCACTCGCTTTCGTTTCGTTAATGGTCAGATAGGGGTCTATTTCCTATTTTGAAACCAATCATCGGTGAACCGTGACAAGGCCGGGATGAACGGCGGAAACCATTGAAAAGTATACGTTTTTTGAAATCGAATGGGTTGCGAAAACTTCGCTTTAACCCCGGAATCGCTTCCGCTTGCCGCAATCCCTCGATATGTGCGTCCGATGGCATTTTGGCTGATCAAGTCCGAACCATCGAGTTACAGCTGGGACGACCTCGTGCGCGACGGCAAAACAGAGTGGGATGGAGTGCGCAATAACGCCGCGCGCCTGCACCTAAGGACGATGAAGGCGGGCGATCGCGCCTTTTTCTACCGGTCATTGGTCGAGCCCGCGGTGGTCGGGATGGTTGAGGTGTCGCGCGGGCCCGCGCCCGATCCCAAAGATAACGCCTGGGTCTCGGTCGAAGTCACACCGATCGAGCCGGTGGGGCCGGTCACGCTCAAGGCGATCAAGGCCGAGGTGGCGCTCACCGACATGATCCTGCTGCGTCAGTCGCGCCTGTCGGTTGCCCCGGTGCGCAAGGAAGAATGGGACAGGATTCTGGCGCTGGGACACAAAGCATGAGGTTGGCAATCGCACTTTTGGCGGCGGCCGGTGCTGCCGCCATGGCGCCGGCATCAGGGAAGCCGGTGCTTACGGTCGATGGACTCGGCCCGGTCCGGATCGGAATGACCATAAAGCAGGCGGAAAAGGCGCTTGGCGGCAAGTTGGTTGGGGAAGCGATCGAAAGCGACGATATTTGCGTGGAGAAGGAGAGCAAGGCGGGGCCGCGCGGCGTCTATTATATGTTCGAGGACAAGACGCTCGCCCGAATATCGCTTGGTTCGGGCAGCCCGGATCGAACGCCGCGCGGGATCGGGGTCGGCGCTACAGCTCAGCAGGTGCGCCGCGCATATGGCGTCAAGCTCAAGGCTGAGCCCCATCATTACGCCGGACTGCCGGCCGAATATTTGACGTTCTGGACCGTCCTGGGGAAGCGCGGCATTCGCTTCGAGACCGATTTCAGACGCAAGGTCGCGACCATCCACGCCGGCACCGCGGCGATCCAATTCGTCGAGGGCTGCGCCTAGCTTTTAGGGCAGGTCGATCCCGCCGACCGGCGGCGCGGTGCGATATTCGCTTTCGGTCGGGACAAGCACCGGTTTGGCGCCCGCCGCAACCAGCTTCCGATTGAGCGCTGCAAGGTCCGCGGTGCGGATCGACTGCCATTGGCTCCACGCCGCATCGATCGCAGCGCTGGTCCGTGCGGCGGTCGCTCGCAATGCCGCTGAAGGGGCTTCGTCGCTGGCCTCGACCGAGGTTTCGATCCCGGTCAGAATTCCGCTCAAGCCGCCGAAGCCGCTGTTCGCCGCAGCCGGCGGTTCGAGCCGCCCGGCAAGCGCCCTCGCCTCGTCGGCCAATGGTCCTTTGCCCAATGTTTCAGCCCGTTGACCAAGAGCATCGCGCACCGCTTCTGTTTCGGCATATCCGCGCCACGCTTTGTCCAGCGGCGCGTAAAGCGAATTGGAGAAGGCAAGGGACGCGGCATAATCGGCGCCGCGCACTCGGGGGTCGGCGGTGACATCGACTGCTACGCTCTGCGACCGCCCATCGACCGTGAGTGTCGCGGTATAGCGCCCGGGCGCGACCATCGGGCCCTGCGGCAGAAGCGGCGTTGCGACGCCCCAGATGGCAGCGATGCTATAGCTATATTCGACCGCCTTGGGCCGCTCGACGTTGAGGTCCCAGACCCAGCGGTTGAGGCCGGGCCGGGCCGACAGGACCGGTTGCGATCGAGTCCAACCCTCGGCGAAATAGCGTTCGCCATCGAGGTCCTGCGGGCGATCCGCGCTGGAGAAACGGCGCACGACATTGCCCGCGCGGTCCTTGATTTCGAGCATCACCGGACCCTTGGGTGCGGTGCCGAGCCAATAATCGATCACCGCGCCTTGCGGCGGGTTCTGGCCGACTGCGGTTTCGGGCGGGAGCGGCGTATCGTGATTATTGTCGAAGCGAACGTGAGACGCGGCGGCAGGGGTGAAAAGATGCGCCGCCTTGGCGGTCATCGCGGGCTTGAGTTGACGGAGCAGAGCAAGATCGCCGAGAATCCAGATTGCCCGTCCCTGGGTCGCGGTGACGAGGTCGTCGCCCTTGACCAGCAGGTCGCGCGCCCAGGCGGTCGGCAAATTCTGCTGGAGGGACTGCCACTGATCGCCGTCGTCGAAGCTGACGAACACCCCGGTTTCGGTCCCGGCATAGAGCAGGCCTGGGCGCAACGGGTCGGCGCGGACGACGCTGACCGCCTGGCCGGCGGGAAGGCCCGCAGTGACTTCCTGCCACGTCTTGCCGCCATCGCGGGTGCGCAGAACATGGGGTTCGAAATCGTCGATCCGCTGGCCATCGACCGCGAGATATGCAGTCCCCCGGTCGCGATAGGATTGGTCGATGCTCGAAATCTTGCTCCACGGCTTCACCCCCGGAAGCAAGCCCGATTGCCAACTGCGCCCGCCATCGCGAGTGATGCTGAGCACGCCGCTATCACTGCCCGCCCAGATTTCATCGGCCGAATGCGGCGAGGGCTGGATCGACACGATCGTGCCATATCCGCAAGCAGCGGCGTCCGGGACCGCAATCGCATCGACGCAGCGCTGCGCATCGGCCTGCTTGCCGGTGAGGTCGGGGCTGATCACCGCCCAGCTGTTGCCGCGGTCGAGCGTCCGAAAAATGACATCTCCGCCAAGATAGAGCGCATTGGCCCCGGCCCGCGCCGCAACCAGCGGATTGACCCAGTTGAAATGATGTTCGACCGTGGTCGGGCGAAGGCCGTAATTGGGCAAAGGGAACGGGGAAATGTCGGTCACAGTGCCGGTATTGGAGTCCCACCGGGTGACGTGCCCGCCAAGCCCCGAGCCATAAACGATGCTCGGGTCCTGGGGATCGGGGATGTCGTAATCGCGCTCGTCGCCCCCGACCGGGTGCCAGTCGCGGAAATTGGGCGCTCCGTAATCGCTGCGGCTGGCGATGGCGACGGTCCCGCTGTCCTGCTGGCCCGAGTAAATCCAATAGGGAAAACGGTTGTCGACGGCGAGGTGGTAGAGCTGGCCGGTCGGCTGATTGTACCAATCGCCCCAGGTCTTCGATCCATTGACGCTGATCGCCGCGCCTTGATCCGACGCCACCGCCATGCGATCGGGATGGAGCGGATTGATCCAGATGTCGTGATAATCGTCGCCGCCAGGACTGCCGCGGGTGATGATGCAATGCGCGCCACCCTGATCGCAGCGGCGGATCGACTGGCCGACAGTGTAAACCACGTCGGGGTCGCGCGGATCGACCGTGATCCGGCTGGCGTAATAAGACGAAAAGGCCTTTTCGTCATTGACCTTGCGCCAATGCGCGCCGCCGTCGTCGCTGCGCCACATTCCGCCATTCTTCTTCGAATCCATCACCGCATAGACCCGCAGCGCGCCGTTCTTGCGGGTCGCGGCCAGGCTGATGCGGCCGATCGGGCCGTCGGGCCAGCCGCCGCCCGTCAGCCGTTTCCAGCGGGCGCCGCCATCGTCGCTGCGCCACACCCCGCTGCCCGGCCCGGACGCCTCCGTGAAATAGCTTTGCCACGGCCACTGCCGACCTTCCCAAGTCGAGGCGAACAGGGTCTTGGAATTGGCCGGGTCGCCGGTGATGTCGACTGCTCCGGTGAACCCACCGGGAGCAAGCGAATGCGCCCAGGTCCTGCCGCCGTCGGTGGAGCGATAAATGCCGCGCGAATCGCTAACGCCGAAGAAATGGCCGACCGCGGCGACGACGACATGATCGGCATCCTTGGGATCGACCCAGATTTCGCCGATATATTTGGTGTCGTGGAGGCCGAGGTCGGTCCAGCTCTTGCCGCCGTCGCTACTACGATAGACGCCGCGCCCGGACTGCACGTCATAGCGCGGCTCGGGCTGGCCGGCGCCGGCGTAAATCACCTCGGGATTGGACGGCGCCACTGCGATCGCGCCGATCGCGGAACTGGCGCCGCGATCGAACACGCTGCGCCATGTGCGGCCGCTGTCGTCGGTTTTCCAGATACCACCGCCCGATGCGCCGAAGTAGAAGGTGTCAGGTTTGCTCGCCGCACCCGAAATGACCGAGGCCCAGCCGGCGCGGAACGGCCCAAGCTCGCGCCATTGCAGGACCTGGGTCAGGCGTTGGTCAACCGGAGCAGCGGCAATCGGCGGAGCAACTAGCGCCCCGGCAAGAAGAAATCCCAGAATTGAAATCCGCGCGCGTCGCATAGTCGACCCCTTACCGTCCCGAGTGCGACGGAAAGCTAGACTGGCCAATCAGCGATTGCGAGCAGTCAATTCGCTTAGCCGCGGCAGGTGCCTCAGGCGGCTTCCATCCGCCGCGATTCGCGCTTGCGCAAATGCGGATCGAGGTGACGTTTGCGGATTCGGATCGCCTTGGGCGTGACTTCGACCAGCTCGTCGTCCTGAATATAGGCAATCGCCTGCTCCAGGCTCATCCGCCGCGGCGGCGTAAGGCGGATGCTCTCGTCCTTGGGACCCGAGGCGCGGAAGTTGGTCAGCTGCTTGGATTTCAGCGGATTGACCTCGAGGTCCTGGGTCTTGGCATTTTCGCCGATCACCATGCCTTCGTAGAGGTCGTCGCCGGGCGAGATGAAGAGCACCCCGCGTTCCTCGATCATGTTGAGCGCGTAGGCCACAGCCTTGCCGTTTTCCATCGAGATGAGGACGCCGTTCTGACGCCCGTCGATGCGGCCTTTGAACGGCCCGTATTTCTCGAACAGGCGGTTCATGATCCCGGTGCCGCGCGTGTCGGACAGGAATTCGCCGTGATAGCCGAGCAGCCCGCGCGAGGGGGCCGAAAAGGTCAGCCGGGTCTTGCCCCCCCCCGACGGCCGCATGTCGGTCATTTCGGCTTTGCGCATCGCCATCTTGTCGATGACGGTTCCGGAAAATTCGTCGTCGACATCGACGACCACGGTTTCATACGGCTCCTCGCGGCCATCGGGACCGTCGCGGTAGAGCACGCGCGGGCGCGAGATGCCGAGCTCGAAGCCTTCGCGGCGCAGGGTCTCGATAACCACGCCGAGTTGGAGTTCGCCGCGGCCGGCGACCTCGAACGCCTCGCCGCCCGGGGTCTCGCTGATCCGGATCGCGACGTTGCCTTCGGCTTCGCGGGCCAGGCGTTCGCGGATGACCCGGCTCTGGACCTTGTCGCCGTCCTTGCCGGCGAACGGGCTGTCGTTGACCGAAAAGGTCATGCTCAATGTCGGCGGATCGATTTCGCGGGCGTGAAGCGGTTCGGTAATCTGCGGCGTTCCGATGGTGTTGGACACGGTCGCCTTCATCAGGCCCGCAATGGCCACGATGTCGCCCGCTTTGGCGCTTTCGACCGGCACTCGCTCAAGGCCTTCGAACGCGAACAATTTGGTCACCCGGCCATCCTCGACGATCTTGCCGTTGACGTCCATCGCGCGAATCGGGTCGTTGATATTAAGCGTTCCGCTCTCAATCCGGCCGGTCAGGATGCGGCCGAGGAAATTGTCGCGGTCGAGCAGGGTCGCGAGCATCTTGAACTCGCCTTGCGGATCGAGCGCGGGCGCCGGGACATGGTCGACGATGGTCTGGAACAACGGATTGAGGTCGCCGTCGCCAATGTCGTCCTTGAGGCCGGCATAACCGGCGCGGCCCGAAGCATAAAGCGTCGGAAAGTCGAGCTGCTCGTCATTGGCCTCGAGATTGAGGAACAGTTCGAACACCTCATCGAGGACTTCGGCGGCGCGCGCGTCGGGACGGTCGATCTTGTTGACCACGACAATCGGCTTGAGGCCCAGAGCGAGCGCCTTGCCGGTGACGAATTTGGTCTGCGGCATCGGGCCTTCGGCGGCATCGACCAGCAGGATCACGCCATCGACCATCGACAGGATGCGTTCGACCTCGGCGCCGAAATCGGCGTGGCCCGGTGTATCGACGATGTTGATGTGGGTCCCCTGCCATTCGACCGAAGTGCATTTGGCGAGGATCGTAATCCCGCGCTCTTTCTCGAGCTCGTTGGAATCCATCGCGCGCTCTTCCACGCGTTGATTGTCGCGGAAGGTGCCCGACTGGCGGAACAACTGGTCGACGAGCGTCGTCTTGCCGTGATCGACGTGGGCGATGATCGCCACGTTGCGAAGATTCATGTCACTTTTCCGATTGGGATTAAGCGCGCTCCCTAGCGCAATTGCTGCAGTGCGGCAATGTGCCCCGGCTCAGTCGGTAATTGCGGTCACGGCGGGGTCGTCGGGAACCAGATCAGCCTTGCGCGCGGCGGCCGCAAGCAAGGTCAATCCGGCATAAGTGACGACGACGACGACCAGCCAGCGAAGCAGTTCGAGCGGCATTTCCTTGACCACGAACGCAGCGACCAGAGTTGCCGGTATTGCTCCAATTGTCAGCCCGATTGCGATCCGGAGATCGATTTTCAGAGTCCCGATGCACCGCACCGAGGCAGCGGTTCCGGCAAAGCCGGCGGCCGCGGCCATGATTGGGAAGGCAAGCCGTGGGTCCATCCCCATCAGGCTGAGCATGGCCAAGGTCGGCGCATAATTGCCGACCCCGAAGCTGAGCAATATGCCAAGTGCGAAATGGGCCAGGACGGTGACGATCGATAGCGACAGCGGCAAGCTGGTCGCGGTGCCGCCCGCAGGCATCATTCCAAGGTTTGAAAGGGTGTAGAAAAATGCCGCAATCAGAAGCGCGGTGCCAATGACGAACTGGATCAACCTTATCGGTGCGCGCGCCGCGATCGGCACCCCGGCGAAGCCGCCCGCGACCATCGCAATCATGCACGCGAGAAGCAGCAGCGGATCGACCTTCACGCCGAGCAGGATGAGGAAAATCACGCCCTGGAGGATCGCCGGGACGGTATAGCCGACGAGCATGGTCAGCGGGATCAGCCGGTCGGGCACGAGGCGCCGAAAGCGAAACCAGACGACGGTCGGAGCGAACGAACCAATCCCCAGCGTGTCGAAGAAATTGGTCACCGCGCCGAGCGCCAGCGCCTCGGGCCGAGGGCGCAACTGGCCGGTCTTGACGGCGGCAGTGACCAGTTGAACCGAAAGTCCAAGTGCCGCCAGAATGAGGGTCGCGACCAAAGCATAAAGGATCATCGTGCCGGGCCCTTTTCAATCAGTGGCGTTGTTCGAGGATTTCGACGGCCCGCTCTAGCGCCCGCAATTCGCTCTGCGCGAACCGCTCGAGCCGAGCGGCGAGTTCATTGCCCTTGGGCGGACTGTTGAGCAGATCGCGGCCGGCTTCGGTCACCGTGAGCGCGAGCCGGCGGCGGTTGTCTGGATCGGCGGTGCGATCGATCAGCCCGGCGCGGACCAGTGCTTCGACCGAACGGCTGACCGCCGGTGCGCCGCGCCCTACCTTTTGCGCGACCTGGTTCAACGTCGCCGGCTGAGCGGCCTCGACCGCGGCCAGGAGGCGGCGCTGGGCACGATCGTTGCGGTCCGCGGAACTGTCGGTGATCCAGTTCTGCGCAACGGCGGTCAAACGCGCGGCGAGCTTGGCTGGTGATGGTCCCCCGATCATCGTTGCAGCGTAACAAATGTTAGGTCGGCGTCAATGTTGCGGACAAGAATGTTGGCCGCGCGGTTGCAAGGCGTTGCAAATTGCCGCCATGGGATGACGATGAGCAAGCGTTCGTCCCAGTCTCGCCCGCCTTTACCGCGAAACGTCTGGATCCTGGGTTTCGTCAGCATGCTGATGGACCTGTCGAGCGAGATTTATCACGCGCTTCTGCCGGCGTTCGTGACGATCGTGCTCGGACTTCCGGCGACCGCGCTCGGGGCGATTGACGGGATCGCCGAGGCGACCGCCAATTTCGCCAAGCTCGCATCGGGCCGGGCGTCGGACAAAAGCCAGCGGCGCAAGCCGCTGATCCTCGCCGGCTATGGGCTTGCCGCATTAACCAAGCCGCTGTTCCCGCTTGCGGGGAGCGCCTTGGCGCTGATGGCCGCGCGCTTCATCGACCGCATCGGCAAGGGCATTCGCGGCAGCCCGCGCGATGCCATGGTGGCCGATGAGACTCCACCCGAAATCCGCGGCCGCGCCTTCGGGTTGCGCCAGTCGCTCGACACCGTCGGGGCGATGCTCGCGCCGATCGCCGCGATCGGGCTGATGATGTGGTTCGCGGGCAATATCCGGGCGGTCTATTGGGTCGCGGTCATCCCCGCCTTCCTTTCGGTCGCGCTGGCATGGGTCGCGCTGCGCGAACCGGCCAGGCATGTCGATGCGTCCAAAAAGGCGCCGGTCCTGGCCGGATTCCGCGACCTTGGGGCGGACACCAAGCGCCTGCTGGCGGTCGGTTTCCTGTTCGCTCTGGCGCGCTTTTCCGAGGCCTTCCTGATCCTTAAGGGGATCGAAATCGGCCTGTCGGAGACCTGGTCACCGCTGACCCTGGTCCTGTTCAACCTTGCTTATGTGCTGCTCGCTTATCCGGCGGGCGCGCTGAGCGATCACATGAGTCCGCGGACCATCCTGCTCGCGGGTCTCGGGGTGCTGGTTGCGGGCAATCTGGTGCTGGCCGTATCATCGACCTTGATCGGTGTCGGGCTGGGAACGGTCCTGTGGGGTGCGCATATGGCGCTGACCCAGGGCATATTCTCGCGGATGATCGCCGACAGCGCGCCCGAAAAACAGCGCGCGACCGCGTTCGGCGCCTTCTGGTTTGTGAGCGGCATCGGCACCTTGCTGGCGAGTCTCGGCGCGGGCCTGTTGTGGGACCGCGAGGGCAGCGCCGCGACCTTCGCCACCAGCGCCGGCGTAGCGGCAATGGCGCTGGCGATGCTGCTCTTGCTCGGCGGGCCTAAACGCGCTGCGGCCTAACGGCCGAACCGCTCGCCGTTCTCGGCCTTGTTGAGGAGCAATCTGGAGAAGCTGAAGTCCTTGCCCATGCGCGCTTCCTGGCGCTTCAAGCCCTCGACGATCTTGGCCAGGCCCTCGCTGTCGGCCCAGTGCATCGGCCCGCCGCGATAGACCGGCCAGCCATAGCCATAGACCCACACGACATCGATGTCCGAGGCGCGCTGGGCGATCCCTTCCTCGAGGATTTTCGCGCCCTCATTGAC
>JACDEB010000091.1 GCA_013816595.1 Sphingomonas sp. | reverse complement strand
AAGCTGCGCCCGGCATCGCCGGCGCGCGCCGCTTCGATGGTCGCATTCAACGCCAGCATGTTGGTCTTTCGAGCGATCGTCTCGATGGTCGAGGAAACGGTCTGGACCTGGCTCATCGCCGAAGCGAAGCCGGCCATTCGCTCGCCCAGCTGGACAACCAGATAGGTCAGCCCCTTGAAACCCGCGATGGTGCCTTCGATGGCGTCGCGCCCGGCCTCGAGCTTGGCCTTGGCCTGCTCGCTCAAAAGCCGCGCCTCGTCGGTGGAATCGGACACTCGCGCCTGATCGCTGAGGAGGCGATTGGTGACATCCTCAAGCTGATCGAGCACCTTCAAATGTTCGCCAATGCGGTCCGAAACGCCGCTGACGTAACCGGCGACGTCGCTGCATTCCATCGACAGCGAGCCGCAATCGCGCGCCACCGCACGGATTGCGTTTTCGGTGACTTCTTCAATCCCTTGCGTCGCCATTAGCTGTCCGTCCCCACGAGCTTTGTTGGCGACGGGATACGGGCAAACCACCTACTTCTTCGTTAACCACGCTGGCGGCGGCGCGCGATCAATAGAGCAGATGCGCGCTCCGCTCCGCGGTCCAGTGATGCTCATCGGGTGCGGCAAAGGCTTCGAGATCGCCCGGCCCTGCTTCGTGGTCGTCAACCCATTCGCGCAGCTTGGTCGATCCGTTGATGACGTCGATGGCGAGCTTGTCGAACACATATTCGTAGGGGAAATCGCGCCACAGTTCGTAATCGGGCATGACATTACGAATGGCCTTGAAGGCGAGCGCCTGAAGGCGCCACGGACGGAACGCATTGTGGTCGTAGCGCGGTCCCTCGGCATGGATGAATAGGCCGTTGCACAAGGCGCCGACATGCTTGTGGAAGGTCGGCTGGAACCACGTGTCGCGGAGCGTGCATCCGGCGAGCCAATCGGGCGCGACCCGCTCCATCTCGGCGGCAATCGTCGTGGCTTCGATATCGGGCGCACCGAAGTGTTCGAGCGGGCGGGTGGTGCCCCTGCCCTCGCTCAAGGTCGTGCCTTCGAGCATGACCGTCCCGCCATAGGCCCGGGCCATGTTGAGGTTGGCGGCATTGGGCGACGGGTTGATCCACACGCGGTCCGCTGGCCAGCCGAAGCCCGGAGCGCTATCGGGCGCCCAGCCGGTCATTGCGATCACCCGGTAATCGACGTCGAGCTTGAACCGCTCGATGAACCAATGGCCCATTTCGCCCAACGTCAGGCCGTGGCGCATCGGCATCGGTCCGGCACCGACGAAGCTTTCCCAGCCGGGCTCGAGGATATTGCCTTCGACCGGACGTCCGGCGGGATTGGGGCGGTCGAGCACCCACACCGCTTTTCCATGCTCGGCCGCAGCTTCGAGCACGTAGAGCAAGGTGGTGACGAAAGTGTAGATTCGGCAGCCGAGGTCCTGAAGGTCGACCAGAAGGACGTCGAACGTCGACATCGACTGACCGGTCGGCCGGCGCTCCTCGCCATAGAGGCTGAAGACCGGCACCGCATAGGTCGGATCGGTGTAAAAGGGCGATTCCATCATATTGTCCTGGAGGTCGCCGCGCACGCCGTGCTGCGGCCCGAACACCGCGCTGATGTTCACGCCCGCCGCGATCAGCGCGTCGAGGCTGTGACCGAGGTCGCGGGTGACCGACGCCGGATGAGCGAGGAGCGCCACGCGCTTGCCCTCGAGCGGGGCGCGCAGCGAGGCATCGGCCAGCAGCCGGTCAATTCCAAACAGACATTCCGTCATTGCGAGCGCAGCGAAGCCATCCATTCCAGTGAGTGGTAGGCGTGGATTGCCGCGTCGCTACGCTCCTCGCAATGACGAAGTTGCAAAAAGCCGGTCACTCGAGCCGTGCGGTGAAGCAAGCCGGGTCGTGAAAATCGGGCTGGTCGCCGTGATGCGCGAGTGCCCAATAGGATTTGGTCCCGTCTTGCTCTTCAAGCACGGCCGAAAGACCGAGCGCCCAATCGTGCCCGGCCTCGATCGCGACCGTCGCTCCGAATGCGAACCAGGTCAGATTATCTTCGCAGCGGATGTACGGCGGGCTGTCGACCGGAGTTTCGGTCATGCCCTCGCGGATGGCGGTGAAATCATAGGCCGCCCAATCGCCCGACGGCGCGAAATTATATTCGCGATACGCTTCTTCGCCGTCGGCACGGAGGAAAGCCTCGAAACAGGTGGTGCGCCACAACTCGTCGCGGCGGCCGGGTTCCTCGCTTGTGGGAATCACGAAGCGGCCGATTGGAGCACCAATCCCGAACCAGATGTTGAGCGTGCCGGTCGCGCCGAACGCGCCGGCATAATCGACGTTCGCCCACAGCTTGAAGGCCGGATCGGCCGGCGGAGTTGCCGGATGGGGCACGAGGTCGAGCTGCATCGCGCATTCATATCGTGTTTCCGGCCAAAGCGGGACTCCGCTTTCGCGCGCGCGGCGACTTGGCTAAGCCCAACTCATGTCCGGTTACAATTCCTCCCTGCTGCGCCTGCTCGACGAGCGCGGCTACATCCATCAGGCGACCGATGCCGACGCGCTCGACGCGCTGGCCGCAAAGCAGGTGGTGACCGCGTACATCGGGTTCGACGCGACCGCGCCCTCGCTCCACGTCGGCAGCCTGGTCCAGATCATGATGCTCCGGCGCTTGCAGCAAGCGGGTCACCGGCCGCTGGTGCTGATGGGCGGTGGAACGACCAAGGTCGGCGATCCATCGGGCAAGGATGAGTCGCGTAAATTGCTGACCGACGACGACATCAACGCCAATATCGCCGGCATCCGCAAAGTCTTCGAGCGCTTTTTGACCTTTGGCGACGGGCCGTCGGATGCGCTTCTGCTCAACAATGCCGAGTGGCTCGACCAACTAAATTATGTGGCATTGCTGCGCGATGTCGGCCGCCACTTCACCATCAACCGGATGCTGACCTTCGACAGCGTCAAATTGCGGCTTGATCGCGAACAGCCGCTGACCTTCCTCGAATTCAATTACATGATCCTCCAGGCCTATGATTTCCTGGAACTGGCGCGGCGCTCCGATTGCCGGCTGCAGATGGGCGGGTCCGACCAATGGGGCAATATCGTCAACGGGATCGAACTCAACCGGCGCATGGACGCGACCGAGGTTTACGGCCTGACCACGCCGCTGATCACCACCGCCGATGGCGGCAAGATGGGCAAGACGTCGCAGGGCGCGGTGTGGCTCAATGCCGATCAGCTCAGTCCGTATGATTATTGGCAATTCTGGCGCAACACGCAGGACGCGGATGTTGGGCGGTTTTTGAAGCTGTTCACCGACCTCGACCTGACGGAAATCGCCCGGCTGGAAGCGCTGGCCGGGTCCGACATCAATCAGTCGAAGATCCGCCTGGCGACCGAGGCGACCGCATTGCTTCACGGCCGCGACTCCGCCGAGGCCGCCGAACGTACCGCCGCGGAGACATTCTCTGGTGGCGGAACGGGCGAGGATTTGCCGAGCCTGTCGACTGGCGCAGGCATGTCGGTCCTGACCGCGCTGACCGGGCTCGGCTTTTGCGCCTCCAACGGCGAAGCCAAGCGCAAGATCGCCGAAGGCGCGGTGCGGCTCGACGATGTCGTGGTCAGCGACCCGGCGTTGGTGGTGACGGAGGGCAAGCTCAGCCTGGGCAAGAAGAAGCACGGGCTGCTGACCAAATAGTGCTCCTGCGAAGGCAGGAGTCCAGGCGCGCGCAGCGCTCACTACTGCGAACAAAAGATCGGCTTCACCGGGCTGGGTTCCTGCCTGCGCAGGAATACGTTGCGCTAACCGCTCCTGATAAGCCCGACCGCCTGGTCGCGTTCGAAGAGGTAGAGGCACGTCCGCGCCGCCTGGCCGCGCGCACCCGCGAGGCCGCCGTCGCGTTCGAGCAGCAGTTGCGCGTCGTCCTGGGCGATCTGGGCGAGCTGCTCGACATCCTCGATCCGCGCCACTCGAAACGCCTCCTCGCCCGATTGCCTGGTACCGAGTATCTCGCCCGGCCCGCGCAGCCGCAAATCCTCCTCGGCGATGCGGAAGCCGTCATTGGTTTCGCGCATCAGGGCCAGCCGGGCGCGGCCGCTTTCGCTCAGCTGCTGACCGCGGATGAGCAGGCAGATGCTCCTGCCCGCTCCGCGCCCCACACGCCCGCGCAATTGGTGAAGCTGGGCGAGGCCAAATCGCTCGGCACCCTCGACGATCATCAGGGTCGCACTGGGCACATCAACCCCGACCTCGATCACCGTCGTCGCGACCAGCGCGCCGAGCTCGCCCGATGCGAAGCGCGCCATGACCAAATCCTTGTCCGGCCCTTTCATGCGCCCGTGAACCAGCCCGACGCGATCGTCGCCGAAGCGCAGGCGAAGGACGCGCGCGCGCTCCTCGGCCGCGGCGGCGTCGGACTTTTCGCTCTCCTCGACCAGCGGGCACACCCAAAATGCCTGGCCGCCACCGGCGAGATGGCGGTCGAGCCCATCGATCACTTCGCCCAGCCGCTCATCGCTGATGACCCGCGTTTCAACCGGGCTTCGTCCGGGCGGCATTTCGTCGATCGCGCTGACGTCCATCTCGCCATATTGGGTCAGAGTCAGGGTGCGCGGGATCGGGGTCGCGGTCATCACCAGCAGATGCGGCGGACGCCCCGCCTTGGCGCTGAGCAGCAGCCGCTGGGACACACCGAAGCGATGCTGTTCGTCGATCACCGCGAGGCCGAGGTTGCGATAGGTGACCTTGTCCTGGAAAATGGCGTGGGTGCCGATCAGGATGTCGATCGAGCCGTCGGCGAGGCCCATCAGGACCGCCTGACGCGCTTTGCCTTTCTCGCGCCCGGTGAGGATCGCGACTCGAACGCCGATGCTGTCGAGCTGGCCCAGTAGCGTCGCGTGATGCTGGCGGGCGAGAATTTCGGTCGGCGCCATCAACGCCGCCTGGTAGCCATTGCGCGCCGCGATGACGCACGCCGCCGCCGCAACCACCGTCTTTCCTGATCCCACCTCTCCCTGAAGCAGACGGCTCATCGGGACGGGACGC
>JACDEB010000018.1 GCA_013816595.1 Sphingomonas sp. | reverse complement strand
ACGATCTCCGCCTCACGCAGCTTGCCGATAATCTCCTCCGGCTTGTGCTTCTTCGATGGCATTCCCAATCTCCTTCGTGGTCCAAAATAACATTGATTTTGGACCACTCAGAAGGGGGCAGATCAGTATCGCGCCCAATCCATCCGACAAGTGCGATGGACAGCGCTATCGGCCCAAGCAGCGCCAGGGCGGCTCCAGTCAGGGTCGGAGTAAAGCCGACAAGCGCCAAGCTCTGAACTGCGACTCCGCCGAACTTGCTTCCCCCCGCGACCAGTCCTGTCGCCCGCCCGCGGACCCCAAGTGGGGAATTCTCCGCGCAATAAGGCAACAGCACGGCAATCATACTGTTGGTGCCGACAATCAATGTCGCAATCACCGCAATCAGTACCGACTGCGATGACAGAATGGGCGGCGGCAACAATGCTCCAACCAGCCCGGCAAAACTGATGACCAACGTGCCGACCAGCGTCCCTTTGCTGCTCACTCGGCTGTACAGCCAGGCTGCGACACCAATCGTTGGCAGGGCGATCATCGCCGAGCTCGCCAAGATTCCGCTCGCCAGCGCGCTGCTGTAGCCGCGGGCTTCAAGGTCGATCGGTAGCCACAAGAGCAAGCCGAAGTTGATCAGGCTCCACGACACTGCGGTAACCACTAGTGCAGCGGTCAGACGGCCGGGGTTCTGTGCGGCGGTGGCCTCGTCGGCCGGTAGCCTTGCTTCGCGCCGGCGCTCGACGATCCCGAACTTGCGGCGCATCTCTTCGAGCTCGGCGTCCCTGCCTTGCTCAGCGAGGAAGCGCGGCGATTCAGGGATCAGGGGCGCGAGCGCGAGCAGGAGGATGCCGGTTGGAAAACCCTGCAGCCACAGCACGCGCCACCCAAAATGCGGCTCGAAGGCGTGCGCAGCGCCGCTGGCTGCGAGATAGCCGCCGATGAGGCCGGTCCCGCCGACCAGCACGAGAACCCACGAACGGTGCCGTGGCGGCATGATTTCGGCAAGCAGGGTATAGACCACCGGCAGCATTCCACCGGCGGAGCAGCCCATTAGGAAGCACATCAGTAGGTTCAGCTGGAACAAGGGCATCGCGCCGCAAATTGACGTCGAAACAAACAGGATCGTCGACAGCAAGATCGACACTCGGCGCCCGTAGACATCGGCCAGCCAGCCCCAGAACAAGGACCCGATCGTAGTCCCGACTAAGGCGACGAACGGCAGCCACGCCACCGTCGCCTTGTTGATCCCATATTCGCTTGCCATTCCGGGCAGCACGAAGCCGAGCGTTGCCGGCTTCATCACGTCGATCACTAACGCCAGAATGAGAGTCGCGAGAACGCTGGCATGCCAGCGATTGAGGGACGTCGAATCCGGAGCTTCGTAATTGGTACCGGCTTGGGAATCGAGCGCCGCGAGCCGCGCCGGAAGCGCGCCGTAGATCGCGGCCGGCACGCCAAGCAGGATAGCGGCCATCCCGATCCACATCCTGGCGTCCATGGAGACGCCGGACAGCCGATTGCCCATGTGGTGTGCCATGACAAGCATCGGCAAATGAAGGAGCACACCAAGCGTAATGGCGGCGCAACCGGCCCAAAACATTGCCCTTTGCGCCCCAGGGAATCTTAAGTCACCCGTCGATGATCCCGGCTCGCGCAAGGAGTTAGTGGACTGTCGTAACGACAGGCGAAGACAAAGCGCCACACTCAGGGCGGAGGATGACCGGCCATCCATTGTCCCACAAAATTCGGTCCACCAGCATCACGCGGCGAGTGTTAGGGTCGTCGGTTGGCTTTTCCCGCGGCTGGCGAACATCGACCGCGTGATAGGCGATCCAGTCACGCCCTGTCGCGTCGCTGACGATTGAATTATGGCCAGGAGCAAACCAGTTCCCGCATCTCGCGAGGACGATGCTGTGGGGCGTGCCGCGCGCCTGCTCGAGAGTCTCGAATGGTCCAAATGGGCTATTCGACCGGGCGACCATCACCGCGTAATTGGCTTTGGGCCCACAGCAATTGTCGCCCGAGTAAAACAAATAGTACCGTCCACCGCGGCGCACGACCCATGCACCCTCGACGAGGGCCGGGAAGGAATCCCTGCTAGCGGCCGGCCAAACCAGATTTTTGGGGGAGCTTCCGGGCGCGAAGGACACGCGGTCCCGGCCGAGCTCCTGCACCTTGATGGGCGCGAATCCCGAGCCCCAATAGAGCAACCGCTTGCCGGATGCCGGGTCGTCGAACGCCATGGGGTCGATGTTGACGAATTCTCTGCCGCATTGCAGCGGGTGGCCTAGGTCGACGAACGGCCCCGCGGCCGCCATCGAGGTGGCAACTGCCAAGCACAGCCCGTGCCGCTCGTCCGCGCTGTCGGGCTTGGCAGAATAATACATGTAATAACGCCCACCGTCGCGGAGTACATGGGGGGCCCAGAAGTCTTGCGTCTTCGATGCCCAGGATGGCTTGTCCGGGAGCGCATCCCCGAGATGCTGCCAGTGGACAAGGTCGGGTGAACGCGCGACCTGTATATTGACCATTTTGCCGGCACGCTCGGTCTGCGTCGCATAGCCGTAATAAAAGCCGTCAGGTGCCCGAATGACTGTCGGGTCCGGGAAATCGGCATCGAGCACTGGGTTGGCATAGGCCGCTGGTGCCGGAGCTTGCGCAAGCGTCGTTGCGCAGCCGCCAAACGCAAGGCAGGCAATGATCAGGAAGAGCGAGCGCATCCACTGACCATAGGTCTAACACCGCCGATGCGAAAGCTGTGCTTGGATGGTGCTCGGGACGTGCTAGATGCGATCAGGAATATAATGGAGGCGCTTGTGGCATTGCGCGCTGTTCTGAAGAGTGTCGCGATAAGTTTCGGTCTGTTGTGCATGGCGCCCGCGCCGGCGAGCGAGCCCTCGTTCGCCCCGGTGCTCAGGGAGAATTTTCCCGATGCCTTCGTGCTCCTGCATCGCGGCCAATTCATCGCTTATTCGACCAATGACGGCCCTAACGTGCCGATGGCGACGTCGGCCGACCTGGTGCATTGGGCGTTCGTCACCAATCCCGACGGCAAGCGCCGCGACGCGATGCCGAAGCTAGCGCCGTGGGCGAAGACGGGGTTCACCTGGGCTCCCGAAGTGCTCCAGCTCGGCAACAAATTCCTGCTCTATTATACCGCCAATTATCCAAAAAAGGACTTGCAGTGCATCGGCGTAGCGGTCGCGTCAGACCCGCTCGGGCCGTTCGCTGACAACTCTCCCGAGCCGCTCGTCTGCCAGTTCGACCTCGGCGGCAGCATCGACGCCGATCCCTTCCGCGACAGTGACGGCAAACTCTATCTCTATTTCAAGAGCGACGGGAACCGGATCGGCAAGCATACGGAGATCTGGGGGCAGCAGCTGGCTGCGGACGGCCTGTCAGTCCTCGCACAGTCGGTCGCCCTGCTGCACGATGACAATAGTTGGGAACAGCATTTGGTCGAAGCACCGAGTATGGTCCATTCGCCGTTGGGGTATGAGCTGTTCTTTTCCGCCGCTTATTTCGGCTGGAACGACGACCAGCGCCTGTCGCCGTACGGCATGGGCTTTGCCAGCTGCTCGACGGCGCTCGGCCCGTGCACGAAGTCGCCGGAGAATCCACTTCTACACAGTTTTCGCGACACGGAGGCCGGCTGCCTGAGCGGGCCTGGACACCAGAGCATTTTCCAGGTCGGCGCGCGCTCGTTCATGAGCTTCCATGCGTGGGAGGCGAGCAGCGGCTGCCGCAAGGTCGGCGACAAACGACTTATGTACATCGCGCCGCTATTCTGGAGGGACGGCAGGCCGCAAATTTCGCCGAGCCTGCGGTAATTGGGGCGAAAAGGACGCGGTTTTTCAGCGTCGCGGCACCGCGCTCATTCCGCCTAGATATTCGGCGTAGCTCGGCAACTTCTGGACGATATCTTCTATCTCCCGAGCCAGCTGCTCCATTGCCATCAGCGCCTCATCGAGCGAGACGGCAGCGGCCGCGGGATCCAATTCACTCGGCATGACGCCTAGCCCCAGCAGGACCGCGGTCCAGCTGTCGCGGCTTACGCTTTCGTCTTCGTGGAACGGCAGGCGGCCGCGATACTCATATTGATCGAACGTCCGGGCAAGGCTGTCCGCTGGCGCCGCAGCCGCGAAATCGCGCCACGTGCCGTCGGAGCGGCCGGACCTCAGATAATGCACGGAGAGGAAGTCCCGGACGCGCCGCGTGACCTGCTCTGCGCGGCGATTGTATTCGCCGGTTTCGGCCGGGTGGAAATCGCGGCCCGGAAGAAGCTCAAGCGCAAGCAGAATCAAGTGGTGCGCCATGTCTAGGTTGAGCCGGTGGAGCGGATCCATCGCCGTCGCAGCGTCGCCAAGCGCAAGCACATTGCGGACCCACGGGCGCGAGCGCCGGCCACGGGTCAACGCGATGCCGTCCTCGTCCCCGGAGATGCCAGCATGGCGGCTCAGCCGGCCGGTCATCGTGCGCCCGCGCAACGGCCATTCCGCGACCCATCCGTCCGGTGTTGCTCGCACCCGATCGGCCGGCAGAGGGACGTCCGGGCCCACGGCGAAGCCGAGGGACAGCCGGTCGAACGGCAGCCAGTTGCCCCAATCCTCGAAACTGTCATCGACCGCGCTGATCACCGATGCAGAGGGGCCGGTGCAGTCGACGAACAGGTCGGCCTCCACCCGGCTACCGCCGCTCAATCGTAACCCGCTGACTCCGCCATCACTGCGCAATTCCACCCGCTCGATGTCGCCTTCCTGAAACGCGACGTTCGCCGTTTCCGCCTGCTTGCGCAGCGCCTCCAGATATAGCTCTGGATCTAGTCGCAAGCCGTAGGCAAAGCGTGACCCGACAAAATTGGGATCAGCGGCGGGATGGACGAACTTGCCCACCCGGGCGAGCGCCGCGCCGACCGCGTAGCGATCATAAGGTTGCGCTTTGCCGGCGGCGTGCGCGCGCGCCCAGATCTGGTCGAACGGGATCGCGCCCGCGGGCTTGCCGTAAGAGCCTTGCACGTGCCACCAGGGAGCTCCGCTCGCCGACCAATCCTCAAATCGAGTGCCGAGAAAATGGGTGGCGATCCCGGCGCGAACAAGCTCTTCTTCATCGAGCCCCAACAGTGCGTGCAGACGCGCGCCGGCAGCCTGGGCGACCGGCAGCGTGTCGGCCAGCGCCGCTGGGTCCGGAGTCGATTTAATTATGGTGATCCCGGCGCTTGGCAGAGCGCGCGCGAAGGCGAGGGCGGCGGACAGGCCGACAACTCCGGCGCCCGCGACCGCGATGCTCCTGATCGCGCGCTCACCGCTCACGCCGGCCTCTCGATCGAGGCGTTGCGCATGCGTATGAAGTTGGCATGGTCGGGCATTGCACAGACGGCATCGCTCACCTGCTTGCGGACCCGTCCGACGGCGGTTTCGAGCTCACTACTGCCCGGCAGGTCGGCGCGTTCATCCCAGCCATCGGGGATCACGCCTTGGCCGATATACACGGCAACCCAGCTCGGCTCGAAAAACAACCCCTGGCTGTATTTGGCGACTCGCGCCGAGCGCCGCCAAAGCTCCATTTTTTCGTGCAGTGTGTCGGGCACCTCCATCGTGCGGACGTGGTTCCAGAAATCGGAATCGTCGCGCACCGTGGCGTTGTAATGAAGGATGAGAAAGTCGCGGATGCGGTCATATTCCGCGTCTGTAACTCGGTTGAATTCGTCGCGGTCCTGGTCTCGCACCGGGCCGATCGGGAACATCTCGATGAGCTGCGCGATGGCGCCCTGCACGAGGTAGATACTAGTCGATTCGAGCGGCTCCAGAAAGCCCGAAGCAAGCCCGACCGCGACCACGTTCTTCGACCAGCTGCGCTCGCGCCGCCCAGCGCGGAATTTGAGCACACGCGGCTCGGCCATTGGCGCACCCTCGACTGCGGCGACAAGGGCATCCTCGGCATCCGCGTCGCTCATATGCGCGCTCGAATAGACGTAGCCGTTGCCGACGCGGTGCTGAAGTGGAATTCGCCAGCGCCAGCCGGCGCTCATGGCGTGGACGCCGGTAAAGGGCCCGATCTTGTCGTTCGCCGCCTCACACGGCATCGCCACCGCGCGATCGCAAAGCAACCAGCGCGACCAATCTTCCCAATTTTCCTTCAGGGTTTGACCGATCAGCAACGCTCGGAAGCCCGAGCAGTCGACGAACAGATCGCCTTCGATCCGCTTCCCGTTCTCCAGCTTGAGAGCGATGATGTCGCCGCTCTCCCCATCCTGCTCAACCTCGACCACCTTGCCTTCGGTGCGGGTCACACCTCGGGCGATCGAATAGCCGCGCAAATAGGGTCCGAACAAAGTCGCATCGAACTGATAGGCGTAATTGTAGAGACTGCTTCCGGGCGGCGGCGGCGCGAACTTGTTACCCGCCGCCATGATGTTGCAGATCGACGTGTCCCACAGCGCCCCGCCGCGTCCCTCTGCCTGCAATCGCAGCCAGAAATGATGGAATGGAACGTCGTTAAGCGGCGCTCCGAAGCTTCCGAACGGATGCAGATAATGGCTGCCGATCCGACCGAAGTCGTGGAAATCGATGCCAAGCTTGAAGGTTGCGTGGGTGGCCTTCATGAACTCCGCTTCGTCGAGGCCAAGGCTTTCGACGAAGTAGCGGATGTGCGGGAGCGTCGCTTCGCCAACGCCGACGATTCCTATCTCCTCGGATTCGATCAATTGCACGTCGCAGGCATGACCGAGCTGGTTGACCAGCGCGGCGGCGGTCATCCAGCCGGCGGTGCCGCCCCCGAGAATCACGACGCGGGTCTTGGATAGCTGATCGGTCATTGCGTGAGCTTAAGAAAAAGGCCGGAGGACGATAGCCCCCCGGCCCTGAATTTCACGGCACCGCTTATTTGCCGAAACGGAAACGAACGCCAAGCGACAAGATGCGCTCGGTGTACCTCCCGCGGAACGCGAACGCTACCGTGTCGCCGTTAGGGTCGAAAACCGCGCCTGACGGATCGATCCGGACGAGATCCGCCTTTTGCGGCCTCGACAGGATGTTCGTCCAGTCGCCGAACAAGGTAAAGCGATCGCGGAAGGTGTAGCTCGCCGACAGGTCGAGCCGGCCGGGCTCGTGGATCTTCTGGCGCAGCACATAAGGCTGGCCGCCACTCGAGAAATCGGCCCGTTCTGACCAGTCGGCCCAGTAAGGACTGCGCTTGTTATACGCGAGGCGGACCGACGCTGGCCCGCGTTCGAAAATGCCGATGACGTTATACGACCATTTCGATACGAACAGCAGGGGACGCGTGATGAGGTCGTTGGGGTCGCTCGTCAAGTTCGAGCCACAGGGTGGCGGGGGCTGACCGATGGTTACCGTCGGGCACACTGGCCGCGGGTATTTCGCGCTGGCGCTGACGTGCGTGAGGTTGGCCTGGACCCCGAACCAATGCAGCCATTCCGGTGTCCCGGCGAAATCAAAGAACGTGTTGACCTGCGCTTCGAAGCCGCGGACGTGACCCTTACCTGAGTTGATCGGAGCGGAAACCCGGATCGGGAAGCCGCCGGGACTTGTCGCTGGCAAGCCAAAAGACGAGCCTGTCACGAAACCTTCGAGCTCGTGATCGAAGGCTGCGACCGAAGCGAAGCCGGTGCGTGAGAAATAATATTCGAGGCTCGCGTCGTAATTGTCGGACTTGAGATCCTTCAAGTTCGGATTTCCGCCACTTGCCCCGACTTCGCACACCACCGCCAACGGATTACACGGATCGGGCGGGCGGCCGATGCTGACCGACGGATTAAGATCGAAGAACTGCGGCCGGGTCCGCGTCTTCGTCGCCGCAAGCCGGAATTGCACCTGCGGGGTCAGGTGGAAGCGAGCGTTGATGTTGGGAAGGAAATATGTGTCCTTCTTCGTCGTATCTACCGGCGTCAACGCGAACACGCCCGGGCTCGTTTCCGTGCGCTGTGTGCCGCTTAGATCCCGCTTGAAGTGGATCGCCCGCACGCCAATCTGGCCGTCGACTGCCACGCTGCCCAGATTGAACGCCCAGTTCGCCTGGCCGTAGGCTGCGAGGCTCTTTTCGTTGGCTTTGAAGCTCGCCGTCGGATCGTAAGGCGGCGGACCGCCATCGGGGAAGCCGGCGAACAGCCGCAACTCCTCAATATTGCCGCGGATGCTCGAGTAAGTCGGCGCCAGCCAGGTCAGCGGCGAGGGCGGATTGTTCGCGCCCTTAAAGCCCGGATCGAACAGCTTGTAATCGAGCGGCACGGCGGAGATCGGCGTGCCATAGCGGCTGTTGTTGTAACGGCTGCCGTAAACCCGGCTGGCGTCGCGATCGACGTAGCGCAGGCCCCACTGCAGTTTGGGAATGAATGAGCTTCCAAGCTCATATTCGAAATCGAGTCGCGACTGCCAATCCTTGCCCTTGGCCTTTTGCGCTTCTTCGAACAATCCGCGGAACGAATAATTTGCCGGGTTGCTTTCGTCGAAATCAACCAGTTCGAAGCTCGGGATGTCGCCCGGCGCGCCGATCTTGAAATTGACAGTGTACCCGCAATTGAAGTTGCCGCCGCATAGCACATAGTCGACACTCTCAGTCGAGCCGGTGAACGTACTATCCGTTCGCGCGATGTCGCCGGTGACCCGCAGCGGCCCGTGATCCCAACGGCCGCCGGCGGCGAACTGGTAGGTATTGGTCTTGTTGTATGTCCCGCCCTGCCAGCCTTCGCCGCGAAACGGATTGAACACGGTGCCGCTCTCGATCAGGTTGGTGCCCGGCTGGAACTCGATGTTGGTGTACGACTGGCCGCCCCAAATCGGCACTTCGAAGTGACGGTCTTGGACCTTGTGCCGGAAGCCCTGCCATAGGCCTTCGACATAGAATTCGAGGTCTGGGCTCGGGCGCCACTGAATCGCGCCGTTAAGCGAGGGCCGGTTGCGCTGCGCCTCGTCATATTCGATACGCGGCCAGTCGGGCAGGCGGCCGCCCTCGGGCCCGGGCGCGACGAAATAGGCATTCTCGATGATCGAATCGAGATAGTGAAGACTGGTGTAAGAGAAGTTCAGCAGTGCGCCCATCTCGCCATGGCCAACGTTCCACCGGTCGGTGATCATCGCATTGCCGTTGAGGTTCCAGTCGCCCGACTGGCGCGGGTGCAATTCCCACACCGAGCCGTTGACCTCGAAGCCCTTGAAGTCAAATGGTCGCCGCGAGCGGACGTTGATCAGGCCGGCAATGCCTGGCTCGATGAGGTTCGCGGTCGAGGTCTTGAAGGCTTCGAGCGCGGCGATCGCGCCCGATGGGAAATCCTGAAGCGCCACCGAGCGCGTTTCCGCCGTGAAAATTTCGCGGCTGTTATATGTGGTCGTGTAATATGAACGGTCGAGGCCGCGAAGCAGGACCCGGTCGGCTTCGCCGCGCTCGCGAGTCACCTGGATGCCGGGAATGCGCGCGGCGGTGTCGGACACCGCGATGTCGGGCAGCTTGCCGATGTCGGAGGCGACGATGGCGTCGACGATCTGGTCGCTGTTCTTCTTGACGTTGCGTGCCGATTGCATGGCGCGGCGCTGGCCAGTGACGACAATCGCATTGTCCTCGTTCGCGCCAGCCGCCGCAGGGCTTTGCGGGGCGTCGGCATTTTGCGCCGGATCGGCGGGACTTTGCTGCGCGGTGGCATTGGGATCGGTTGGCGCGGCTACGTCCTGAGCCGTTGCAGGCGATGCGACAGCGATTGCCGCGAGCGCGCTGCTCGACATTAGCAGAGTTGAAATACGCCGCATAATCCGAGCCCCCTCAAGCGAGAATTTACCGATCTTCCGCAACTTATGACATCGGTATGACGCGGCGCGGGCAAGTTACAAGCGAAATTGAGCGGGATTATCTCGAAGCCGACGGGTGTAGCGTCAATGCATCACTGCGTCTGGGCAAGCAAGTCGTTGACCCGTCGCTCGGCTTCCGAAAGCGCGCGGCGCACCGGTTTCTGTCCGGTAAACGCCGCCGCCATTTCCTCGCCGACGATGCCCTCGATCGCATTCTGGCGTTGGACGTAACTCGGCAATGGCTCGCCGATAGATGCGAGCGGAGCAATGTCCGCGCGGTGCGGCAAGGCCTGGAACCGGGGATCCTCGAGCACGGCCTTGAACGCTGGAATATGCCCGGTTCGCGCCCAGTCGAAATTGTGCGCCGCCATGAAGCGGAAGAAGCGCGCGATAGCAGCGCGCTGGGCCGCGCTTCGCTTGCGCTCCGGAACCACCCAGCTGTGCCCGCTGACGAACTCGACGTGGCGTCCCCAGAGCCGCGGATAGGGGAATACCGCATAGCTTTTGTACAGCGGCCGGCCGGGCGTGTTCGCTTCCTGCTCGAACGACCCGATCATCCAGGTGCCGGTCGGATAGATGCCGCCCTCACCGCTGACGAATGCTGCAATCGCCGCCGGCGTGTCCATGTTCAGCGTTCCGAGATGTTCGTCGTCGATGCGCTTGAAGAAGTTCGCAACTCGGACTCCTTCCGGCGTGTCCAGCCTGATATGCCTGCGATCGGGGAAAAGCACCGCCCCCTGCGCCATCATGTACGTATATTGGTTGCGCGCCGCGAAGGCGGTGTCGCCGACATTGCTCTGGATCAGATAAGGTTTGCCGGTGCGCGCCTCGAACTGTCGCGCCTGGTTGATTAATTCGATGGGGGTGGTCGGCAGGATAGGCGTTGCGCCGCGCATCAGCCCGGCCTTTGCAAACAAAGCCTTGTTGACGTGAAACAGGCCGCCGTGCGTGTCCCATGGCAACCCGTAGATACGCCCCTTTATAGTCACTCCGCGCCTGCTTGCATCGGTGAAATCCGCCGGGCTGATCCGCGCGTGTCTCAAATAAGAATCAACCGGCTCGAGCAGGCCCTTCGCGGCATAGTCGGTGATGACTCCTTCGTGCATGGTGACAAGATCAGGCGGGTCGCCTGCCGCCATTTGCGCGGTCAGCTGCGGATAGCCCGGCCAGGCGACGACATTGACGTCAACGTGAAGGTCGGGGTTCTCAGCGTTGAAGCGGTTGATCAGTGCCGTCATTATGCCGCACTCGCCTTCGGCCTTGGCGATATCGGTAGTGCCGCCATATTCGGCGCCGCATTCGCCGAAGAAGCGCTGCAAATACAGGTGCGTCTTGTGGTCCGCCGGCGCGCAGCTGGCGAGGATTAGGGCGAGAAGCAGCAAGACCGAGCTTGGCAACCTCATCGCACGGACGTTCCGGCCATTGCGCGGACGATCTGCTTTTGCAGCGCGACATAGACGATGAAGATCGGAATTGAGGCGAACACCGCCTGGCTCATCAGGAAACCGAGCCCGCTGGTCTGCGCATAATTCATTTGCGAAGCGGCAAGGCCGACCGTCAGCGTGTACATGTCGCTGCGCGTGGCCGAGATCAAAGGCCACCAATAATCATTCCAGCTGCCGAGAAAGGTAAAGACCGCAAGCGTTGATTGCGCCGGCACGGTCAGGGGGAGGATCACTTTCCAGAAAATCGTCCATCGCGACGCCCCGTCGAGCATCGCCGCCTCATCGAGCTCGCGCGGGATTCCGCGCATGAAGGTGGTCATGAAGAACACGCCGAACGGCGCGATCAGCCCGGGAAGCATCAACCCAGGGTAGGTGTTGTGCAGGTGCGCCCAGGCAAACAACTGGTGCTGCGGTAAGATCACGGCTTGGCTTGGCACCGCAAGGCCGAGCAGGACGACGACGAACAAGGTGCGGCGAAACGGGAAGTCGAGGCGTGAAAAGCCATAGCCGGCAAGGCTTGCCAGAACCAGCACGCCCGCGGTCGTCCCGAGCGCGACAATCGCACTGTTGAGTAGCCAGCGCAGGGTCATGCTGTTGCCGAAGATCGCGGCGTAATTTTCCAGCGTGTAAGGACCGTGGAGAGCGGCGGCGCTATGGCCGACCAATTCGCCATTGTTCTTGAGAGATAGTAGCAGCGTCCAGACCAGCGGGGCGATCATGATCGCGGCTCCGATCAAGAGCCCTGCCCAACCGAGCGGGCCGAGGCGGGTGCGGCGCAGGCTAGCGTCCATCTTGAGCCGCCGTGGCACGCCCTGTCGCCCAATATTGGGTGATGGTGACTGCAAGGATGATGACGAACAGCACTTCGGCCGCGGCGCTGGCGTAGCCCATCTGCCATTGGGCGAACGCGGTTTCGAACAGGAACAGAACCGCGGTGCGCGATGCGCCGCTTGGGCCGCCGGCAGTCAGCAGTTGCGACTGGCCGAACAATTGTAGCTGCGCCGCCGTCTGCAGCATGATTACCAGCACGAGGGTCCGGCGCAGCGACGGCACGGTAATCCTGGCAAACGCCGTCCACGAGCTTGCATTGTCGAGTGCCGCCGCTTCATACATATCCTCGGGGATCTGCTGCAGGCCGGCGAGGAACAAAAGCATCGGCAAGCCGACTGACCACCAGATCGTGGTCAGCGCGAGCGCCGGAAGCACAAGGCGGGCGTCGCTGAGGAAGGGCAGCGGATCAGCGCCTATCGCTTTCGATGCCTCGCCGAGCAGGCCGGCGTCTGGGGCGAGGACAAAACGCCAAATGAGGGTGACGATGGTCACCGACAGCACGGCCGAAGAGAAGAAAATGCCGCGCAGCAGCGAAGCCCCCTTGCCCGCGCTGTTGAGCGCGAGCGCAAGCGCGAGGGCCAGGATTGTGAGCACGGGGACGATCATCAGCGTCAATTTGAACGTGTTGAGAAGTGACGTGGCGAAGATCGGGTCGTGCGCCAGGCGCGCGTAATTGGCGGCACCGACGAACTGGCCGCTACCGAACAGATCCACTTGGGTGAAACTGAGCCAGATGCCGCGCAGCAGCGGGAAGACGAGGATGATCGAATAGAGCAAAACGAACGGCGCGACGAAGAGAAGGCCCCGCCAGTCGCGGCTACTGCTTATCATGTCTGTGCCCGGTGATAGCCTGCGCCGTCGGCGCCGAAGATATGCGCCGTCGCGCCATCGATCTGGAGCGATACCTCGTCGCCGATGGTGACCGAGCTGTCGCCATGGTCCTCGCCGGTGATCGGCTGACCTTCAGCCAGTCGGGCGTAGATCAAAGTACGCTCGCCAAGGCGCTCGACCAGCTCGACCTTGGCCTTGATTGTCGACTTGCCCCGGCTGCCAACGCGCACCGCTTCAGGACGCAGGCCAATCCGGAGGCCATCGCCGTCCGGCAGTATTGCCCTCGGCACCCGGGTTTCCACCAGCGAATTGCCGCCTAGCTTCAGGGTCGCCAAGACGCCTTTGCCGTTGGCCAGCTCTGCGGGCATCAACGTCATCGCCGGTGAGCCGACAAACTGGGCGACAAACACATTCGCTGGTCGGCTGTAGATTTCCATCGGCGGCCCGACCTGTTGGATGCGACGGTCGTTCATGACGACGATTCGGTCCGCGAGGGTCATTGCTTCGGCCTGATCGTGGGTGACCATAATCACCGCCGCGTCGACGCGCTGCTTCAATTGCGCGAGCTCAACGCGGGTGCGCAGTCGCAGCGCCGCGTCGAGGTTCGACAACGGCTCATCGAGCAGGAACAATTTGGGCTCCTTGACCAACGCGCGACCGATGGCAACGCGCTGTCGCTGGCCGCCGGACAATTGCCCCGGCTTGCGGTCGAGCAAGGGGTCGATCTCCAGGACTTGTGCGGCGGCGGCGATGCGCCGCTCGATCTCGTCGGCAGCGACGCGCGCGTTTCGCAGCCCGAACGCCATATTCTCGCGCACGCTCATATGCGGGTAGAGCGCATAGTGTTGGAATACCATTGCCACGCCGCGATCGCCGGGCGGCAGCGGGTCGATGCGGCGGCCCTCGAGCCAGACTTCGCCGGCGTCGGCCCTCTCAAGCCCGGCAATGATTCGCAGCAAGGTCGACTTGCCTGACCCCGATGGCCCGAGGAATGCAACAAATTCGCGCGATTCAAGCGCCAGCGAGACATCGTCCAGCACCGGCGTCGTGCCAAAGGACTTCCGAACGCCGATCAGCTGCAGACTTGCCACGGAACTCTCCCTTGGGCCGCACTCTACAGCAACATCGGAATGCTCCTGTCAAATGTGACAGAGCAAAGTTAGTTTGGGCCGTGAAAAACGAATGTCAAAATGATACGCCCATAGCGCAGGCGGCGGCCGTGGCGATTTCAGTCCATTCGACTCTTGACCCAAAACTTGTTAGCGTTTAGGCTAATGGCTAATGAATGTCTTATTCGAAGCTTTAGCGCACCCGACGCGGCGTGAGATCCTAGCGGTCCTCAAGGAGGGTAGCGCGTCCGCGGGCGACATCGCCGCTCGGTTCAACGTGTCCAAGCCAACGATGTCGGGCCATTTCGCGAAGCTTAAAGATGCCGGGCTAATCCACGCGGACAAGAACGGCCCGAGCATAACCTACAGCCTCAACCTGTCGACGCTCGAAGAAGTCCTGCACGGCTTCATGAGCACGATGGGAATTGCACCCGAGGAAAAGGACTCGAACCAATGACCCGGAAATGCCTGTTGTTTGCATCCATCGCCACCGTCGTTGCGATGCTGCTCGCCGCTTGGCTGGTCGGCTCTTCGCTGCCAGCCGACTTGCCGTTGCCAACACACTGGAGTCTCAGCGGCGAGTCGGACAGGTTCTCGGACAAATGGGCGGCGTTACTGATGCCGGTTGGCTTGGTCGGCACGCTTTCGGCCTTGTTCTATTTCCTTCCGGCGCTGGAGCCGCGGCGGCAGGGGCTGGAGCGGAGCCAAGGCCTGTATCTGTGGAGCTGGGCCGCGATGCTCATACTGGGCGCTCTGATCCAGCTTGCAGTGATCAGCGTCGCGCTGCGCTGGTCGGTTCACGGGACGAGCTTCATCCTTAGCGGCGTCGGGCTGGTGTTCGCGCTGATTGGCAACCAGCTGGGGAAGTCCCGGAGCATGTACTTGATCGGGATCAGGACGCCGTGGACGCTGGCAAGCGAAGAAGTATGGATCAAGACGCATCGCTTGGCTGGCAAGCTGATGGTCGCCGGCGGATTGCTCGTGTTCGTTGCAGCCTTCCTGCCTTTGCCAAGCGGGTTGATCGCGACTTTGATCGTCGGGGTTCTCAGTGCCGTGGTGCTAATCCCCATCGTATACAGTTACCTGCTGTGGCGCTCGGAGCAGCGCCGAAATGAGGCCAGCTGAAAGGCGGCAATAATTCCCAATGCGTGCGATGTCGCCGCTTCCTCAATTCAGCAAAGCAATGAAGTTGCGCGGACTGAGGACGCGCACGCGCTCGCCGCGGCCCAGCCCAAAGCGAAACTCGTGCTGCTGCCGGCCGTAAATCACGTCTTGAAGATCTTCGCCAGCGACGACCGCGCCGCCAATTTCGCGATCTATGCCGATCCCTTGCTGCCGATCGCGCCGGGCGTGATCGACGCCATCGCCGGGTTCGTCGTCAAGCGTTAGTTTCGCGGTCCCGGGGCCTTGGCGTCGGGGGCCGGCTGAGGCGCAAAGCTGTTGCCAAGCCGGTCGCGGGCTAATGTCCGCAATGGGTCGAAAGCAGACCTAAGCCCGCTAGTGTCTGCTTTGGGTGGAAAGCGGACACTGGCAGCCCAAGCTACAAGAGGGGTGCTGTAGAACAGGATTTTGTTGGTCTATGGTCGTTGCGACGGGGCGCCATGACAAGCTTTGAATTTATCTTTTCGCTGCTAGTGATCCTGCTCGGGCTCGGGCTCAGCCAGTTGCTCGGCGGGCTGGCGAGCGCGGTCAAGCGGCGGCCCGGGCTCAAGATCGGCTGGGGCACCGGCCTGCTCGCCACCTGGGTGACGACCGAAACTGTAATCTTCTGGGAGATCATCTGGGGCACGCGCAACGGATTGCCGTTCAACGGGGCGTCACTGTTCGCGGGGCTCGTCGTCACTGCCCTGTATTATTTCGCAGGAGCGCTGGTGTTTCCGGACGACCTCGCGGATCGCAAGTCGCTGGACGACTATTTCATGGCCGAGAAGTGGCGGGTGATCAGCGCGGTCCTGGCTGCCGTCACGCTGTCTTTCGCACTGCGGTGGGTAATTCTCCGTGATGCATCGTTCAGCACGTTCACGTGGTTCGACTGGGCCTCGATAGCGATCATCTATCTGGCCGGCCCAATGGCGATTCTGACCAAACGCCGCGAGGTCGCGATTGCCTGCCTCGCCCTGTTGGTGGTGGTCGACCTGCTCGAGCCCGTCGGCTCGCTGCTGTGGCCGCATAACCCGTAAGCCCGAACAGGGAGTGCAAGTCGTCTCGAATAAACTGTAAACTGTCCATATTAATCGCTGGAGGCCGACACACGAGCCTTGACGGTGGTTTGGGTTCGTGTGTCACCGAATGAGGGTGGCGCGCATACCAGCTAATGTCCGTAAGGGGTGAAAAGCGGGCATTATTTCGCGCCTCCGGGGAAGGTCGGAACAACCGTCAGAATGGTCTCGTCAGCACGTAGAAGATGGCGGCCGCAGCCGCCGAGCGCCTGAACAACAGCAAACAGCCCATTCAGATGTGATGCAGTCCCGCACCTGTAGGGACCCGAGATAGTCCGCCATTCGTACATACGGCGGGTCATGGTTGGACAAGGAGACCAGTGATGAAGGTTGTTTCGAAAATCCTGGTAGGCGGCGCCGCAATTTCCGCGCTGATCAGCGTCGCACCTGCGGCCGCTCAATCCTATCCGGGCTATGGTTATCCCAATAGCGGCGGAAACGTCGTCGGTCAGGTGCTTAACCAAGTACTGGGTGGCGGCACCTACAGCGGCTACGGCTACAACGGTTATACTAACAACACTCAAGTTGCCGTGCAGCAATGCGCGGCAGCGGTCGAGCAGCGTCTCACCGGCGGTTATGGCAATGCCTACGGTGGCAACGGCGGCTACAACAATGGCTACGGTGGCAATGGCGGCTACAACAATGGCTACGGTGGCAACGGCGCTTACGGTGGCCACAACGGCGGTCACGACGCGTACGGGAGACATACCGGCGGTGGTCGCGTCATCGGAATTACCCACGCCGATCGGCACAGCGAGGGCAGGGTGAAGGTCAAGGGCGTCGCCAGCAGCGGCATGAATGCGGGCTATGGTGGCTACGGTTATGCCCAGCAAGCCGGCGATCTGAAGTTCTCCTGTGAGGTCGATCACCACGGCAACATCAGCGACCTCCACATCAACCCCATCAACAACGGTTACGGCTATCGGCGTTATTAGTACGCCGGACGACAACTCACTAACGCTGCGCGGGAACTTGGCGGTTCCCGCGCATTTTCACGTGCGTGGCCTATGCGGGCAGAAGACCGGCAAGCGTCGGCGTTAGGCGGGCCGCAATGGCTGGAAAGCGGACGTTATGACCCCTCCTCTCACGAGGTAGTCCAACCCCGATAAATACGACACTGGCGACTAACAAGAACATCAGCACGTAGCTGTTTAGCCACAGATTGTCCCACGTCTGCCGTTCTGCCGGAGTGACGCAAAAGGTCGCCTGCTGGAAGGTAATTTGTGCGCTGTTTGCCGGATCAGCGCATGAGCGTTCCGTGACTTTAATCTGCGCTGGATAGGTTGGACGATGGCTGCCGAATACCAGATCTATGCAACCAGCGGCGCAACGGGCAGGTATTTTAGGACGATGCGAGTGAACGGCTTCATCTGCTTGGGCTGCCACCATCATATAATGTCCGCAATGGGTCGAAAGCGGACTTTCGCCTTCCGCAAGCAGTTCGAGTTGAGCGCCCGCGCACCGCGATGAAGTTACCGTCGCACCCGCTCGCCGAACGTCCCGAGCACCAGCTCCACGGCATGCACAACCGCGTCGGGCTGTTCTTGATGTATGCTATGTCCGCTCTTGACGTAGGTGTGCGTCGCGCCGGCATTCTTGGCCCATCTGGCATGCTCGTCCAGCCAAACCCAGCGAAGGCGCTCCGGCAGGTCCGTCTCGGCGGCGCTCAGGATGACGATTTTTCCGCCTCGCATTGCCGGAGCCGCTCGTAGCTGCTGCAGGCTGGTTTCATAACCAAGCCAGTCTCGTCGCAGCGCCTCGCTCTCGCTTGCGTCCGCCTCGGCCTGGATCTTCTCATATTCCTTGAGAAATTCCTGCGGCGCCTCGACCTGCGCTCGCCGGTAGAAATTCTCGCTTACCGGATCGACCAGGACCAGTCCCGAGACTTCTTTCGGATAGCGGCTCGCAAACAGCCTGACCATGAGACCGCCATAGGAGTGGCCGACGAGCAAGTAAGGCGGCTGCAGCCCGGCGTTCTTCAGCCCTTGGCGCAATTCTTCGACGAAGTTGCTGGCGACCCGCGGCCGTTTCGACCGCGTCGAAGCGCCCGAACCCAGCCTGTCGTAGCTCACCACGCGCCCGAACTTGGTAAGCTTGGGCTGGACCGTCGTCCACGCTCGGTGATTGCCGCCCAGCCCCCCTGCCACGAGCACGATCACCTGCGATCCCGCACCCGACACGAACAAAGCCATCTCGGCATCTGCGGCGGGCACGCGGATTGTCTGTGCCGCGTCGCGGTTGGTAGGCTGGCCTGCCGCAACGGATGTCGCACCAAGAACTTGATGTTGATCGATCGGGACGGTCTGCGCCTGTGCAGCAACGGGCGGCGTAAATACGGCGAGCACACAAGCTAACAGCACAAGAGGTCTCATTTGGTGGCTCCGTGGGATCCCGCTCACAATAACACGGCCCACCCCTAATGTCCGCAATGGGTCGAAAGCGGACACTAGCGTTGTCTCCGTTCCAAGGCTTCCGGACGCCATCCTGAGTAAACCAACGTTTACTCAGGATGGACCGCACCAATGGCACACTATGTCACCTACCTTCGAGTCTCTACCGCATCCCAAGGACGCTCTGGATTAGGTCTCGCTGCACAACGTTCTCGGATCGATGAGTTCCTGACCAATGACGATCAGGTACTTGCTGAATTTGTCGAGGTTCATTCCGGTCGGATCGACACTCGAATCGAACTCTGGAAGGCGATCAAATTTGCCCGAAAGAATTCAGCGAAGGTGCTGATCGCGAAACTCGACCGATTTTCTCGAAGGGTGAGTTTCATATCCGCCCTGATGGAGCAAGATGTCGGGTTGGTTGTCGCTGACATGCCGAATGCAACGGACTTCCAACTGCATATTTTCGCCGCCCTAGCTCAAGAGGAACGTCGAATGATCTCCGAGCGAACTCGTGCCGCTCTGCGCGAGGCTAAGCGTCGCGGAGTTGTCTTGGGCAAGAACGGAAAGGTCCTCGCTGAAAAGCGCAAACGGGAATCAGTCGAAAGAGCAAAGCAGGTTGAACCGATGGTGCGACCGCTGCTCGGCAAGGGTCTTTCACTCCAAGCAATTGCTGATGCTCTGAACGGGCAAGGGATTGTTACCGCGTCTGGTACGCACTTCTACCCTGAAACTGTCCGGCAAATTGTATTGAGGTTGTAGACGACGCCTTCAGGCCAGTGCGCCGCTTAAAGTTGACTTTGGGTGGAAAGCGGACGCGGACGCTTCTCAACTCCCTATTTTAATGTGCTAATTCGCCCTGCGAGCGTTTTAGCGCGTGTTTCGAACTGCTCCAGGTTGTCCAAGAATGCAGCCACGGCCGCAGTGTGCCACCGCAAGTCATCCGATAGTTGCGGTCTCGCCCGTAGCGCGGCAGCGGCCTCTGCGGCTTCGGCAGGTGGGATAATCAAATCGCAATTCTGGGGAAGGTAGAATATCTGGGGATCCTCCGGTGAGTTACGGTCCCCGCATTTTGCGCGAATGGCGTCCTGGATCTCAACGGGAATGACTGATCGGACATTATGACGATACGGGGTGTCGACGGCTTGGGCGTCAATCGGCTTAGTATCGCCAGACATCAGATAGGCGAGGTTATCGCGGATCACTGGATCGTCGATCGTGCGAAGACGATCAGCGCCGAAGATTGTTGCCCAAGTTTCGTTATTGGTCCCGATCCCGGCGATCTGGCTTGCTTGGTAGGCGGCGATGACGAAGTCGCGATCGCTGACCTTGGGATCCCTGCGCCAGCCATTGAAGGCAGTAGCCGCGTAGCCGCGTGTAACGCTGTAATACGATCGAGCATTAGTATAGAACTTCAGGAGGCTTTGAACTTCGGGCTTAAGTTGGGTCAGCATCCGCTGCGTTTCGACGTTCTCGAGGCGCTGCTCGTTCCAGTTGGCGACCTGGGTCCCGACAAACACCCCGATGATAACGATGGCGATTTCGATGGTGATGGCAAGCCAGTCCTGCGCCTTCAGCCGCGCGGCGAAGCGCTTGTAGATCATGGCGTTTTGCCCCTTTGTCGGTCTTTTGCGGGCTTATCGCTCTTCGCCATTGCGGGAAAGGCATGATTACGCACTGCTCTGACCCAATGGGGCGATTAAGGCGCCCAGCCGGTCTACCGCTCCGTAGATCTAGTGTCTGCCTTGGGTAGAAAGTGGACATTTGCCAGCGGCGGATTCATCGGCAGTATTGAACGTTAGTCGACAAGCGGGGCACTTTCATGGAGACTGAGGAGTGGCCACTGTCAGGGGAGCGCTCGAATGATCGACAGACGGCAATTTGCCGGGGCAATGGCCGCGTTCGGCGCGCTTCCGGTAGCGGGCGCGGCGTTCGCACGACCGTTCAATGCGACTTCCGGTCTCATCGAATCCCTTGGACCAGAGGTGAGGAAATTGGGGGAGGGAGGGGCACCGGAGCGTCTCGCGAGAAATGAGAAGTTTTGGGCGAGGGTGCGCACCGCATTCGTGCTTAACCCTGAGGTGGTGAACCTTGACCATGGTTGGACCAACCCCACCACTAATGCTGCGCTCCGAACCTTGATCAGCGGAGCTCGGGCGCTTGAATCACTGCCCGCAGAAGAACTTGGGAGAATATTCTTCAGCGAGAGCACGGGAATACGAGCGGCACTGGCTGAAGCGATGGGCGTTCCCCCAGCAGAAGTCGCCTTGGTCAGGCACGCTACCGAGGCGCTAAATACGGTCTTGTTCGGGATGCCGCTTCGCGCCGGTGACGAGATCGTCTGCTCGGCTCACGACTACTTTGCCATGCTCGACGCGCTTGAACAGCGGCGGAAGCGAGACGGTGTCGTGCTGCGAATTATAAGACCACCCGTGCCCGCACCATCGTCGGAAGCACTTGCGGAGCTTTATGAAGCGGCAATCGGACCGCGCACGCGTCTGGTGCTCGTTACTCACCCGAGCAATCTCACAGGCCAATTGTATCCGGTTCGCCGGATCGCGGCGGCAGCACATCGAGTGGGTGCCGAAGTGGTAGTCGACGGAGCGCAATCGCTTGGCATTCACGACGACACAGTTCTCGCGCTCGACTGCGACTATTACGGAGCGAGCGCGCATAAGTGGCTTGGCACGCCCGTAGGTCTCGGAGTGTTGTGGATGCGTCCGCAGCACGTAGGAAAGATTTGGCCGCTCGTGCCGCCTCCCTCTGGCACGACAGGGATGAGAAAATTCGAGTGGCTCGGGACCGTTCCGGCCTATTTGTTCGAAGCTGCCGGCCCGGCGCTTGCGCTCCACCGATCACTTGGCGCGGCGCGAAAGGCCGCCCGTCTTCGCTATCTAACTTCTTATCTCCGAAAGGGCTTGTCCGAGGCGGTGCCCGGTGTCCGGTTCTACACCAGCACGGATCCTCGGTCGCACATCGGGATAACAACATTTGAGATCCGCGGCGTCAGCAGCGATCAGCTTCAGAAGCGCCTGCGTGGGGAGCATCAGATCCTTACGCAGTCGATGGCGGGAGATGCTCGCACGCCAGAGATACAGGGCCTGCGGGTGACCCCCAATATTTATACCTCGCTCGCGGAGCTTGATCGATTAATTCATGCTCTGAGAATCATTACGCAGCGCACATAGAGTTCCATTAAGAAATGTCTGTTTTGGGTGGGAAGCGGACATAAATCGGTCCCGAGCGCGCCTGAGATTCTGGGGTGGCGAACGCAGTTTTTGCAGCCTACGTTGCGGCCGAACTAGTTTGAGGTTTGACGATTGGCAGAAGAAACTCGAAAAATGCGAGCCGAGAATGGGTTGGCGGGCGCGCTCCTTGGCGCGTGGGGTGTCTATCAATTGCTCGCAGGTCTCTATTTCATCTTCTTCCGGCCAAGCTTTTTACCCGAAGACCTGCGAGGTTCCGCTACCACCTTGGAGGCAATTCGCGGTGCCGCACCAGGAATCGAAGCGTGGCTTCAATGGGTATTTGTGGTGCTCGGAGGGCAGATGGCTGCCTGCGGCGCAATCGTGATTGGTGGGGTATTCGGTGTCGTGCGGGGTCGGCGCCCTGGAAGGCTGGAGATGAGCGCATACGCAATCGCGGGCTTTCTATCCGTAGTGCTAATGAGCGGAGTGAACTTCGCAATAAACTCTGATTTCCGCTGGATACTAGTTGTGCCAGTAATTCTCTGGCTCGCCGCATTGATTACCGTTGGGCGGTGAGCGTTTGGCCGCGCGTTCCGATGGTAGGCGAGGACGAGGGATTCGATCCCGCTCGTGCGGAGATCCATCGGCGGGCCATTGTGCGGTGGGAAAATGAAGGTGGATCACTCGACGGCTGGGAAAAGGCGGCAACCGTCGCGGGTGAAATCGGCGACGCGGAAGACGGCAACATCAGAGTCCGTCTGATCGCTCTGGAAAACCTGGTCGTCGCATTACTGGCGGAAGCGCCGGAGAGCCAGTCCGTGCTGGTGCGCGAAATGGCCAAGTTCATATCGCCGAGACCAGGAATGACGCCACACCGGCTTACCATCGAGGCCGCGCGCAACATGCTGGCTATGGTCGAGCGAGCGGCACATTATCGGGCCACCCGAGAATGACGAAGACCGAAACGCGCCGATCACCTAAGGCCGGATCAATCCTTCGGCCGGTACCTTAAATTGCGTTCACTTCACCCGCGATTAATCGGACCCCGCTGATGCTAATCCGGCCGAGGAAAAACTCAATTTGCGCTCGTTCACTGGCCCTGGGACGATTGATCCGCTGGGTGGCGCGGAACTGATGAGGATCAACTGAGGCGCAGTCGCCACGCTTTGCGGAACAGTGCTGGCTGCTGACCACAGGGGAAGAGCAGGGCGAAGGCAATGAGTGCCACCGGAGCGTGGGATCCGGATCGTTTCATTGGACATCTCTCTATCGCCCTGCTTGGCACCCTACATGTGGTTCATGCTGTTCATGTCATGAGCCTCGTGCTCAGGCGTGTTTGTGCCGGGGACCGGCATTCCCTTGCTTGCTCGAGCGGCAGGCGACTTACCGACCGAAGCCTCAGCCTTCTCGTGCTGCATCGGCTTGCCACTAAGCATCGCCTCAACCATCTCCGCATCCTCGTGCTGACCGTTGTGCGTCTTCTCAACCTGAGCTCGCAACGCCCCGGTGACACCATTGTCGAGAGCAACGTCGGCCAAAGCTGCTCCACCTTCATGATGAGCCAGCATCTTGCGCATGAAGGTCTCCGCGATGGTGGCGCCCTTTGCGCTCATCATTGCTTGATGCATTTCCATCATCGCAGGCCGGTAGATCTCAGCACTCCTGGGGTCCGGATTGCCCTGCTGGACGAACTTTTTGAGATCGGCGATTTCCCTGGTTTGTTTCGCAACTGCGTCTCGCGCCATTTTGGCGACATCCTCCGGCAAGTCCTGCTTCAGAGCAATCTGCGACATGTTGATCGCGCCTTGATGATGAACGATCATCTTGCGCAGGAAAGTGTCCCCCGCATTGGCCCCGACAGCGGTCATCATCGCTTCGCTCATTTGAGTTTCGACGCCGGCAAACGGGTTCGAAGGATCCGACATCATTTCGTTCGTCATGGCCTCCGTCGCAGCCATGTTCTCGTTCGCCGCGTCATTGTTGGCCGTGTTTGAGCCGCACGCGCTGACGCCGACTAGCAGCGTCATTACAAAAATGGTTTTCGAAATTTGCTTCATGTCACTTCCTTCCAGCTCTTTGCCACTCACCCTAAACGCATAATTCGTTCGCTGTTCCCTACAGACGTTTGAGAACCGCCTTCATCTGCGCGATCTCACGTTCCTGGGACTGCACAATGCCGGTCGGCTTGAAACACAGGTCCCGGATCTCGGCATCCTTGAGCGAGGCCTGTTGGCACATCAGAATTGCGCCCGAGTGATGCGGGATCATCGACCGCACGAACTGCCGGTCGCCGACGAGCGCCTGCGTGCGCACAGCGGCCAATGCCAGGACGAAGATCACGGCCAAGGCGGCATAGATGATCAAGTTGAGCCGCTTGTCCGCATACATCTGCCCCATCATCAGCAGCATCAGCACGCCCATCGGCATGGCCATCGTCAGCGCCATGTAGAAGAAGTTGATGTTCTGCACGAACTCGCCCGGGCCGCGGATCATCTCGAACATCACGAGATACATGATAATTGTGCTCACTAGCATGTTGAGCCCGAACATGACGTAGTGCTTGCGCATCATTTCCGGGCTCATGCCCGCATGTGCTTTATGTCCCTGTTCCAATATCTTCTCCTCACCGAATTCAATTGATCCGCGCACCGACTTTTCTGCTTCGGAAAGCCGCTAGCGACGTCCCCATTTAGAACATCATGTGCTCCATCCCGTGCGTGATGGCCGCGCCCATGAAACCCTGTGCGACGATCGCAATGGTCATTATTGTCAGGGCCACGATCATCCCGGCACCGCGATCCTCCCACGGCCTTTTCCAGGCCCATATGCCGAGAGCGGCCCCGGTCAAACCAACCGCCACACCAAGCCAACGGTGGTAGGCTAATATGGGCTCGGGATCGGCGCTCATCCCGGCGAACCAGCCGGCCACGGCCGCGAATGGCGCGATTATTCCGCCCGCCACGACCAAAAACTGCACTGGCGCGGCGAAAGCAGGACGCCTTCGGCCCACAATTGCAGTGAACAGTGCGGCGGGAAAGAACGCGATCGGAAAATGGACAACCAGAGGATGAAGTCCCCCGATCCAAGCTACCAACCGCTCTAGGAAGGTCATCTTGGACCGATCCATCTCCATATCCCCCATCATTTCGCCCATTTGCGAATGCATGGAGGTGGGCTCGGCGGAGTTTGACACGGGAGCGCCGCCTTGAGCGGCGGGGTTCATCGACTGCTCCGTCGAGACCGCTTTTTTATGATCTTTGTGAGCTAAAGCCGGCGAGGCCGTGATGATAGTGAGCGCAGCCAGCAGGGCGATGAAAAGCCACGCCCCGTGCAAGACCCGTCGGATAACTCCCTGAAGTGTGAGGCGCATGTCAGCTTCCCTTCGGCTTGCGAGCGGAGTTATGCATCGAGATGATCTTCCATTGTCCGCCAACCTTCTTCAGGGCGCTGGTCGCAACGCCCAAGCGTTCGGCGATCTCACCTTTCTTGGTTTCAATGCGGTATCGGTAGCTTTCGGTCGCGAGCGCGATCGGCCCTTCGAAACGGACATCGACCTTATAGTTCGAGAAGCGAAAGCTCTTGAAACCGGCCAGCTCAGGGGTCAGGTGATGCGCGAGGTAATTAGCGTAATTGCCCTCGACCCCCCCGCTTTCGAAGATCGTAGAGTCCGCCGTGAACAGACGGGCGGTGCCGGCCGCGTCGAGGTGCTCGACCGCCGCCTGATATTTCCCAAGGACGCCGCGCACGGCTGCCGTTTCATTTGTTGTGCTGGAAGCTATGGGTTTTGAAGGTGAATGAAATTCGCTTGGATGGGCAAAGGCCGGCTGGGTAGCGAGCACCACGACGGCAACGGCCAGACATTGTTTCACATAGCTCATTTTACGCCCCTTTTTCGATTTTAGAACCACGCCCGAACGCCGGTCAGCACACTCCACCCGCCCGGTTCCTCGCCCGCTTCGCGCAGGTACCGGCGGGTTGTTCCGAAAGCGCGACGGTATTGAACGCCGACATAGGGCGCGAACTCGCGCCGGATGTCATATCGCAATCTAAGGCCAATCTCCGCATCGGACAGGCCGACTCCGGTGCCGATCTCCCGGCTGTTTTGGGCGGCGAAGTTCAACTCCGCGCGAGGCTGCAGGATTAAGCGCTGGGTAATGCGCTGGTCGTAATAGCCCTCAGCCCGCGCCATCAGTTCGCCTTTGTTGGACAGGAAGAGCGCACCCTCGACATCGAAGAAGCTCGGCGCGAGCCCTTCAAAGCCGACGGTAGCATAGACCCGCGACGGGTTGGGCTTGAAGTCGTATCGCAATCCGCCCTGCAGGTTGAAGTAGGGGCCGACGGCGCGGCTGTAGAGCGCCTGAATCTCGGCTCGGTCGACGGAACGCCCGAATCCGCCATCGCCTTCGCTTTTGATCCACAGGCGGTTGATGTCACCCCCATACCAGCCCTCGCCGTCCCATTCGAACCCGTCGCGCCCCTTGCGGAACTGGGCCTCGGCAAGGTTGAACATGATCAGCGACTGTTTCTGCCCGCCGTGGAAATTATCGAGATGATGCCGGCCCATGTGCATCGCATCGGCGCCATAGACCGCATCGGCCGCGCGATCGGTCGGGACGGGCGGCGGCGGCGCGGTGCCCGCGGGCAGGTTGGTTCCCGCCGGCGTAGCGTTTTCCATGCCAGTCATGTCATGGCCGGAAGGCATTTCCATTCCGGACCTGGTGGACATGTCATGTCCCGCCGGCATCTCCATACCGGGCATGGTCGACATGTCGTGTTCGGCGGGCATAGTCATTCCCGGCATTGTCGACATGTCGTGACCGGCGTGCGGATTGGCTGCTTTCGCGCTTGGCTTGCCGGACCCGGGCTTCGTGGCGGCGGATTTCTTGGCGACCGGCTTCTTTGCCGCAGTCTTTTTTGAAGCGGGCTTTTTCGCCGCCGGTTTCTTTGCCGCGGGCTTCTTGGCTGGTGGCATTTTCATGCCCGGCATGCTCATTCCGGGCATCATACTGTGATCCTGCGCCACGGCGGCCGGTGGGAAGACAAAGCTGGCCGCACCCGCGAGCAGGATAAGGCTGGCGCGCTTCATGAAACATCTCCGGCTGTCGGGCGAACCGTCACGACACGCATCATCCCGGCGGTCATGTGATAGAGGTTGTGGCAGTGGAATGCCCAGTCACCGGCCGCGTCGGCAGTGACGTCGAAGGTCATTTTGCCGCCCGGGGGAACATTGACCGTATGCTTGCGCGGGGCATTTGCGCCGTGGCCCGTCACAAGCTCGAAGAAATGGCCGTGCAAGTGGATCGGGTGTGGCATCATCGTGTCGTTGATAAGCGTCACCCGCACCCGCTCGTTCAGACGAAACGGGATCGGCTGCGCGGGTTCGCTCATCTTCTCCCCGTCGAACGACCACATGTAGCGTTCCATGTTGCCGGTCAGGTGAATGTCCATCGACCGCGTCGGCGCGCGAACATCCGGGTTGCGTGTCAGCGCCATCAGGTCGCGGTAAAGCAACACCCTGTGGTCGAGACCCTCGAGGCCAACCGGCGGCTCGCCGGTGCGGTCGGTCGGCATAGGCGAGATGGTCTGGACACCGGGATCATCCTTGACCTGCGGCGCGACGCTTAGATCGCGCATCCGCATGTTGCCGTGGTCCATGACCGCTGGCAGCGCCGCACCCGCAGCCGTGGCGTTGCCCGGAGGCGGCGGGTCCTTCCATCCAGTCAGCTTCCACAGGTTCTTCGACGCGTTCTGCTCGGCGGACGGATCAATGCCGCGAATCGCCGCCGGATTGGGGGCTTTGGGCGCGGCCATTCCGGCCATGCCGCCATGGTTCATGCCGGCCATCGATCCGTGATCCATTCCGGCCATCGCACCGGCGTCCGGCGCGACGGTGGTGCCGTGGTCCATTCCCGCCATTGATCCATGATCCATCCCGGTCATCGCGCCATGGTCCATTCCCATGTCCTTCATGGTGAGAAGGGGACGCGGCCGAAGCGGGGGAACTGGCGCCGCCATGCCCTCACGCGGGGCGAGCGTCGCGCGGCCGAGACCAGAGCGGTCGATCGACTCGCTGACGAACGAATAAGCGCGGTCGCCAGGAGTGACGATGACATCGTAGGTTTCCGCCACACCAATTTGCAGTTCGTCGACCGTTACCGGGCGGACATTCTGCCCATCGGCCTGAACCACCGTCATCGGCAGGTCGGGGATGCGCACGTTGAAATTGGTCTGGGCAGCGGCGTTGATGATCCGCAAGCGGACGCGTTCGCCAGACTTGAACAACCCGGTCCAGTTGTCGAACGGACCGAAGCCGTTGACCGTGTAATTATAAGTCGACCCGGTAACATCGGCGATGTCCGCCGGGTCCATGCGCATGTCGGCCCACATGCGGCGCTCGGCCGCCGGCATGTCGTGCCCGGCTAACAGGCCCGAGAGCGTCTGGCGCTGCATGTTGAAATAGCCGCCACCCATCTGCTTCAATTTCTTGAAAATGGCGGCGCCGCTCATCGGGCTGTGATCGGACAGCACGAGGACATGCTCACGGTCGTAGGCGACAGGGTCGGCGTCGGCCGGATCGATCACGATCGGCCCGTAGAGGCCATCCTCTTCCTGGTAGGCCGAATGGCTATGATACCAGTAGGTGCCCGACTGGACGACATCGAACTCATAATTGAAGGTCGAACGCGCCATGATGCCGGGGAAACTCACTCCGGGCACGCCATCCATTGCGAACGGCACCAGCAGCCCGTGCCAGTGAATCGAGCTATCCTCGTCCAGCGTGTTCGTGACCCGCAGGCGGACCTTCTGACCCTGCTTGAGACGCACGAGCGGCGCGGGGACAGTGCCGTTGACCCCGACCGCGCGGCTGACCTTGCCATCTACTCTGACCGCGACCTTGCCGATAGTAAGAGCGATGTCGGTGCCGCTCACAGTAGGAAGCGGGCGTATCAGTCCGGGTGAAAGCGGCTGCGCCCAAGCCGGAAACCAGGGGGCAAAGGCGGCAGTCCCACCAGCAACCACGGCTCCGCGCAGCAGGCTACGGCGATCAATCGAACCCAGCATTATCAATCCTTGATAGAGGTCAGTCTCAAACCGAATACGCGCCAATCGGCAAACCCCCTCACCGGGCGGCGAATTCCCCGCGCAGGCGCTCGCGCGCCCGATAGATCCGGACTTCGACCGCTTTGGGGCTGAGGCCCAGGAGGTTGCTCACCTGCCGGTGGCTCATTTCTTCGATCGTTGATAGCAACAAAGGCTCCTTGAGGCCTTGGGGTAAAGCGGCGATCGCTTCCCACAGGCGCTCGAGTTCGGCGCGATCTCCGGCCTCTACCTCGCCGTCGGGTCGCTCGTCGGCGACGCCTTCGACCGTTCCAGCAGGTAATGATGAAGCAAAAGTCAGGAAACGACGAACCCGCTGGCGCCGGCGCCAGTCGCGGCTCTTGTTGACAGCAATCCGTACGAGCCAGGCGATGAATGGGCGCTCAGGGTCATATCCGTGCAATCCGGCGTAAGCCGAGGCGAGACTATCCTGCGTGACGTCAAACGCCTCTTCGGCATCGCCAATATGACCGCGGATCAGACGATAAAGGCGATCGCGATGGCGCCTGACGATTTCACCGAAGGCCGCCTTGCGGCCGGCAAGCGTCAGTGCCGCCAGCTCCGCATCCTCGAGCAGCCTAAAATCCAGGCTCACCTCTTATCATCGGTCAATGCCTGGACGACGGCGCGGTCGAACTTTTCGGCCTGGTCGCGCCGGAGTACTGCACGCATCGCGAAAACGTGCGCAAGCGTCTCCTTTTGCATTCGGCCCATCGCCTCATGCGATGCATCGACAGCCGCCGAGACCTGCGGTCCATTTCCATGCTCCGCCTCGATCGCACCGGCAAGCCGTGCGTTGTCGGCGCGAAGTTCCAGTTCGAGCGCAGTCCGGCGAAGAGAGAAGCGCCGCTCCAGAACGTCGATCTGGCTTTGCTGGCGCGCGTCCAGCTCGAGTCCTTCATGAATCAGCTCGTGCAGCGCCGAACCTGATGGAGGCGCCGCTGGAAAAACCTGACGTCCGACCCACACGCCGCCAATCGCGGCGAGCAAGGCGAGCAAGATGACGAGCGCCCCACGCCCTGTGGTCACCCAACATCGCCCAGCAAGGTCGAGGGAGTCAGTGGCGTGGTCGGCCCGAGCGGCGACAACAGTGCCCGAGCCTCAAGCCGCCCGGATGGAACCGTCGATCCGGCCACCCCGATCAGGATGGCCGCGGCCGCGGCGAGCGCGCCATGCTGAAAGCCGGAACCCGAATCGCGCGGTTGATTCAACAGCCAGTCGAACGGCTCGACATCCAGTGCCGCCAACCGGGCCGGCACGGGCGCGCGGGCCAGCCGACTAAGCGCAGTATCCAAATCATCCCGCATTATCTTCTCCTGCACTAGCTATTTACCGCATACGCAAATATCGGGCGCAACCCTCGTCATCCGCGATCTTTCGAGCCATGCACTTTTCTCGAATAGAAGGCGCGGCAGAAAAGAATGCTCGATTTCGAAGGATCGGCCTTGTGGGCGCGTAACTCAGTTTGTGCGGCATGTGAGCGCAGCCAAGAGTTTGCCTGGGCAGCCACGAATGAGAGATCGAATAACGAGGTTTATCATGGCAGGATCGGAGCTTCCCGACATACGTCGCCATTTGCCGAGCGCGATTTTCG
>JACDEB010000090.1 GCA_013816595.1 Sphingomonas sp. | reverse complement strand
GACCCCGTCCTTGGGCACATCGATGTCGGCGGTCAGCGCCGATCCGCCAAACGCGCGCAGGTCGAGCGGGAGGACGATGTGGCGCTCGGCCAGCTGAGCAGCGATCGCATTTGCCGATTTGAGTTCCGCCCGGTGGCGCTGGCCGTAATCGATCGTCAGCGCGATAACCTCGAACCCTGCTTCTTTCGCCAATGCGGCGCAGACCATCGAATCGAGCCCGCCCGAAAGCAGGACCACCGCTTTTTTGGTCACAGCTTGATGCCGAGGCGCGGCGCCGCCCAGAATGTGAGGGCGTAAAGCGCGATCGTCACCGCGATCGCCACCGCCATGGTCGCTGCAAAGCTCCACCCCGATCGCAACAGCCACGGGACAATCAGGAATAATGGCATCGAGGGAAGCAGGAACCAGAAGGTGCTCCCCGCCAGATCGGCGACCTTCATCCGGTCGCCGCTGTCGACGAACAGCCAGATCATCGCCAGCAGCGACACCAACGGCAGCGACGCGACGAGCCCGCCCCAGCCGGGGTAGCGGCGGGCGATTTCCGACACCGCGGCGACAATCGCGCCCGACATCAACGCCTTGAGGATCAGATACAGCACGCGCGCCCTCTAATCATTCGGCGGCGATAAAAGAAGGGCCGCCGGTCTTGCAGCTCCGGCGGCCCAGTGATCTGGCGTTGCCGCCGGATCGGGGAATGCGCGCCGGAACCCCGGCACGACTCGCCTTTACAACCTATTGGTTAAACGCTGGCTTAATGGCCGCCGCGTTCGGCCTTGGCCGGACAATCGCCGACCCGATGGCCCTGGATCACATAACCGTAAGGCGCGCCGTCGGCGATTCCCTGAACGTCCAGCCGCAGCGAACGCGGCGTGATCGTCTTGATCGTCGCCTGGCCGAAGCCGCCACCAACGCATTGATAGCTCAGCTTCACGCTGGTGCCCGAATTGTTAAGGATGGTCGGCGTGCATTTGACATTCTTATGCTCGACTAGCGCCAGCTCGACCGGGTCGGCGACGCATTGCCTGATCGCGGCCTTGGCGCCCGGAACGCCGCTCAGTTCCCACAATCCGCCGGCGACGCCGGTCAGCGACTGCGCCGATTGCGCTGCAAAAACGCCGGCTGTTGCCGTCATTCCGCCGCTGGCCGCCGCAATCAGGAGTAATTGCCGTTTCATGGTCATCGCCAGTACAATGTCGGTATTAACGAACCGATACTCAAGCCCGGTTGAGAATTTCACCCGGAGCGATGTCGAAACTCGATGAGCAAAATTCGCAATCGACAGTGATCATGCCGTTTTCGCCGACCATCGCGGTGCGCTCGTCCTCGGGGAATTTGGCGATGACCGAGCGGACATAGTCGGGATCGCAGCGGCACCCGCGGCTCAGCGGCACCGCGCCGAACGTGCGCACTTCATCCTCTTCGTGAAACAGGCGCCAGATGAGGTCGTCGAGCGCCAGCCCGGCGTCGGTCAGCTCCTCCGCTTTGACCGATCCGGCAAGCGTCGCGACGTGCGGCCAGTCGGGGTGGTCGAGCCGCGTATGAAGCCGGTCGCGGCCTTCCTCGCCCTCGGGCAAATGCTGGAACAGCAAGCCGCCGGCGTACCAGTGACCGTCGCGCTTCTCGGCCGCCAGACGGACGATGCTCGGGATTTGTTCAGACTGGCTGAAGAAGCTCTGCGCCGCCAGGGCCAGGCTTTCGCCTTCGAGCGGGACGATCCCCTGGTAGCGCTCGGCGATGGTCGAATGATCGAAGGTTACCGCCAGATAGCCTTTGCCAAATAGCGAAAACAGCGACGGATGCGGCCCGGCCTCCGCCAATCGGTCGGGATCGTGGCGGACATAGCCGCGCAGCTCGCCATTCAAATAATCGCACACCAGCAGATCGATGATCCCGTTTTCGGTCTGCGCCTGGAGCGTGACCTGCCCTTCGGCTTCCTTGAGCAAGGATCCGAACAAAGCGGTCAGCACCAGCGCCTCGGCCAGCAGATGCTCGACCGGCGGCGGATATTCGTGGCTCGACAGGATCGCGTCGATCGCCGGCCCCAGCCGAACCACCCGCCCGCGCGTGTTGCGCGACGGAATCGAAATCCCGAGCGCGACGTCTTTATGGAGGGAAATCTCGGCCATCGGTGGGAAGATAAGGACGCCCCGGTGAAGGCACAACCAATCCTCCCCGCTGGCGGGGAGGTGGCGGCGCGGAGCGCTGACGGAGGGGGGTCGAGCCCCGCATGCCGCCCCCTCCACCACTCGGCTCGGCCGAGCGGTCCCCCTCCCCGCTCCGGGAAGGAATCTAAGCCGCCTCGGCCGGCACCTCATAGTCCGCCGCCGCGGCCGACAGTGCGTCGACGAATTCGCGGATATGCTCTTCCTCGATGGTCAGCGGCGGGAGCACCCGGACGACATTGTCGCCGGCGGCGACGGTCAGCAGGCCCTTGGTCCGCAAATAGGCAACGAAGGCGCGGCTGTCGGTTTTCATCTTGATGCCGAGCATCAGCCCGAGCCCGCGAACGCCCTCGAACAGATGGTCGTGATTGGGCAGCATCTGCTCGAGCGCCGAGCGCAGCCGCTCGGCCTTGGTCCTGACCCCGGCCAGAAACTCCTCATTGGCAACGATATCGAACACCGCCTGGCCCGCGGCCATGGCCAGCGGATTGCCGCCATAGGTCGAGCCGTGGGTGCCGATGACCATTCCGCGCGCCGCTTTTTCGGTCGCCAGGCAAGCGCCGAGCGGGAAGCCGCCGCCAATGCCCTTGGCGCTGGCCATGATGTCGGGCGTCACTCCATAATATTCATAAGCGTAGAGGTAGCCGGTGCGCGCGACCCCGCACTGGACCTCGTCAAACACCAGCATCAGATCCTTTTCGTCGCAGACCTTGCGAAGGCCGCGGATGAACTCCTTGGAGGCCGGGCGGATACCGCCTTCGCCCTGGATCGGTTCGAGCAGGAAGCCGGCCGTATTGTCGTCGACCGCGGCCAGCGCTGCTTCCAGATTATCGAACTCGACCACATTAAAGCCCGGCAATAGCGGCGCGAAACCGTCGATCATCTTGGGCTGATCGGTCGCGCTGATCGTCGCCATCGTGCGGCCGTGGAACGCGTTCTTGAAGGTGATGAGGTTGGTCCTGTGCGGATTGCCGCCGGCGAAGTGGTAACGGCGCGCGGTCTTGATCGCGCATTCGACCGCTTCGACCCCGCTGTTGGTGAAGAACACCGTGTCGGCGAAAGTATGATCGACCAGCCGCTGAGCGAAAGCTTCGCCCTGCGGCGATCCGTAGAGGTTGGAGACGTGGATCAGGGTCGCCGCCTGGTCGGCGATCGCCTTGGTCAGATGGGGGTGGCCGTGGCCCAGCAGATTGACCGCGATCCCGGCCGCGAAATCGAGGTATTTCTCGCCTTTCTCACCATAGAGATAGACGCCTTCGCCGCGGACCGGACGGACCGGCGAACGGGGATAGACGGGCATGAGCGGCGTGATGGCCATGAAGGGGCTCCTGGATTGGTCGCAATGGGCGCTGCGTCCCGCCGGGGGCCGCGTTCGCCGCCCTATAGCCAGCCGCTTCACAAAGGAAAAGCGCCCCGGGAGGGGGCTCCCGAGGCGCTTCCTTGTTCAGCCGGAGGGTCGCTTAGTACCGGTAACCGGCGTAGCGGGCGGTGCGCCCATAACGCGGGCGGTAGGCAGCTTCCCGAACCTTCTGCTCAAGTCGGCGAATGCGGCTCTCGAACGAATAGGCCTCGCGCGGGTCGATGCCGTTCCAGGCGTTGCGGCGGATCGAGGTTTCGAGGCTCCGCGCCTGGCTGTCGAGGCTCCGCGCCCGGCCAAAGCTGATCGCCCGGCGATTGGCGAGGTCGCGGATCTGGCCGCGGATCGCCTGGACCCGGACCGCGATGTTCTGGCTCAAGCCCGAATTGCCGCGATAACCATAAGCGGGCTGGGCATAGCCATAGCCGTAACGCGGCTGGGCATAGCCATAGCCGGGTTGGACATAACGCGGCTGGGCATAGCCATAGCCATAGCCATAGGCCGGCTGCGGGTAGAATTGGGCCGAGGCCGGAGCGGCCAGGCCGATCGCCGCGCCTGCAGCGGCGAGAGTGATTGCAAACTTACGCATTACGCTCTCCTTTCGTGAGCCATTTCAGCGCCCGTCTAGCGCGATTCGAATATGAGGACGCTGAACGGCGCGGTCATGTTCCGTTCAACCGGACGGACCGTTCTGCGGCAGCGGCGGCCAACCACAAAAGCGCTCCGGGTTTCCCGAAGCGCTCTGCCGATTGCCAGCTTGATCACTTAATCGTCGTGCTCGTCGTGCCATTGTTCATGCTCGTCATTATCGTCGTGCCCGTCGCGGTCGCTGTCGGTATAATAAGCATTGTTCTGGCCATAACCGCCGTAGCCATTGTTATAGCCATTGCCATATTGGCCATTGCCATAACCGTAACCGTATCCGCGGCCACGGCCGTCACGCGCTTCGCGGGCGACATGCTGCTCGAGCCTGGCGATGCCATAACTTATGGTCCGCGCCTCGTTCGGGTTGAGGCCATAGCGCGACGCCCGGGCCAGCCGGTTTTCCAGGTTGCGCGATTCCGCCCGCAGGCCATTGGCTTCGTTGCGGCTGATCATCCGGCGCGCCTTGAGCTGCTCGATCTGGCGCTGGATGCCGTCGATCCGCGACTGCATCGAGCGCAGCTGGCCGTAACCGTTGTTGCCGTAGCCATTATAGCTGCTGTTGTAGCCGCTGTTGTAGCCGTAAGCGGGCTGCTGGGGCTGCGGGAAATATTGCGCGGTTGCGGGGGCGGCGAATGCAAGAGCCGTTCCGGCGGCGGCGGCAATGAGGATCAGTTTACGCATAGCGGCTCTCCTTCAATTGAGCGGTTGATGGGTGGAGATTGCGCCGATTCGGTTGAGGCGCGGCTGAATGCATTCGTTATCCGCCGTTCAACAACGCTGATGCCAGGCCAATGTCCGCAATGGGTGGAAAGATACGGTAATGGGCCGCGGCTTCAGCTGGACTGGAGCGGTGGCTGTCCCCCGATCATGATGGAGTGACGGGGATCCTGGTGTGGTGCCTCGAGCCCCGCAGCCGAGAAGGAGGACAG
>JACDEB010000089.1 GCA_013816595.1 Sphingomonas sp. | reverse complement strand
ATCGGTTGGGGACATGACCAGTGAGCTAACGCAGCGTCTCACGGCCTTGGGTCGAGCCCACGACATCGTCCGCCCACTACCAGGCGAACAGGGCAAGGCCGCGCTGTTGGGAGACCTTTTGTCAGTCCTGCTCGCACCCTATGACGAAACAGCGGCCTTTTCGGGTCGCATTCGCGTAGCTGTCGCACGGATGGGGGTTGGGGAGCGGACCGCCACTGCGTTTGCAATGGTGATTCACGAGTTAGCGACCAACTCCGTTAAGTATGGCTCGCTCTCCTGTGCGTCAGGGTTTCTCGATATATCCAGCAAAACCGATGGTGACCACATCTGCGTGATTTGGGCCGAGACCGGTGGGCCTCCGATCACCGCGGAGCCAGTTCTGAAGGGCTTCGGAAGCCGGCTCATCGCGCGCAGTGTGTCCGGGCAACTTGGTGGAGAACTAGTTTACGACTGGCAGGAGAGCGGCCTCGTTTTAACCGTCAAAATGCACCAAGATCGACTAGCCGACTAAGCTCCGGCAGAGGAGGTGCGCTTTCCGACTAGAGATTCGACAGCTATGCGGCTAAAGCCGGGGGCTGCGATCCATCGAGCAGAGCGGTCAGCACCTTGGTCAATTGGGAGATAGAGTAAGGTTTGTTGAGCACCAAGTGACGTCCGTATTCCTCTAGAATGGCTTGCTCACTATATCCGGTTGAAAAAGCGAACGGCACGCCCGCATCGCTCAGCGCGTGGGCAGCCGGATAACTTATTTGTCCGTTGAGATTGACGTCGAGGGTCGCGAGATCGAACGGTTCCTCTGCAATCAGGGCCAGAGCTTTGTCGAGATTGCCAGCAACCGAGATCGACGTGCAACCAAGTTCGGTGAGCATATCCTCGATGGCCATCAGGACAAGCATTTCATCCTCGACAACAAGGACCCGCTTTCCAGAGAGAAATTTTTCATCCATCAAGCACTGCTTGTGGGGCCGGAACGTCGATTGCGCAAACGATACCCTCAGGAAGATAGTCTAGTTTGACCTTGCCGTTAAGCTCGTGAGCCAGGCCCTGTTCGATAACCCGCGACCCGAACCCCTTTCGAGTTGGTGGTTTCACCGTCGGCCCATCGCTCTCGCGCCAGTGGAGGCAAAGCCACCGCCCATCGGCTTCGGTTTCCAGCGTCCATTTTACCGACACCGTCCCCGCCTCGTTGGAAAAGGCCCCATATTTGACGGCGTTGGTCGCCAATTCATTGAAGGCAATTCCCAAGGCGAGGGTGGCCTTGGGCGACAGCCGGATGTCTTCACCTGAAATCTTGAATCGCTTGGCTTGCCCTTCGGCCACGCTGAACGGGGCTAGCGCCTCGCGGATCAGGTCATCAAGACAGGCACCATCCCATTTCTCCCGTCCGAGCAGGTCGTGCGATCGCGACAGCGCGGCGATGCGGGTCTCGATCGATTCCTGCACGGTCTGCATGTCGGGGGCGTTGCGCACGGCCCGGGTGACGATCGACTGGACGGTAGCCAGCGTATTCTTCACGCGGTGGTTGAGTTCATCGATCAGCATTGCCGCATTTCGCTGTGCTATTTGATAGCGGGTCGAATCCACCAGTGAAATGAAATGCTGAACGGTTGCGCCGTCGTCGTCCTTGACCGGATTGATGAAGACGTCGGCCCAGAATTCGCTGCCGTCCTTGCGTGCGTAATGAATTTGCAGGGTGTCGTCCGACGGTTCGGCAAACGCCTGTTCGATCTGGTGGATGGCCTTTTCGTCGCACCCCGAGGCGAGCAGGAAATTGAAGCTCTGCGCAAGCACCTCGTCGCGATTGTAGCCGGTGAGCTTGAGGAAGGCGTCGTTGGCGAAGATGATCGGGTTGTCGGCCTCCTTGGCATCGGTGAACACCATCGGCATCCGGGTGGTCTCGGCGGCGATGACGAACGGGCCAAGATCCTCCTTGAACCCCTCGACCTCGGCCTCGGCGGCTTGCTGTTCCTGATCCTTGGGCGCTTTGTCGCTCATCACCTTTATCCCGTCGGCTGTTCGTCCTACCCCCAACGCGCCAATCGGTGAAACCGGCCCCAAGACCGGAAACATCCCGTGGGCGAGAGCCCCAGCCAATCATAGTAAGTGAATGTCCGCTTTCCACCCATGGCGGACATTCAGTCCCTTAATAGCCCGTTCACCCGCGTTGTGCGTTCTTCACCCGTCTTGCTCGATCAGGAAGTCGTCCTCGACATGACGATAAGCCGCAAAGACCGGCAGGTAATGTGGATCGATGCCTTGACTGTCGGACCCTGGGTCTCCGACCTGCTCATATTTGCGGGGGTGCAAGCATTCGATGCGCAAGCACGAACAAGTGCGAAATCCGCACGTCAAACCCAAGAGCGGGCGGATAAAATCCGTTGGTTATAGGGCTCAGCAACCGGGCTCAAGCCCAGCCCCGCCCATGAAAGCCTCAACTTGACTGGGCCTGCCGCAAACCAACGTCCGCTTTCCACCTTTTGCGAACGTTAGGGATCGGCCACAGTGGGTTCGCACGGGGTCACAAAGCGCGCAGCGACTGAGCCAAAGGGCATCTACTAGGCAAACCTCTCACCTGGCCCCTTCCGCCGCTTTGGGTCCTCGCTGGGAAACGCCGTTAGGCAGTGTTGACTCGGCACCTAAGCTGTTGGCCGATAACGCTTTTCCCAAAGCCTACCCCTGCCTTCGTAATGCGGGGGTCACAGGTTCGAGTCCTGTAAGCGGCACCGCCACACAAACAGGCAAGTCCGGCGAGTGACTACGTTGTGGACGTACGCCTTTGGGTCGCGCTTGGGTAGGGTTTGGGGCGCTTTAGTACCGCCGCGCTCAGCCTTGTTCATGCTTTTCGGTGCGTTGATGGAGCTTAAGCTTATGAAAGCGGCTTATGCTCACGCGATCGAGCAAGGCTATCGGTTCTACTCTTACGGGGACTCATCGCTTTTGCTTCCCCAGGATGCGTTCCGATGGGAACGCGGTGGGTGGACCGAGTTTGTGTGGTTTTGCATTGGCCGACGAGTGTCCGCTATCGACCCATTGCGGACATTAGGGCATTTGTCGCTTAGGCTCGGCTGTTTCCGAGAAACCGCGGATCGATGGTCTTAGATACGCGGTTTAAGGCAGCGGGTCAGTGGAAATTCAGCCTAGTTTTAATGCTGTTAAACCGGGGATCGCGCCTTAACGGATCAAGGAACGGATCGACCCGCATTGTGCCGAGACCGGGATCTCGGATCTTCCATGCAAGCTCCAGCTCGGCGAGTGCCCGATCCTTGTTTCCGATCTGGGCATCAATCTGGGCATATTGGTAATGGGCGGCATCACCATACAGACGAACGATCTCCTGGCGCTGCCGCTCGGCGTCTGCGCGATTGCCTTCGCGGGCAGCAAGGACGGCCAGGCCAATTTGACGGTATGAGTCGTCGGGCGATGCGGCGAGATACTCCCGGCGGGCCTCGGCGTATTTGCCGAGGAAAAGCAGGACATTGCCAAGGATGATGTGAAGGATAGTTCTGTCGGGTGTGGCCTGAAGTGCACGCCGGGCGAAATCCACCGCTTCCGGGTAACGGCGAGCCAAATACAGGATAAAGAGGTGCTGCCGGACCAAACTGGGGTCGAGGGGATCCAGTTTAGACGCGGCTTCGGTCATCCGCAGGGCGCCGTCAAACCGTCCCATCTGGCTGAGCAGCGAACTAAATGCTGTCAGCGTTGTAACGCTTGAGCCTGGCTGCGCGAGTGCGCGACGAACTTCGACCAAGGCACCACCGAGATTAAGCTCATCTCGGTAAACCACTCCTAGACTCGCATAGCCGGTAGAGAGGCGCGGTTCGATCGTGATTGCCCGGTTGGCCGAAGCCTTAGCGTCTGCCAAGCGCGCGCGATGTTCGCCAACGTCGACAGTATCGTTTGAGTAAGCGACGAGGGCCAAGGATCTCCGAGCATGGGCTTCGGCATAATTTGAATCGAGCGCGATGGCCGCGTCGATCAAGGAAAGCGCATGTAACCTACCTGCTGCGCTTTCGGCATTTCGAGCTTGGTTCGATTGCAACAACAGGTCCTGCGCGGCGGCAACTTTGGTCCCACCCAGCGTCAGCGCCGCCTTCTTGGCCGCGCCAAGCGCGATGCTCAGCGCGCTCGCCACCTGGGCCGCGATGTCGCTCTGGATCTTAATAGTGTCGCCCGGCGCGCGGTCGTAGTTCTGTGCCCATTTCTCGACCCCGTCCTTGCCTCCTACAAGCTGTGCGCCGACCCGGATCGTCGCGGGCGAGCGGCGAACGCTACCAGTAAGGATATTAGCCACGCCGAGCTTGGCGGCGGCGGCCTGCGTATCGAGGTCTTTTACCGCGTCCGATGAAGCCTTACCGATAACCTGCATCCCGATCCGCGACAGCGCGCCGCGCAATTCCTCGGCGATTCCTTCCGAGAAATACGCCTGCTCGGGATCGCTCGATAGGTTTGAAAAGCTCATCACCGCGATTCGGTTCGACGCGCTCGCCGCGCCCGGCTTGAGTAGCGTCCAGCCGCCAACCCCCGCGACCGCCAGCGCGCCGACGCCTCCGGCCATCGCCGTTCGCCGCGACAATTTGGGTTGTTTGATCGCCGACCGCCGAACCACCGGGGCGTCGCCCGTCAAATGCGCTTTGACTGCATTGACCAGCGCCCGAAATCGCGCATCGCTCCGCTTGCCCTTCCAGCCGACGAAGGACAACACTTGGACGCCGCCGAAACCGAGCGGTGGATCGACGTCGTCGATCTTGATCGGGACATAGCTTCCTGCCTTCTTGGCCCGCGCCGCCTCGTCACACACGAAATGCCCCTCCGGACCAACCGCGCGCTCGCTCCACGCGACGATCACGCAGCGGGCGTCGTCGAGATGCTGCTGGATCTCCTCGCGCCAGTCGGTCCCGCCGCCAATATGCGCGTCCCACCACAGGCTGAACCCTTCGGCCTCGAGCGCGGCGACTATCGGCTTCAGCCGGGCGCGGTCTTCGGCCTTGTAGGAGACAAATACGTCGCTCATCGCCGCCCCTTTCCCCGAGCGCGACCTTATGGGGAAGGAGCCGTTAAAAACCAACCTAGAAACAGCTGACTGCCCTCGGGCCAGTTAATCTTAAGC
>JACDEB010000088.1 GCA_013816595.1 Sphingomonas sp. | reverse complement strand
CGTCGATCAGCCGCTCGGCCTGGCGGTGGACCTTCGATACCAGGGGGCAGGTCGCGTCGACATAGGTCAGGCCGCGGTCCTGCGCCGCAGCCGGGACCGATTTGGGAACGCCATGGGCGGAAAAGATCACCGGGCGGTCGTCGGGCACTTCGTCGAGTTCATCGACGAACACAGCGCCCATTGCGGCGAGCCGGTCGACGACGAAGCGGTTGTGGACGATTTCGTGGCGAACATAGACCGGGGCACCGAACCGCTGGAGCGCGAATTCGACGATCTGGATCGCCCGATCGACGCCGGCGCAAAATCCGCGCGGTGCGGCGACGATCACGTCGAGTGGTGGTTTGGCGGCGTTCACGTGGGGCGATGTAAGGCATCGCTTGCAGCCTTGGTAGGGCCTACCTATGACAACCGGCAATATCGTGTCGCGCAGCGCAAAGGATCGACCGCCCGTGAATCTCCGTCTCGCCGCCCTTCTGCCGTTGCTTCTGCTCAGCGCCTGCCGCACTTCCGGTGACTTGGTGGAAGACCAACGCGGCGTCTACGCCGTCCGCAATGCCTGTCCAGTTGCGGGCATTCCAGCGGCGACCGGTGACATCACCTTGTTCGGTCCGGCGGGTCCGGCCGATTCGCGCAGTATCGATGTCACTGCGTCTATAAGCGAGGTCCAAGCCACCTGCCTCGATTCAGGAACGGAACTGGTATCGACCGCGACCTTTTTGGTTCTTGGCCTACGCACCGACGCGACCCAAGCCCGGCAGGTCGTACTTCCGTACTTCGACGTTGCACTGCAGGGGGGCCAGACTGTGGTCGCGAAGCAGGTTGGACAGATCGTCCTAGACTTTCCCGCCGGCAGTCTTCGCGCCTCGGCTAGAGTCCGGGCCACCGTCCGAGTAAGCCGAGCTGCCGCGACCTTGCCTGAGAATGTACGTCGCGAACTTACTCGCGAACGCAAGCCGGGCGGGGCCGACGCCGCAGTCGATCCGTTGAGCGATCCTGCGATTCGCAGCGCGGTCGCTCTCGCGACCTTCGAGCATCTGATTGGCTTTCAGCTTTCCGAAGATCAGCTCCGCTACAACGCCACGCGTTAGTAGTACTGCCCGCGCCGCCAGATACGCGTCTTCAGGATAAAATACGCGTCTTAGGCATAATTGACTTGCGCGCGTGAGGCAGCCAAGGCTCGATATTGTCACCGGCGGCTACGCTTCCGGAAGGCAGCGCGGGAGAGTTTGCACCTCGGTGCAGCGCCGAAGGAGCAACCGCCCCCGGAATCTCTCAGGCCAACGGACCGCGCCTGCCTGACAGTCTGGAAAGTGCCGGCTTCGCGCAAGGTGAAGCAGGCCGCCGAAGGGGTAACTCCGGGACCTGTCCCCGGGGGAAAGCTCTCAGGTCCTAGCGACAGACGGGGGTGCAATGACCGGATGCCGATTGACCAGCGGCGGATCGTCGTTGGTCGCATCGAAAGGGCCTGAAAAATGGATGAAACCGGAAAAGTGCAAGCCAGCCTGCCGCTCGACCAGTGGCACCGCGACCGCGGCGGCCGGATGGTCGCCTTCGCCGGCTATGCGATGCCGGTCCAGTTTGACGGCATCATGGCCGAGCATCTGTGGACGCGCGAGAATGCCGGCCTGTTCGATGTCAGCCACATGGGTCAGCTGCTGATCCACGGGAAGGATTCGGACCGCGCTTTGGAAACCCTTCTGCCGGGTGATTTCACCGCGCAGAAGGACATGAAGCTCAAATATTCGCTGCTCCTGGCCGATGATGGCGGGATCATCGATGATTTGATGGCCACCCGCCGCGGCGATGATTTCTATGTCGTCGTCAACGGCGCCACCAAAATTGGCGATATCGACGTGCTAGAGCACGGACTGCCGCGCGAAATCGTGATCGATCACATGAAGCAGCAGGCGTTGCTCGCGCTTCAGGGGCCGCGCGCCGCCCAAGTGTTCGATGCGATCGTTCCGGGCGTTGCCGAGCTGACCTTCATGGAGGGCCGCGCCTTCCATGCGCTCGGCCAGACGATGTGGATCAGCCGTTCGGGCTACACCGGTGAGGACGGGTTCGAGATTTCGGTGCCGGGGCAAGGCGCCGCCGCGCTTGCCGATGCGATCCTCGCAAATCCTTTGGCGCGACCGATCGGGCTTGGTGCGCGCGACTCGCTCCGCCTCGAAGCTGGCCTCCCGCTTTACGGCCATGACATCGACCGGGGGACGACGCCGGTCATGGCCGGCCTCAACTTCGCGATCAACAAGCGCCGCCGGGCCGAGGGCGGGTTTCCCGGCGCGGTGCGGATCCTCGGCGAGCTTGAGGCGGGACCAGTGCAGAAGCGCGTCGGCCTTCTTGTCGACGGCCGCCAGCCGGTGCGCGAAGGCGCGGTCATCCTCGATGGCGAAGGCAGCGAAATCGGCCGGATCACCAGCGGCGGGCATTCGCCCTCGCTTCAGCGGCCGATCGCCATGGGCTATGTCGCCGCGGGTCTGGCCGCGGAAGAGACCGCGCTCAAAATCGAACAGCGCGCCAAATTGTTCGACGCGACCGTGACCGCACTGCCGTTCGTTCCCCACAAATATCACCGCAAGCCAACAGGAGCCTGAGCAATGAGCCTGTATTTCACCAAGGACCATGAATGGGTCAACGTCGACGGCGACAGCGCGACCGTTGGCATCTCCGACCACGCGCAGCAGGCGCTCGGCGATATCGTCTTTGCCGAGGTTCCCGATGCCGGGCGCCGGGTCAGCAAGGGCGACGAGGCGGCAGTGGTCGAATCGGTCAAGGCCGCATCGGACGTCTATGCCCCGGTGTCGGGTGAAGTAACCGAAGGCAATTCGGCGCTCGGCGACGATCCTTCGCTGATCAATCGCGACCCCGAGGGCGAGGGCTGGTTCTTCAAGCTGAAGCTCGCCGACCCCGGCGAACTCGACGGTTTGATGGACGAAGCCGCTTACCGCCAGTGGTGCAAGACGCTTTGATGGCAACGCCGTCTTCTACCAGCAAATGGGACGCCGCGGATTACGCTCGGGTCGGCGGCTTTGTCGCCGCGCTGGGCGAAGCCGCGTTCGACCTGCTCGACCCGCATCCGGGCGAGGAAATTCTCGACATCGGTTGCGGCGACGGCACGCTGACGTTGAAAATCCGCGACGCGGGGGCTTCGGTCGTCGGCATCGACAAGAGCGAAAGCATGGTCGCGGCGGCCCGCGCCAAGGGCCTCGACGCTCGGCTGATGGATGCTGCGGAACTCAAGTTTACCGAGGCCTTTGACGCGGCCTTCTCCAACGCCACCTTGCACTGGATCCTGGCCAAGAACCGCGCCGCGCGCGCGATCTGGCTCGCGCTCAAGCCGGGCGGGCGATTTGCTGGCGAAATGGGCGGGGAGGGCAATCTCGATTTGCTCCGCGAAGCGCTCGATGACGTCCTGGTTTTGCGCGGGTTTGGGCCGCCCACTTTTGCCTCGAACTGGTATCCATCGGTCGAGGATTTCATCGCGGTCTACGAACACGCCGGGTTCAAGGACGTCGATGCCCGCCTGATCGAACGGCCGACTTCGCTCGATCATGGCGTCGCCGCCTGGGTCACGGCCTTCCGCGCCGGCTGGCTCGACCGCGCCGGCGTCCCGCTCGACCAGCGCCAGTCGGTCGCCGATCAGGTCGCCGACCGCGTCGGCACCACTACCGCCGATTATGTCCGCCTCCGGTTCTGGATGAGGAAGCCCAGCTGATGCGTTATTTGCCTTTGTCCGATGCCGACCGGAGCGCGATGCTTAAGGTGATTGGTGCCGGATCGATCGACGATCTGTTCGAGGATGTCCCGGAAGAGGCGCGGCTGACCGGCGCTATCCACGGGCTGCCAGATCATGCGACCGAAATGCAGGTCGAGCGCCAGCTCAAGGCCATGGCGGGTAAGAACATGGTCGCCGGCGACGTGCCCTTTTTCCTCGGCTGCGGCGCATACCGGCATCACATCCCGGCCAGCGTCGATCATCTCATTCAGCGCGGCGAATTCCTCACTGCGTACACCCCCTATCAGCCCGAAATCGCCCAGGGCACGCTGCAGATGCTGTTCGAATTCCAGACCCAGGTCGCTCGGCTGCTGGGGTGCGAGGTCGCCAATGCTTCGATGTACGACGGCTCGACCGCGATGTGGGAAGCGATCGGGATGGCCCACCGAATCACCCGCCGCTCGCGGACGATCTTCTCCTCGGGCGTCCACCCGCATTATGTCAGCGTCGCCAGGACCATGGCCAAATTCACCGGCGACACGCTCGAGACCTCGCTGCCTGACCTTGCGGCGGCGACCGATGCCGAAGCGCTGATCGCCGCGATCACCGACGAAACGAGCGCGGTGGTCGTCCAATATCCCGATATTCTGGGCCGGATCGCGGACCTCACCCCGATCGCGGAAGCTGCTCACGCCAAGGGCGCCTTGCTGATCGCGGTGGTGACCGAGCCGGTGGCGCTTGGACTGATCAAGTCGCCCGGCGAAATGGGCGCCGACATCGTCGTTGGCGAGGGCCAGTCGATCGGCGTCGGACTGCAGTTCGGCGGACCGTATGTCGGCTTGTTCGCTACTCGCGAGAAGTTTGTCCGCCAGATGCCCGGTCGACTGGCCGGTGAGACCGTCGATGCCGCGGGGAAGCGCGGCTTCGTCCTCACCTTGTCGACCCGCGAGCAGCATATCCGGCGCGAGAAGGCGACCAGCAACATCTGCACCAACAGCGGACTGTGCGCATTGGCCTTTAGCGTCCACATGACATTGCTCGGGGAGAAGGGGCTGAGGCAACTCGCTTCGCTGAATCACGCGCGCGCGTGCGAAGCAGCTAAGCGGCTGGCGGCGATCCCCGGGGTCGAGCTGGTCAACGACAGCTTCTTCAACGAATTCACGCTCCGGCTCCCGGTCGAGGCGCGGCCCGCGGTCCACCGCATGGTCGAAGCTGGCGTGCTCGGCGGGGTCTCGCTCGGCCGGCTCTATCCCGCTGCCAAGGCGCTTGAGAACGGGCTCGTCGTTGCGGTCACCGAGACGGCCACGGACGCCGATATCGACGCGTTCGAAGCGGCGCTGAAGGAGGTGTGCGCGTGACCATCAACCAGAGCGGGTGGAAGCCCTCCTCGCCGGTCGCGGGGACGAGTGATGGCGCGACCACGACGGGCAATCGCGCGCTG
>JACDEB010000017.1 GCA_013816595.1 Sphingomonas sp. | reverse complement strand
CGACTGACCCGTCGGGCAGGAGCTCGTTACGAAGCAGATGCCGTTGGTGCAGATGCCACCGAGGCCGCAGTCGGTATCGGTCGTGCAGCCGGTCGGGACCGTTACGCACGCCCCACTCGCGTTGCAGGTCTGGCCGAAGGGACAGAGCGAGACGCACGCCCCACTCGCGTTGCAGGTCAGGCACAAGCTCGGGCTGCACGTGGCCGGGGAGCAACCGCCGCCGCCGCCGCCACCGCCGCCACCGCCGCCGCCGGTCCCAGGAATCGAGTCCATCCTTGGGCCGATCGGTCTGATGGGCGGCGCAGCAGAGTCCGGCGGAAGTTCAGGTCTCAGTGGGCTGATCAGCGACAGCACCGCCACGAGTGACAACTTCCAAAGCAGTGACTCGACGGACAATTTCGGCGCCGTTCAGTTCGATGTGCTGCTCAGCCTGATCGACCCCTCAACGGAGGCCATCGAAGTGCCGATTGATGAACCTGTCACCAGCGGTAGCGATGGCACTACCCCGTGCAATGAGAAGGACAAATCGAGATGCCCAGGCGTTTTTTAGCCTTATTGACGGCAGTCTCCTGTTTTGGCCTCCCCGGATCCTCAGCGGCGGTCCCGCTCAGCGTCCGCGACAGCTTTCGCATCGGCAATGGCGGTACCATCTTCTGTTCGGCGCAGAGCCTCTTCACGGACAAGGCGCTCAAGGGCATGTTCGATATTGGCTACTCCCTGACTTGTCGCGACGCCGCGCTTCCGGTCGGCAAAATGTATAAGATGCGCGACAGCGCCGATGCCCGAGCGCGCATCAGTGCCGCTCGGGATGACGGTTTCACTTGCGCTGCTGCAAAGCCAGGGCGGGTTGAGGGGCTCGGTCCGGTAGAGTTCACGGAGTGCAAACTTAAGGATGCCGATGTATCCTATCAGTTTTATGCGCTCCGCAAGGGCAAGGACTATTATTCCGCGGAAGGTCTCGCCGGCTATGACAGCGTCATTCGGCTGGCTCTCCGAAGCCTGGTCGCCGATCAACCGGTCAGCGGCGAAATCTCAATCGCCACGACGGGGGTCGGCAATCCCTCGGCCTTTGCCCGGGTTCAGGCCGGCACAATGGATTCTAACAAGGCGCTGGCCGAGGCCTATCGCCGCAATAATGCCGGCAGCTACGCCGAAGCAGCGGAGTTCTTCGCCGTTGTCAGCAATGCTCAGGATGCGACGCTCAGCCGAGCCGAGAGCCTGGCCAATGAAGCGCTTCAGAAATCTAATCTGGGCCGTTACGCTGAAGCCGATTCGCTATTCGCCCGGGCGTTCGACATGGTTGGGTCTGATGAGCTGGTGGCGCGACGGCTGCGCAATTATCGGGCCATGCATGAGCTCAACCAGGGCGATGTCAAGAACGCGTTAAAGGAGCTGGACAAGCTGCCGGCGCGGTCGGTCAATACGGCTACCGCGAGCTTGGGCTCGGGGCAGATTAATATCGATGCCTCGATGGCCAGAAGGCTTAACGCGGATACAAAATTGGGGCGTCAGCTCGGGATCCAGTCCGGTGAACTTCTGCCGGCCGAAAAACTCGAGATTCTCGACGGTCAGGCGCTCCAGCTGCGCGGCACCGCGCTTCGGCTGACGGGCAACATAGGAGGTGCAGTGACCGCCCTCAACAGTGCCGATGCCAAGCTCCAGGCTGTGCGCAATGGGACGGTCACATCGGTAGTGTGGATGCGCGCCCAAATTCTAGGCGATCTGGCGGCAATCGCTGAAGATACAAAGAATGCGGCAGAGGCCAACCGCCTCTATCGACAGGGCGTGATGCTGATTGAAAACCACTACCCGGGTTCGGCTGCATTGTTGACCGCGCGCGCGCGGCTGGCGGGCTTTCTTGCCCACAGCGGCCAGGCGACCGAGGCAGAGGCGATGTTTCGCGAAATCGTCCATTCCCAGCCCGATGCAAGCAATCTCCCGCCGAGCTTCGCCTATGTGCTCCAGCCCTATGTCGACTTGCTTATTCGCCGCCCAGACGACCCTGCGGCGCTAGCTGAGATTTTCGCCGCCACCCAACTGATGGTCCGGCCCGGCCTCGCCCAGTCCCAGGCAGTCCTGGCACGCGAACTCAGTGGCGGCGGTGACGAAGCCTCGCGCCTGTTTCGCCAATCGGTGACATTGTCCCGCCAGGTCGAGCGCGGCCGCGTCGAGCTCGCCCGGCTGGAATTGAGCGCCAAGTCTGGTCCGGAGGAAGCGACCCGAATGCGGGTTTTGCGCGCAGCGCTCGCCCAGTCGTCCAAGGAGCAGGTCGCAACCCAGTCGGCGCTCGCGGGCTTCCCGCGCTACCGCGCGGTCGCCAGTGAAGTAATCGCGTTGCCCGATATGCAGAAGAATCTTCAGCCCAACGAAGCTTACTACCGCATGGTCGTGATCGGCGATTCGATTTACGCAATGTTCATCACGTCAGCCTCAGTGGAAGCGAAAAAACTCGACCTCACGGCCAAGCAGCTGAGCGAGCAGGTCAATGCGCTGCGCGAGACTATTTCGACGGTCGAGAACGGCAAACGCATCACTTACGCATTTGACGTCGCCCTCGCTCACCAAATGTACCAGTCGCTGTTCGTCCCCTTCAACGCGCATTTAAGGGGTGTCACTTCGCTCATCGTCGAGCCCGACGGAGCGATGCTTCGGCTTCCGTCCAACTTGCTCGTCGTCGACCAGGCCTCGGTCGATTCCTACACCAAGCGAGCCGCCGCCGGGGGCGATGCCGAATTCGATTTCCGCGGCATCAACTGGTTCGGCCGCGACCGCGACATCAGCACGTCGGTGTCGCCGCGGTCATTCGTCCAACTGCGCTCGACCCCACCGTCGAAAGGAACGCGCGAATATCTCGGAATGGGCGAAAACAGTCCGCCGACCCAGGCTAATGAAGTGATGGTCCCGGCGATTGGCGATCGTGATTGCACCTTGCCATTATCGTCTTGGGCCCAGCCGATTTCGGCCAAGGAATTGCAAGTCGCAAGCGGGATCTTGTCAAAGATCGATCCCAACGGAGTCCAAGTCGTCACTGGCGATCAGTTCACCGATACTGCTATCGCGCAGCGAACCGACCTCAACGAATACCGGATCCTGCATTTCGCGACCCACGGGGTGGTGACTTCGCGCGCTGCCAAATGCCCAGCGCAGCCGGCCCTACTAACCAGTTTTGGCGGCAAGGGCTCGGACGGGCTGCTGACCTTCCGCGAAATCTTCGATCTCAAGCTCGATGCCGATGTAGTGGTTCTTTCGGCTTGCGACACTGCCGGCATGGCGAGCGCCGCGGCGACTCAGTCGGCGGGCCTGTCGACTGGCGGCGACGTCGCGCTCGACGGCCTTGTCCGTGCCTTCGTTGGCGCAGGCGGACGGCTGGTAGTTGCCAGCCACTGGCCGGTTCCAGACGAATTCAACGCGACCCAGCGGCTGATCACCGGACTGTTCTCGGCGCCGGCGGGCGAGCCGTTAGCGCGCGCGCTGCGCCAGTCGCAACGCGCTCTGATGGACGAGCTTGATACCTCGCACCCATTTTACTGGGCGGCGTTCGCGCTGGTTGGTGATGGCGAGCGTCCACTGATCCAGAAAACGCCGCCGCAGATCGCAGCCGCCAAATAAGTTGCGCTCGGCGATTGCCGAACGACTGCTTAACGACGCTCATTGGCCGGGGTCGCCATGGCGGCAGTTCGTCACTCGCGCCGCCCGCGGGCGATTTGCCGGTTGGGTTCATCGGCGTTTCGGCGCTCGTTGGCTCAGCATTGGGCAGGCGTTCGGTCGATGCCCAGACAACAACTGGCGGATAGTTGGGCGACTGGGTAGATTCGCGCGCATTGGGCGGTGTCGGCTCAGTTGACACCAGGGCCGCTGCGGACAAGGCCGTCGCTGCACGCATAAACATTCGGGCGGTCATCAACGTTTCTTTATCTCGGACATGAGGGAATACGAACCAAGTCGTGATTGAGTTACTCTACATCTACGATGCAGGCATACGACTCAGTCGGTTTCTGAACTCCTCTCGACGGCGGTTAACAACGCAGCAACTACCTCTGGTAGATACCCATTAATGTCACATTATTTCCTTTCCCCCTCAGTAATTTAAGCCTTTTTCGGCACTTAGCGTAGTTTGACTTTTGTTAAGGTTCACGAGTAAAATCTCGCCTTCAATTCTTCTGGGGGACTGAAAATGGCTACCGCTTCTGCTAACAAGCGTAAGATGTATATTTCGACCGCTGGCGTACTCGTCTTTGGTCTCGCCGCTTATGGTCTGGGCCGAGTTTACCCGCCGATGGGTCCAAGCGCCGGTACGATCGCTCCGGCCGAGCGCTATGTGTCCAGTCAGGTCGGCGAAGACGACGTCACCTTGGGCGATACCGCGGTTCCCGAACTGATGCAGACCGACGCCTTCGAACTGATGACCAAGGATCCGCAGTTCCGCGCTCTGGCCGCGAGCCCGGGCTTCCAGGTTCTCGCCGGCCAGCCGCAGGTGATGGCCGCGCTGATGGCCAATCCCAAGGCATTTGCTGCTCTTGCCGCCAATCCCTCGGCTTTTGCCGGTCTGGCGCAAGCGGCTCAAAAAGCCGCTGCGGCGGGGCCGCAGGCGCGCGGTTTCAACGGCCAGGTGATGTCGGCCGTTTCAAGTCATTTGGCAGCATTTCAAGGGCTTGCCGCCCATCCGGCGGCGCTTGCCGCAGTAGCCGCCAATCCGGCGGCATTTTCCAGCGCCGCATCGTTGCAGTCATCGGCCGCAAGTTCAGCCGCTTTCGCCGGTCTTGCCAATGACGCTTCCGCGATGAAGGCCCTCCAGGCCGATCCTGGAATGTTCAGCGCGCTGGCCGCCAATGCCGCCGGGTTCAAGGCTCTTTCGGGGCAACCGCAAGCGCTCGCCGCCGCGGTCAATAGCGCCGCTGCAGCAGCCCGCCAGTTGCAATCGGCGGGCGTGTCGCAACAGGCGCTGCTGGCGCTTGCCGCTCATCCGGGCACGTTCAGCGCCCTTGCCGCCCAGCCTCGGGCGCTTGCGGCGGTTGCTGCCCATCCGCAGGCCTTTGCGGCGCTTGCCGCTCATCCGCAGGCCCTGGCCGGGATCATGAGCAACGCCTCGGCCTTCAGCAGCTTCGCCAATAACGCCAATGCGTTCCGCAACGCAGCCTCAAAGGCCGCAGCTGACGCGCGCTTGGCAAGCAACGCATCAGCCTTCCGGCAGCTCGCCAGCGACAATGCAGCGATGAACGCCTTGTCGTCCGATCCGCGGGTGTTCTCGGCGATGAGCGCTGCTGCTCAGGCGTTCGCCGGCATTGCCAGCAACGCCCGGCAGCTCAACCCGCAGGCGATCGCGGCGATCGGAAATAATGCCTCGGCCTTCTCGAAGCTGTCGGCCAATGCCGCGCAATTGAGCGCCGCATCGCGCGCATTGCAGGCGTTTGATGCTCATTCGCTGGCGGCTTCGGCGGCCTCGGCGGGCAAGCTCAATGCCGCTTCGATGCAGGCGGTGATGGCCAATCCGAGCGCCTTTTCGGCGATGATGGCCAATCCCAGCGCCTTTGCGGCGGTCAGTCATCAGGCCGCGGCAATGGCGACACTGTCGTCCAACCAGAAGGCGTTCGCGGCGCTTGCGGCCCATCCGAACCTTTCGGCGCTGATGGCCAATCCAAGCTTCTCGGCGGCACTGAGTCAGGCTGGCGTGGCGCAGGCCGCGGCGCAGGGTTGGACTAGTAACGGAACAAGTGCGTGGGGTCATCATTCCACAGCCCTCTTGGGTTCAGGCCGCGTCGCATATGTCGAATTTCCGTCCAAGCGCTGATTAAGTGTGAGTTTGCGCATAGGCGAATGGAGGGCTGCCTGCTTGCTTACGGTGGCCCTTCATTGTGGCGCGTGCGTCGGCCCGGCTAATCCCTACCGACTTCAGGTCAGCTCGGTCGCTGTCGAAGGAACCTCTTTCTTGATCGCGGCAGCCGACGGCCGCGTGCTGCGGTCGGCCGACCTGGTCGGCGCGATCATCGGCGTGCGGCTACACGGTGCCGAACAGCGCATCCGGATCGACGAGGTCCGCGCCGATCCTGTCGACCCGACGCTTCTCTTGCATTCAATCTCGCTCGAGCAGCAAGATGGGCGGTGGCAGCCATTGTGCGAGGTTGCTCCCGATGGGACGCGCGCCGCTTATCCGCTCGCTGGCCACTCGACCGCGGATGGAAAATTGCAGCCGGGGAGCAGGGGCGAAATCGAGATTGTATGCACGTCGGGGGCTCACGGGAAATGCGCCCGCAGCGGATATCATCCGTGGCAACCTGGAATCTTGCCACTATTCAACGCCTGCGTTCGGATGATGCGCGCTGACTATTCCGGCCGAGGCGCTCCGGAAACGCGTGACGGAACGCAGATCCATGTATTCGACAATCTCGGAATCCGCAATTCGGCACCCAACGACTTGAGCACTTTTGAAGCGGGATGGGACGAGTACGGCGCCGTTTGCGTGCGGCATCCCCGCATCGCGGAGAAAATGTCGCTCAAGCAGATTGAAGCTAGTTCGTCGCGCCTCGCGCATCGCGTCGGTCGAACTTGCACACGCGAAACCGCAAGCTCTCTTGGCGCTCGTATTTTCAATAGTTCTCGGACATAATGTTAGGTGACTGACGGCCAGTGAGGCGTGGCCTCATCGCTCAAAAGGGGAACAATGGCCGGGAAGCAACGGTTCAATATTGAGAGCCTCGGCGGGTTTGTATATCGCACGCTGGCACTCGTCCTCGCTACGTCCGCGACCGCAGCCCTCGCCCAGCCGCAGTCGAGCCAACCCCTGCCCCCGCCCTCCACTGAAACCACAATCCTCGTCGAACATCCCGACGCGGTGCCACCGCCGCCGGCCGACACTCCGCCCGCCGATCCGGTCGCACCGGCACCAACCGACCCCAATGCACCGCCGCCCGACACGAACGAGCAAAAAGCGACCGAGCATGTCCCCGCCGACGCGTCCGGATTTCACCTGTCGACGCTCGAGACCAAGAACCTGACCTTGCTCTACATCGACCCGGTTCAGACCTATCTGACCCCGTATATCGGCCGGGCGTTCGAAAATGCCCTCGCCTTTCACAAGATGAAATTCCACTGGCAGCCGTGGGAAGCGACCACGCTCCTGCTCAAGGATTTCGGGGATTACGGCAATGCCGCGGCGCTCGCTTCGCCCAGCAACATGGTTCTGCTCGACGTCGCGCCCTTGTCGCTGTCGATGGAGACCTTTTCGCCCGGCGAACGCTTCTTTACGCTGACCAACCACGAACTCGCCCATGTCGCCGCGATCGACGTGTGGAACAAGCGCGACGCCTTCTGGCGCCATTTCCTCGGCGGCAAGCCGGTGCCGCTGCAGAAACATCCCGAATCGATCCTCTACAATTTCCTCACCAGTCCGCGGAACCTCAGCCCGCGCTGGTACATGGAAGGAAGCGCCGTCTTCTTCGAAACCTGGATGGCTGGCGGCCTTGGCCGCGCCCAGGGCGGCTATGACGAAATGGTATGGCGGGCCAAGATGCGCGACAATGCGCGGGTCTATTCCCCGCTCGGCCTGGAAAGCGAAGGAACCTCTGTCGACTTTCAGGTTGGCGCCAACAGCTACCTCTATGGCACCCGCTTCTTCTCCTATCTGGCACTGACGTACGGGCCTGAACAGACCGTCGAATGGCTCCGCCGATCGGACGATTCGAAGGCCTTTTACGCCAGCCAGTTCCGCCACGTGTTCGGCCGGCCGCTCGACGATGTGTGGAACGACTGGATAGGGTTCGAACGCAAGTTCCAGGCGGACAATCTCGCTGCGCTGGCCAAATATCCGCCGACCGACGTCCAGCATCTCAGCCCGCACGGGTTGGGATCGATGTCGCGTGGCTACGTCGACGACAAGACCGGAAGCCTGATCGCGGCGTTCCGCTATACCGGCCGGATCGGCTTCCTCGGCAAGATGAACTTGGCCAGTGGCAAGGTCACGCCGCTGACCGACCTCGATGGGATGATGTTGTACAAGGTCACCAGCCTGGCCTTCGACCCCGCCACTCGAACGGCGTTCTACACCAATCAGAATTATGCCTATCGCGATCTCTATGCGATCGACGTCGATACCGGTCGGAAGCGCAAGCTTCTGACCGATGCCCGGATCGGCGATCTCGCCTTCAACCACGCCGACAACAGCCTGTGGGGAATTCGCCACCAGAACGGCTTCGTGACATTGGTCCGAATCCCCGCGCCTTATACCGAGTTCAACCAGGTCAAGACGTTCCGCTATGGCGAAATCGTCTTCGATCTCGACATCTCGCCCGATGGCAGCCTGATCGCCGCATCCTATGGCAATGTCTCCGGCAAGCAGTCGATCAAGGTGTGGAAGCGCGAAGATCTTGAGCAGGGCAATGCCGATGAGCCGATCGCGACTTTGTCGCTGCCGCCCTCGGTGCCGGAGAATTTCACCTTCACGCCCGACGGAAAGGCACTGATCGGCAACAGTTATTACACCGGCGTTTCGAACGTCTTCCGGTTCGACATCGCAAGCGGCAAATATGAAGTTCTGAGCAACGCCTCGACCGGCTTTTTCCGCCCGCAAATGCGGCCCGACGGCTCGCTATTGGTCTATGATTACACCGGCGAGGGCTTCAACCCGTCACTGATCAAGCCCGAAGTCCGCGACGACCTCGGCACCGTCCGCTTCCTCGGCAATGAAGTGGTCAAGGCGCGGCCGGAGCTCAAGGAATGGGGCATCGGCTCTCCAGCGAAAATCCCGCTCGACTCGCTGGTGACCGCGCGCAGCACCTATACGCCGACCAAGCGGATGCGGTTCGATGCCCATTATCCGATCGTCTCCGGCTATGCCCGGTCGCCCGCCCCCGGCTATTATTTCCACATTGCCGACCCGCTGCAATTCAACCAGCTCAGCGCGACCGTTGCGATTTCGCCCTTCGGCCACATCAAGACCAGCGAACGCCTTCACCTCAATGTCGAATATCAGACGCCCAATTGGAAGTTCAATTACTGGCACAATCTGGCCGACGTTTATGACCTTGCCGGGCCGGTGCTGCGAAGCCGCAAGGGCGACGCCATCATCGTCAGCTACAACAAGCCTTTGATCTATGACCCGCCGCGCCAGCTCGATCTGTTTGGGTCTGCCGCCGCTTATTTCGGACTGACCCAGCTGCCGTCCGCGCAGAACATCCTCAGCCCCAAGGAAATCCGCTCGGGCGAGATCGGGCTGCGCTATACCAACACCACAAAGGCCCTTGGCGGTGTCGACCATGAAAAGGGTTTCGCCGGACGCATTGTCGCCGGCGGCGACCAGGCCGATGGCCACTTCTTTCCCAAGCTCCATGGCGGACTCGACCTTGGCACCGCGCTGCCGTGGGCCAATAGCTCGGCCTGGCTCTATGCCCATGCCGGTATGGTCGGCGGCCAGCATACCAGCCCGCTCGCCGCCTTTTACATGGGCTCGTTCCGCAACAATTACGTCGATGACCGGTCGGAAAAACGGTACCGCGAGCTCGACAGCTTCCCCGGCTTGGGGATCGATGAAATCGCGGCCCGCAAATTCGCTCGGGTGACCGGGGAAATCAACCTTCCGCCGGTCCGCTTCGCCGAGCTTGGAACCGCCGCATTCTACATGAACTACGTCCGCCCGGCGCTGTTCGCCGGGGCCATGGCGACCGAAGCGCCCGACGGGTCGGGACATCGTTATTACAACGTCGGAACGCAACTCGACATGAATTTCACCATCGCCTTGCGCCTGCCGATGATCTTCTCGGTCGGGGTCGCGGGCGGCTGGCAGGACGGCCATTACCGCAAGACCGAATGGCTCGCATCGCTGAAGATCTTGTAAGGCCGGAGGGGGCGCAATGACCGCCGAATTCATCCATTGGGGCATCGCCCTTTTGCCCGTCCTCATCATGCTCGCATTGTTCAACTGGCTCGACGCGTTCGAGCTGATGAGCATGAAGGAAATCAGCTTCCTGCTGCTGCTTGGGGGAATCGCCGCGGTCGCTTGCTATCCGGTCAGCGGACGGATGATCGACACGCTTCCGATCGGTTTCAATATCTACAGCAGGTTCATCGCCCCGTGGATCGAAGAAGGGGCCAAGGGCGTGATGATCATCGGCCTCTTCCGGATGAACAAGATCGGTTACAAGATCGATGCAATCATCTCCGGATTTGCAATCGGCGCCGGCTTCTCGGTGGTTGAGAACATTATCTATCTGATGCGCTTTCCCGAATTTGGCGCGGGCACCTGGCTGGTGCGCGGGCTTGGTACCGCGGTCATGCATGGCACCACCCTCGCTATTCTTGCCGCATCGGCCCATGAATTCGCCGAGCGCGAGAATCGCGAGACCGGCGGGCGGTTTGATTTCCGCTTGTGGTGGTTCGTCCCCGGCTATCTGGCGGCGGTCGCGATCCACACCATCTTCAACCAGTTTCCCGACCGGCCGATGCTGGCGATGATGGGCGCGATCATGATTTCGCCGATCCTCCTCATCGGCCTGCTCAATTTCGGAACGTCGGAAGCGCAGGAATGGCTGGCGAGCGAATTTGCGGCGCATAAGGCCGAGCTGGCCGCGCTTGATGGCGGCCAGTGGCCCGACGGAAAGGCAAGCACGCGCATTGCCGCGCTGGCCGATCGGCTTGGCCCTGACGCCGGCGGGCGGATCAGGGATTATTGGCGGACTCAGGCGTTCCTGGTGGTCGAGGCCGAAGAAACGATGATCGAGGAATCCAATGGCGACGCGGTGTATGACCACGCCAGGATTGCCGCGGCCTTCGCCGAGCTCGACCGACTTCGCCAAAGCCTGGGCAAATCGACCTTTGCCGCGCTGACACCCCTGCTGCCGTTCAGCCGCAACGATTATTGGGAAGTGTCCGAACTGCGCCAGCGGATGAAGAAAAAAGGCTGACTCAGCGGTGTCCGCGAAGTGCGGATGCCCAAATGCGCGAACTCGGCTATGCCACTCCCGATGCACGACGTTGACCCCATCGATACCGCAATCGAAATCGACCCCGCGCATTTCCGCTCGGTGCTCGGCCATTATCCGACCGGCGTCTGCGTGGTCACCGGCTGGCGCGCCCCAGGAAGCGCCGCCGGGCTTGCCGTCGGCACCTTCACATCGGTCTCGCTCAATCCGGCCCTGGTCGGCTTCTGCCCCGACAAACGGTCGTCGAGCTGGCCGCTAATGCGCCAGTCGGGCCGCTTCTGCGTCAACGTGCTCGGCGCCGACCAGCTCGATCTTTCGCACAAATTCTCCTCCCGCGGCGCGGACAAGTTCAACGGCGTTTCCCACGGATTGTCGAAACTCGGGCTGCCGGTCCTCGATGGGATCGTCGCGGTGATCGAATGCGAGATTGCGTCCGAAGTCGAGGCCGGCGATCATATGTTCGTCCTCGGCCGCGTGCTGTCGCTGGACATCCTGCGCCCAGCCGCGCCGCTATTGTTCTTCAAGGGCCGCTACGGCACCTTCACCGCGCTTTAGGGACCGATTTCGCCGTATCCGGTCAGTACTCAGGCCGGACCCAAATGCAGAAATTCGACAATCGTGCCTTCCTCCGCCGGGTTTGCGCCAGCCGCGCGCCGGACAAGTGCATTGGCCTCAAGAAGCGGCAACTGAAGTCCGCTGTCCTGCCGCGAAGCGACTGTCGCAACGTTCGTCCCGTCGCGGTCGCTGGTCACCGTCGCCCGGAGCCAAGCTTCGCGCGGCCCATTGGCATCGAGCGGCCCGGCCAGCCGTGCCCGCGACAGCTCCAATGCAGCGGCAGGATCGCGGCCGGTCAGCGCGTAGAGCAATGGCTTGAGCAACACATGCGCGCAGACGAAGGACGAAGAGGGGTTGCCGGGGAGCCCCAGGACCGCGCGCCCGTCACCCATTCGCGCATGCCAGGTCGGTTTGCCCGGGACGACCGCGATGCGCCAGAACTTCTCACTCGCGCCAACCGCCCCGAAGGCTTCGCGGAACAGGTCGCGTGCGCCGACCGACGCTCCGCCGAGCGGAACGAAGACATCGACGTCCGCGCCAAGGTCGCGGATCGCGGACATGAGTTGGTCGCGGTCGTCAGGCAAGATCGTGTGCCGTAGCGCCGACCCGCCCCACGCCTCGACCAACGCGCCGAGCGCATAAGCCCCGCTATTGTACGTCGCGCCGTTGACGAGTGCCTCCCCCGGCTCGCGCAATTCGTCGCCCGCGGCTAGGATCGCGACCCGCGGCAGGCGGGCAACAACAAGGTCCGCCTGGCCAGCGGCGGCAGCAAGCCCGATCGCCGCCGGCGACAGTCGAGTCCCCGCTTCGATCAGCCTTTGCCCAGCGGCGAAATCCATCCCCGCGGGCCGGACGAACAGCGGCCCGCGCTCATCCCGGATCACCACTTGCTCGCCGTCGAGATCGACATGTTCCTGCATGATCACCCGGTCGGCGCCGTCGGGAACGCCCCCGCCGGTCGCGATCTTCACGCATTGGCCTTGCCCGACTGTGCCCGCGAACGGCGCCCCGGCGGGCGCTTCCCCGATCAGCTTGAGCCTCACTCCCGACGCGATGTCCGCCGAGCGAACCGCAAAACCATCCATCGCCGACATGTTTGACAGCGGTTGGCCATGACTGGCGATGACGGGCTCGGCGAGCATTCTGCCCGCCGCATTGGCGAGCGCGACGTGCTCGCTGCCAAGCAATGCGTAGCCGTCGAGCAGAATCCGCTGCGCCTCGTCGAGCGGGATCGGCGGTGTCATCCGCGTGTCCAGCTGCCCGATTTGCCGCCGCGTTTCTCAATCAGCTCGACGCGCTCGATCCGGATGTCGCGGACCGCGCCTTTGAGCATATCGTAAAGCGTCAGACAGGCGATCGTGACCGCGGTCATTGCCTCCATCTCGACGCCGGTGCGGGCAGTGGTGGCGGCTTCGGCCTCGACCGCCAGACCTCCGGCTTCGGGCCGGATCGATACGCGCACCGAATCCAGGGGCAAAGGGTGGCACAAGGGAATGAGGTCGGCGGTGCGCTTGGCACCCATGATCCCGGCCAGCTCGGCGATGGCGATCGGGTCGCCCTTGGCGATCGAACCGTCGGCGATCCGCGCCAGCACATCTTCAGGAACCGAGACGAAGCCGCGCGCAATTGCGACGCGCGCGCTTTCGGATTTGCCGGAAACGTCGACCATGCGCGGGCGACCCTCGCCATCGAAATGGGTAAGATCGCTCATTGCTCTGACAATCGCGGCATGATCTCGACCAGATTGCATGGCTTAGTCCGGATATCGAGCTGGGGTGCGATGACCTTGGTCCAGCCATCGCGGACCGCGCCGTTGGAGCCGGGCAGGCAGAAGACGAACCGTCCGTTGATGACCCCGGCACAGGCGCGCGACTGGATGGTCGACAGGCCGATCGTCTCGAAGCTCACCGAATGCCACACGGCGGCAAACCCATCGATCACCTTGTCGAACAGGGGCATGACCGCTTCGGGGGTGACGTCGCGCCCGGTAAGGCCGGTGCCCCCGGTTGAAATGACCACGTCGACCGCCTCGTCATTGCAGAATTCACGCATTTGCGCGGCGATCCGCGATTCATCGTCGGGGACGATTGAGGTGCCCGCGAGCCGGTGTCCGGCCTTGGCGATGGCGGACGCTAGATAGCCGCCCGACGTGTCGGTCTTCCGGGTTCGAGTGTCGGAAACGGTCATCACCGCAATCCCGACGGGAATGAAGTCCGTCACGCTCAATCCTTGTCCTTCCAGCGGGCCAGATCGTGCCGATCCGAGGGTCGCGCCACTATCCAGTGATCGGCCCCAGCGCGGGTTTCGCGTTTCCAGAATGGCGCATCGTTCTTGATCCTGTCCATCGCATAATCGACCGCGTCGAAAGCGGCTCGGCGATGCGGCGCTGCGGCCGCGACAAAGACGATCGGTCGGCCCGGGGAAACCTCGCCCACGCGGTGGACGATGGCGATGGCCGACAGCGCGAACCGGGCGCGCGCGTCGTCGGCGATCTGCTCCAGCGCCGCCGGGGTCATGCGGTCGTGGAAATCGAGCCACAGCTTGTCGACCGGAGAGCCATCATTGAGGCCACGCACGATGCCGGTGAACGACGATATTGCGCCAGCGCCGTCGGCGGCGGCGATGAACTCGGCGAGCAGCGCCGGCGGATCGATCGCGTCGGTCAAGATTCCGATCATCCGCCCGACACCGGGGGTAGGAAGGCGATTTCGCGGGCATCCCCGAGCGGCTCGTCGCGATGGGCGACACGATCGTCGATTGCGATCCGGACCAAGGGGTCGAGCAATTCGGGATGGTCGCGGCCGAGCAACGCGCGGAGCCCTTCGGTGGACTCGATTGCGGGCGGCAGGTCGATGTCGCGCTCGCCATTGTCGGCGAGGCCCCGAAGCCGGCCGAAAAAGCGCAATTTCATCCGCCGGTCACCGACATGTGCCGATCGACCGTGCCGGTCACCGCTGCCGCGATGCGGAAATCATGGCCGAGCGGCTTGCGATGGATTGCTTCGGCGATCGCGCTGCCCAGCGGTTGCGTGCGCTCGGGATCGCGGAGCAACGCTCGAAGGTCGATCCCGTCATTCTGACCAAGACAGAAGCATAATTGGCCGGTGGCGGTCACCCGCACACGATTGCAACCGCCGCAGAAATTCTCGCTCAACGGGGTGATGAAACCGATCGTCCCGCCTTCATTGGTGGAGAAATATCGCGCCGGCCCGCCGGTCCTTGTGGCGCTTGGGATCAGGGTCCAGCGCTGTTCGAGGAGGTCGCGGACGGCGGTCATGGGCACGTGCTGGTCGATCCGCGACTGCTCGACATCGCCCAATGGCATGACTTCGATGAAGCTGATCGCGACGCCGCGCCGGTGAGCCCATTGAGCAAGCCCGACCACCTCGTCGAGATTGTCGTTGCGCAGGACCACGGTGTTGAGCTTGATCGCGATTCCGACTGCCAGCGCAGCGTCGATCCCGGCAATCACGCGATCCAGCTGGCCGCCGCGCGTGATCCGCTCGAACTGCGCCGGGTCGAGGCTGTCGAGCGAGACATTGATCCGCCGGATGCCGTGTTTGGCCAGCGCCGCCGCATTCCGCTCGAGCTCGGTGCCGTTGGTAGTCATGGTGATTTCGTCGAGTGCGCCCGAGCGCAAATGGCGCGACAGTCGCTCGACAAACTCGACGATCCCCTTGCGCACCAGTGGCTCGCCTCCGGTCAGTCGCAACCGCCGAACGCCAAGCCCCACAAAGGCGCTGGCGACCGCATCGAGCTCGTCCCAGTCGAGCAGCTCGGCGCGCGGCTGGAAGCGCATCGCGACGGGCATGCAATATGCGCAGCGCAGGTTGCAGCGGTCGGTCACCGACAGCCTCAAATAGCTGATCGTCCGGCCATATGCGTCGATCAAGCGGCGCCTCCGTGGACCGCACTCCACCAGCGGAGCGCGAGTCTGGTCCCGACATAGAGGATCAGCAGCGCGGTGACGATCCGCAGCGCTTTGGGATTGATCCGTCCGCTGCCAATGGCCGAACCGATAAGGCCGCCGATCGCGACCGCCGGAAATACCAGCCAATGGTCACCAATCACCGCCGCGGTCGCTGCAAGGCCCTTGCTCGCCTGGCCGGCCAGTCCGGACAGGGAATTGACCAATATGAAGGCGGCGCAGGTCGCTGCAATCGCCTTGGGCGGCGCCCAGCGCAGCAGGTAGAGCAAGGGGGCGAGGAATATCCCGCCACCAATTCCGACCACGCCGGCCATGAAGCCGAGCGCTCCTCCGGCCAGTGGCTCGATCCAGCACGGGCCTGCAGTGGGCGTTTCCGTCGCGCGCTCCCAATAAGGCTGCCACAGCATCAGCAGGCCGGCAGCAAGCAATCCGCCCGCGAGCAGGCCGACGAACAACATCTGGCCGATCTCGAGCCGGCCGCCGAGCCAGGCCGCCGGGACGGAGGCGGCGAACAACGGCCAGGATCGCTTGAGGCCGAGATGCCCGGCGCGAGCGAAGCGCCAGGTCCCGACCGTCACCACCAAAATGTTGCACAGCAGCGAAAGTACCGGGACCGCTCGAAAGTCCGTCCCCGTGAGCACGAGCAACGCCGTATACGTCGAACCGCCGCCGAACCCGGCGACTGCATAGAGCAAAGCAGTAAGGAAAAATAAGCCGGCCAGCAGGAGCATGAAGGGTGCCGCCGCCTACAGCTTGAGCGCGGAAATGATCGGCCCGCCCGTTCCGCGCTGGATGAAAATCGCGGTCCGAAGCGCCGGATCGCCCTTTGCGGCAAGTGCGAACCGGAGCGATGTTCCGGACCATTTGCCAAGCGACTTGAGCTGCGTGACGATATTGCGATGGGGAAGCGTTCGCCCGCCATTCTCGCCCGCCTTGATCGCGACATTGCGGATGCGCGGGTCATAGGTGATTTGCCAGACGGTCGCAGGCACGGCGGTCTTGCCAGCGCCAATATTCACCGCGCCGCCAGCCACGACGATCTTCGGCCCACCCGTGGGGGAACCGGCTTTCGCCGCCGCTTGGCGCAACGATTGCGCCCCGCTTCCAGCGTTTGTCCCATTGATCACGAACTGCGGCGTGAACACCCGGTTGCCGTTTGCGGCATGGGCAAAATCATATTGGCGCTGAGTGAATTCGGGCTTTGCAAAGCCATCCTTCCAGCCGAGCTGGTCCCAATAGGTCACCGCGAAACTGAGCGCGAGGACATTGGGGTCGCTGGCGATCTGGTTGAGCGCGGCATTGGCCGGCGGGCACGAGGAGCAGCCCTGGCTCTGGTAGAGTTCGACCACCACCGGACTCGCGCCCACAGCAGCGGTGACCGGCGCCGACCCACCCGAAGAGCAGGCCAGCAAGGCCCCTGCGGCGACCGCGAGTGAAATAAAACGCATGTTCAAATTCCCGCGTACCAGGCGTAATCGCCATTATCTTCCCAAAATCCGCCCATGCCCTTGTAGAGGTCGTCGATCCGGCGCCGCGCCTCGATCCGCATCACGAATTTCGCATTCTTGTAGCCAAGCTGGCGCTCGACCCGGAGCCGGGTTGGAGCACCATGGCCAACCGGCAGCTGCTGGTCGTTCATCACCAGCGCCATGATCGTCTGCGGGTGGAACGCATCGACCAGATCGATCGATTCATAATATTGCGCGGCCCCGATCGAATCGGCGCAATGAAAGACGATGAAATTGGCCTGGTTCGACAGGCCGGCGAGGCGCAGGATCTGGCCCAGTTGCGGCCCCTGCCATTTGCCGATCGCCGACCAGCCTTCGACGCAATCGTGGCGCGTGATCTGGGTCCGCTGGGGAAAGCGCATGAGATCGCCCAGCGACAGCGCCAGCGGGCGTGCCACCAGCCCATCGACGATCAGCCGGTAATCGGCGAAACCATTGGCCACCATCGCCGCATATTCGGGTGAGTTTGGCATGGCCGTGCCATTGACCCGGAAGATCGGCGACATGTCGGACGCCGGATATTCGATCGCCAGCGCCTCGCGCCCGGCAACCAGCCGCTGGGCATGGTAATTCAGCGGCTCAGCGCTTTGCAGCAGCGCCCTGAACCCAGGCGATTTGTCGAGCTTGTCGCATCCGGCGAGCGACAGCCCACCGGCGCTGGCCAGACCGGCGATGAGTGTTCGGCGATCGATCATGCGCGCGGCCCCTTGTCTTTGGGCAGCCGGAAGCGGCCGGTGATCATCGAGCGAACCTCGTTGATCGGCCCGGCCAGAACGACCATCGCGATATGGACGAGGAAAAACCCGACCAGCAGCCAGGCGATGATGAAGTGGATCGATCGCGCCGATTGTCGCCCGCCAAATATCGAAACCAGGAACGACCAGCCCGAATCCATCTGTGGCGACATCGTCAACCCGGTCAGGATGATCAGCGGCAGGAACAGGAACAATACCGCCCCGTAACTGAGCTTCTGGAGGATGTTATAGCGCGCCGCCGCGGCACCGGTTGGAAAGCGCAGCCGGGCATGATCCTTGATGTCGTGCCAGATATGCGACGGCGCGATTTCCTTCCGCGTCGGCAGCAGGTCGCGCTGAATGTGGCGATTGACCATTGAAATGATCAGATAGCCGATCAGTCCGAGGCCCAAGATCCAGGCGAAAAACAAATGCCACAGCCGGGCGTGGGCCAGGCTGTAGGTCGATGGGATCGTCAACCAATAGGGAAAAGCGCGGTGCTGGATCGCGCCATTGGCGTCGGGCCAGGCGCCGAGCACCCCGGTGGTCTTGATCTGAAGCGCTCCAAGACGAGCGAAACCGTCGTTGCCGCGCGACCCGATTTCGAACCAGGAATGGTCGTAATTGGCCCCATATTGCCCCCAATAGAGCCTGGGGTGAGCGTTGAAGATCATCAGCCCGCTCAGCAACATCACGAACAAAGTCAGTGCGTTGGTCCAGTGCCACAGCCGAGTCGACAGCCGGTGCCGCTTGACGATTTCGCCGCCAGCCGGAGCAGTCGCGGCGGTCGTGGTCGGCACCTCATCGGAGTCGGCAACGGCGTCCGGCTCGACCGGCGTTTCGCAACCCTCCGGATCCTGATGCATCGCGATCCATCTCCATCGACTCTTGATTCGTGGCTATTCCATGTTAGTTAGTCGGTCAACTAACTTATGGACGGATGATGGCTAGGGGACCTTCGGACAAGAAAGAGCGGCTGGTTCGCGCCGCGGTTGAACGTTTTCATCGCGATGGTCTCAACGGTCCGTCGATCGCCGATATCGCGCGCGATGCCGATGTGCCGGTCGGCAATGTCTTCTACCACTTCCGGGCCAGGGACGACCTTGTCCGGGCGGTCGTCGACCATTGGGTCGAACGGATGCGTTCATCGATGGGCTCAGTGCTTCCCGAAGGAACTCCCGAACAGCGCCTCAAGGCGTTCCTCGATGCCGCGGCCAAACGGGCCGATGTCTATGCAGCGGTCGGCTGCCCGCTGGTGGCTCTGGCGCGTGACCTTCGTCAGTCGGGCCAGCCGCTGGCGCCGCTCGCGGCCGCCGTGATCCGCCCCCAGCTCGACTGGATCGGCTCGATGCTCAGCGCAATGGGCGTTCGAAAAACCGAGGCGGTCCGCGCCGCTCGAACCATGCTCGCTACACTGCAGGGCAGCTTTCAAATGGCCTTCGCTCTAGGCGATCCGAACGTTATCCGCCCAACCGTTGAAGGGCTCAAGACGCAGATCGCGGCACTTGCACGGCCCGCCGCCACCAACCGCTGAACTGACGACGTCGCTCAGCGCAGCGCCAACCCGAGCGCTGCAGCAGCAGCCGCGCGTTCGGCGACCGCGCTCCAATCGCTTTCGCCCGCTTTGACCAGCCAGCTTCCGCCGACGCACAGCACCGACGGGTGAGCGAGCCATTGCGCTGCGGTGTCGGCGCGAATGCCGCCGGTCGGGCAGAAGCGGATGTGCCCGAACGGTCCCGCCAGCGCCGCCAGTGCGGGCAATCCGCCGCTGGTCTCGGCGGGAAAGAATTTGAACCTATCGAGGCCAAGGTCGAGGCCGCGCATGATGTCGCTGGCGGTCGCCATTCCAGGCAAAAACGGGATCGCGGCGTCCTTTGCGGCGCGGGCGAGGGATTCGGTCAGGCCGGGCGCAACGATGAACTGACTTCCGGCGTCGATCGCGGCGTCGAGCTGAGCCGCATCGAGCACCGTCCCGGCACCGACGATCGCCCCCGGCACCGTCGACATGCGCCGGATCGCGTCCAGCGCTCCATTGGTTCGAAGCGTGACTTCAAGCACCTTGAGGCCATTGTCGACGAAGGTGCGCGCCAACCCTTCCCAATCGCCGTCGCCGTCGAGCACGAGGACCGGAATGACGGGTGCTTCCCGCATGATCTCGTCGATGGTCATGGATGTTCCTCGGCATAAGCCGCGGCGGCGCCGTACAGGCCCGGCTCGGGGTGGGTGATGAGCTTGACCGGAATCGCCTGCGTCCGCCGCTCGAACCGTCCCTTGGCGATGAACCGGTCGGCGAAGCCGGAGGTCGCGAACCGGTCCCGCAAGCGATAGCCGAGCCCGCCGGCGATCACGACTGAATTGGCGCCGTGGGCAAGCGCGAGATCGCCCGCGACCGCGCCGAGCGACAGGAACAGTCGGTCGAGCGCGACCACCGCCAGCGGATCGCTGCCCGACAGCGCCGCCGCCCATAGCGCGAGATCGTCGCCATGGCGGGACGGTTTGCCCTCGATTTCGCTCAACGCGTGATAGATGTTGGCGAGTCCTGAGCCGGCGACGATCCTCTCGACCGAGACCCGGCGAAGGGTTCGGCGGAGAATCCCCAATATCTGGTCCTCGAGCGTGTCGAGCGGTGCGAAATCGACGTGCCCGCCTTCGGTTTCGATGACATGGCTGCCGTGGCTGGTGCGCAGGACTTGCGCCACGCCAAGGCCGGTTCCGGGTCCGATAATCGTCGTCACGCCGACGCTCGGCAGCGGAATTTCCGGACCGGACAGATGATGGAAACGATCGGCGCTGAGGGTCGCAACGGCATAACCGACCGCTCCGAAATCATTGACGATCCGGGCGCTAGTCACCCCAAGCCGCTCTTCCAACAGGGCCGGGCGAATGACCCACGGATTGTTGGTCAGTTTGAGCACCTCGCCGCCGACCGGCCCGGCGAAACTCATTCCGAGTTCGCTCGGCAGGTCGTGGCCGGCGCGCTTGCCAAATTCCTCCCAAGCGGCCTGAAAGCTGGAATAAGCCGCGGTCTTGAGGATCACCGGATCGCTCAAGCTGACAACGCCGCCGCGGTCGATTTCCGCCAGCGCGAAGCGGGCGTGGGTACCGCCGATATCGCACACCGCGATGGTCCGGCTCATGTCAGCCGGTCCATGGCGTGGAGCATTGCCGAGGCCCCATGTTCGGCATTGTCGGCGGTCAGCCGCATGAAGGCGAACAGCTCGCGCCCGACACCGACGTGGGCGGGCGGCGGAAGCGTCCGCTCGCGCGCTGCAAGATCGACTCCGACGGCTTCGAGTTCGCCGCGCTCGGCGCATACCCGGACCACATCGCCGTCGCGGAGATGCGCCAGCGGGCCATCGTTGAGCGCTTCGGGCGAAACGTGGATCGCGGCCGGCACCTTCCCGCTCGCGCCCGACATCCGCCCGTCGGTAACCAGGGCGACGCGGTAACCGTGATCCTGCAACAGGCCCAGCGACGGGGTCAGTTTATGGAGTTCGGGCATGCCGTTGGCGCGCGGCCCCTGAAACCGCACGACCACCACCACATCGCGATCGAGTTCGCCGGCCTTGAAGGCGGCGATGACCTGATCCTGGTCGTCGAAAATGCGCGCTGGCGCCTCGACGGTCCAAAATTGTTCGGCGACCGAACTGGTCTTGAAACAGGCGCGCCCAAGATTGCCCTTCAGCAATCGCATGCCCCCGTCGTGGAGAAAGGGTTCCGATACCGGGCGAAGCATCGCGTCGTCGCCGCTGGCAGTAATCGCGACCCGTTCGATCGTCTCTCCGTTGAGTACGGGCTTGGTCGCATACTCCTCGAAGTCGTCGCTACCCGCGGCGAGGATGTCGCCGTGGAGCAGGCCGGCATCGAGCAAGGTTCGAGTGACAAACGCCATCCCCCCGGCAGCTTCGAAATCGTTCACATCGCCCGATCCATTGGGATAGACCCGAGCGATCAGGGGCACCGCGTGCGACAAATCCTCGAAATCCTGCCAGTCGATGATCATGCCCGCGGCCCGCGCAATCGCCGGAATATGGATCATGTGATTGGTCGATCCGCCGGTCGCCATCAGGCCAACCGTCGCATTGACCAGTGCCCGTTCGTCGACGACATGGCCGAGCGGCCGCTGGCCCGCCGCCGCCAGCTGAGCAAGCCGGTGGGTCGCCGCCCGGGTCATTGCCTGGCGGAGCGGCGTTCCGGGGTTGACGAAGGCGCTCCCCGGGATGTGGAGTCCCATCAACTCCATCATCATCTGGTTGGAATTGGCCGTCCCGTAAAAGGTGCAGGTGCCGGCCCCATGATAACTTGCGGCCTCGGCCTCGAGCAGTTCCTGGCCGGTCGCCTTGCCCTCGGCGAACAGCTGGCGGACGCGCTGCTTTTCCTTGTTGGCGAGGCCGGACGGCATCGGCCCGGCGGGGATCAGAAGCGCTGGCAAATGGCCGAAGCGAAGCGCCCCGATGAGCAGTCCCGGAACGATCTTGTCGCAAATCCCGAGCAGCGCCACTCCATCGAACATCGCATGGCTCAGCGCGACCGCGGTCGACATGGCGATGATGTCGCGGCTGAACAGCGACAATTCCATGCCCGCCTGCCCCTGGGTGACCCCGTCGCACATCGCCGGTGTGCCTCCCGCAACCTGAGCGGTGGCGCCGACCTCGCGCGCGAAGATCTTCATCTGCTCGGGATAGCGGCCGTAAGGCTGATGCGCCGAAAGCATGTCGTTATAAGCGGTGACGATCGCCAGATTGGGACCGCGATTGTGGCGGATCGTGTCCTTGTCCTGGTCGGCGGCGGCGAAGCCATGGGCAAAATTGCCGCACGACAGCCGCGGCCGTCCCGGGCCTTTGGCGGCTTCGCGGTCGATCAGCTCGAGGTAGCGGCGGCGCTTGTCGACCGATCGCTTGCGGATGCGCTCGGTGACCTTGGCGATGCGCGGATCAAGCGTCATCGTGCCAGACCCGGCCGTCGCGCTCGATCAGCTCGTCCGCCTCCGCCGGTCCCCAGCTTCCGGCGGGATAGGGAACTGGTTTCAGGTCTGCCGCCGCCCATGCTGCACAGATGCCGTCGATCCACGTCCATTGCGCCTCAACCTCGTCGCGCCGAACGAACAGAGTTGGATTGCCTTCGATCAGATCGAGCAGCAGCCGCTCATAGGCGATCCGGCGACGATGGTCGGCAAAGGCATTGGCAAGGCCGACGTCGAGCGGCACTTCGCGCAGTCGCAATCCATCGCGGTCGAGCCCCGGGGTCTTGGCCATGACCAGCAGCCGGATGTTCTCGTCCGGCTGGATCGAGATCAGCAATTTGTTGGGCAAAGTCTTCGCGCCGCGATTGGCGAACATCGAATGGGGGACGTTTTTGAACTGGATAAAGATTTCGGTTTCGCGCTCCGCAAGGCGTTTGCCAGTGCGCAGATAAAACGGGACATTGGCCCAGCGCCAATTGTCGATATGGGCTTTCAGCGCGACATAAGTCTCGGTAGCCGATGGCCGGCCAAGATCGTTGGTGTAGGATCCCTCGCCGCCCTTCGCCGCATACTGCCCGGTGACGCAATCGCGCTTGGCCGAAGCGCCGGTAACCGGCCGCAGCGAGCGAAGCACCTTGACCTTTTCGTCGCGGATTTCGGTCGCGTCGAAATCGGCCGGCGGCTCCATCGCGACCAGCGCCAGAAGCTGAAGCATGTGGTTCTGGACCATGTCCCGAAGCGCGCCGGTATTGTCATAATAATCGCCGCGCTGCTCGAGCCCGACCGTCTCCGCAACGGTGATCTGGACATGGTCGATATGGGTTGAATTCCACAACGGTTCGAACAGCGAATTGGCAAAGCGCAAGGCGAGCAGATTCTGGACCGTCTCCTTGCCCAGATAATGGTCGATCCGGAACGTCCGCTCCTCGGGATACGCAAGGGCGATCGCGCCATTGATCTCGCGGCTTGAGGCCAAATCCGTGCCAAGGGGTTTTTCGAGCGCCATTAGGACCTTGGACGAGGTCAGTCCGGCATGTTCGAGGCCATCGATCGCCGCCTTGAACAGCGACGGCGCGGTCGACAGATAAATCGCCACGCCCGAATGATCATCGTCGACCAGTTTGGTGAGCTTCTCGAAGTCCGTCGGCTTGGTAATGTCGAGCGGGACATAATGAAGTCGTTCGATGAACCGATCGGCCTGGTCGAAGTCAAAAAAGCCCTGCGGCAAATGCTCGACCAAAGCGGCGCGCGCATGCTTTCGAAAGCCGTCGTCATTGAGCTCGGTCCGGGCTGTTCCGATGATCCTGAGATCGGCTGGCAACAGGCCGTCGGAATCGAGCGCATAGAGCGACGGGATGAGCATTCGCGCCGCCAGATCGCCAGTCGCTCCGAACAGCACCAGGGTCGAGACTTTTTCCGCACGTTCAGCCATGACCCTTGCTACCGTTGCTGGCGCTCCGACGCAAAGGAAGAACGGCGGGTTTTGGGGAAACCTCGCAAGGCTCGGGGATACCCGATCCAGCGGGGCCGGCTAAGACGTTCGAGATCGTGGTGCGGATGCCCCCAACTTGCGCTAGATCGTCTTTGCCGGAGGTTTTGCCCTCGGCGCAGATCGAACGGCGGCGGGAGGAAGGGTGAGCGAAATCGTCTTGATTGAACATTTCACCCCCGGGGCCATGGCCGACGCCGTCGCCGGGGAAGTCGCAGCGGTCATTCAACGAGCCCTGGAGGTGCGGAGCGAAGCGCTGCTGGCCTTCCCTGGTGGAAGCACTCCAAGAGAGATTTTCGAACGTCTCGCCGCGACTGACCTTCCGTGGGCCAAGGTGACAATCATTCCTGGTGATGACCGCTTGGTGCCCGCCGATAATCCGCTCAGCAATGTCGCCGAGCTCGACCGCTATTTTTCGCGCGCGGGGGCGACGGTGGTTCCGCTTGCTAGCAACGATCAGGATTATCGCGCGGCCGGTAAATTGGCCGATATCAAACTTCACCAGATCAGCTGGCCGCCCGATCTGGTGTGGCTGGGAATGGGCATGGACGGTCATACCGCGTCGATCTTTCCCGGCCCCGATCTAGATGAAGCGCTGAATGCACCTGAGACTCAACGGGCAATTGGAGTTCTGCCCGATCCGCTTCCCCCCGAAGCTCCGGTAGCGCGGGTTTCGTTGACCAAATCCGCGATCCTTGCCGCGCGCTCGTTGCTGGTGACCGTTCGCGGCCAGGGCAAGCTCGAGATCATCGAACAGGCGATCGCCCAGGGTAGCTCGTCTGAATATCCGATCGGGCGCGTGCTCGCCGATGCCCAACGAGCGGTCCGCATCCACGCCTGCCCCTGATCAGCGCGCGCTTACCATTCGGCGAAACTTCCGTCCTTTTGCCGCCAGATCGGGTTGCGCCACCGATGCCGATCCCGGTCGACCTCACGGACCGCGGCTTCGTTGACGGTCACGCCGAGCCCGGGCTTCTGCGGAATCGTGAGATAGCCATCTTCGGGGGTGAGTACTTCGGGGTCGGTGATGTAGAAATACAAATCGTGGCCGACATTATAATGGATTCCGAGCGACATCTCCTGGATCGCAACATTGGGCGTGCACGCAGCGAGTTGCAGGCACGCCGCAAGGGCCAGCGGTCCAAGCGGGCAATGCGGTGCGGCTGCGATGTCATAAGCCTCCGCCATGGCCGCGATCTTGCGGCATTCGAGCAGGCCCCCGGCGTGGCTGAGGTCGGGCTAGATGATATCCACCGACCCGCTTTCCAGAAACGGCTTGAAGTCCCAGCGCGAATAAAGCCGTTCGCCGAGCGCGATCGGAGTGCTGGTCAAGGCGGCGATCTGGGCCAGTTCTTCGGGATTTTGGCGAGGAATGGACCATTGAAATCGCGACCGACGACGGGACGTCGATCGCTCTGGTCGATGGCGGATCGCGGTTGCTGGTCGACGGTGAGGCTCGCCCAAGCGCGGGACTTGGCGAATATCCCGACATCTACCGGCGGTTCGCGGAGCTGATCGAACGGCGCGAACGCCAGATCGACGTGGTTCCGCTGCGACTAGTTGCGGACTGCCTGCTGGTCGCAAACCGAACCTGAGGCGTTCAACGCCGCCGCTTGGTCTGGCCGGCGACCGGGGGAAGCAGAAAGCCCAGCGGAATTTCGACCCGCGAGGCCCAGCTGATCTCGTCATGCGCCTGGCCGGGGAAGCTGCGGCTGACCCAGTCGCGGTCGGTGCGGTAGCCGCGCCGGGCGACAATGCGATCGACCCGCTTTTGATAGCGCGCATAGAGCGCGTCGAGCGTTTCGCTGCCATGATCGAAATACAATTTGTGCGTCGCCGGATTGGGCAGAGCGGGACCAAGGTAGCGTTCGAACGCCGAGGACACGACTTCATATTCCTGCTCGGTCACCGATTTGGCGCCGTCGGCGGGGAGAAACAGCGGCCAATGCGACGACAACATGCCCGCGCCGCCGAAAATCTGAGGATATTCGTCAATCGCGTAGAGCGAGATCAGCGCACCCATCGACGACCCCATGATCAAGGTATTGGCGCGATCGGTGCGGACGTTGAAGCGGCGATCGATCATCGGCCGCAGTTCGCGGACTAGAAATTTGAGATAGCCGTCGGACAGCGGGTCGCCGCCGTAGAGACCGCGGACGCGCTCCATATAGGCCGGGGGCAGATGCGCGAAGGCCTTCGACGGGACATATTCGCGCAGCCGCTTGGGCGTGCTCCAGATGCCGACGACGATCGTCGGGCGCACCTTCTGCTCGCGGATCAGCCGGTCGAGCGTCTCGTCGATGCGCCATTCCTTGCCATATCCCGAGGTCGCGGTGTCGAACAGATTCTGCCCGTCGTGCATGTACAGCACGGCGTATTTCGGCCCGTTGGGGCGGTAGCCCGTGGGCAGCCACACGACGACCTTGCGCGGGTCGGCATATTTCGACTTGAGCTCGCCGAGATCGACGATGGTCCCGGCATCGACCTTTTGCGCCGCGGCCGGGGCGGTCAGAAGCAACAACAGTGCGAATACAAATGCGCGGATCATTTGCCCACTGCCACGAACCGCACCGCGGCGCCGCCACCCGGCGCAATGCGCAGCGCCATTCGGTCAGACGCGGTCACCGTGCGACGTTCGATCACAATCGCGCGCGGATTGGTGCGATAGTCGGCGGTGTCGCCGTCGCGGTAGATTTCGGCGCGGTAGCGGCGACCGGGGTCGAGGAAGCTTAAGGGCACGTCGAAGCGGCGCTCCTGCTCATCGCCGACGGCACCAAGAAACCAGTCGGGTCTGCCGCGTTGTTTGCGCACGATCACCGCCAGATCACCAACTTTCCCGGCGAGCATGCGCGTGTCGTCCCAATCGACCGCGACGTCCTTGATGAACTGGAATGGCCCCGGATTGGCATCGTAATTTTCGGGCAGATCGGCGGCCATCTGGATCGGGGAATAGAGCACGACATAAAGCGCCAATTGCTTGGCCAGCGTCGACAGGATCGGCGTGTTGCCGCGACCCGTCAGGCTGAGTACGCCCGGGGTATAGTCCATCGGGCCGCCGAGCATGCGGGTAAAGATCAGGTTGGCCTCATGTTCGGGCGGGTTCTTGGGCACGCCCCAAGCGCTATATTCCATCCCGCGCTGGCCTTCGCGGCTGACCCAATTGGGGTAGGTCCGGCGCAGGCCAGTGTCCTTGATCGGCTCGTGCGGGTTGATCGCGACGTGGCGCTTGGCGGCCTCGGTCACGACGTGCAGATGATGACGCGCCATCACCTGGCCCTCATGCCATTCGAAGTGGATTTTGCCGTCATCGCCGCGCGCCTGAATGCCGCCGGCGTCGGACACATAGCCGGTCTTGACGGTGTCGATGCCAAGTTCGCGGTCGAGGTCGAGCGCGGCTCCAAGCTGCTCCTCATAATGCGCGATATTGCCCGAGGTCTCGTGATGCCCGATCAGGTGAACGCCCTTTTTGAGGCCGTAAGCCGAGACCGCGCGGATATCGAAATCGGGATAGGCTTGGGTGAAGCTGAAATCGTTGCCAGTGGCGAACCAGTCGTCGTCCCAGCCCTTGTTCCAGCCTTCGGCGAGCAGCCCAGTAAAGCCGTTTTTGGCGGCAAAATCGATCATCTTCTTGGCATAAGCCGTGGTCGCGCCGTGCTTGGGTCCCAACGCCCAGCTTTGCGTGTCGAGGTGCATTCCCCACCAGATGCCGACATATTTGCGCGGCCGGACCCAGCTGACATCGCCGAGCTTGTTCGGCTCGTTCAGATTGAGGATGAGCTGGTTCGCGGCATAGAGGCTAGGCCCGTCGGGGGTAATCAGGATCACCCGCCACGGCGTTTCGAACGGCGTGTCGCGAACGACCTTTGGGCCGCTCGACGACGGCGTCAGCATTGCCTTGAAATCGCCGCCCTGGACGCGCGCGACGTTCATCCCCGAATAATCGACCAAGGCGGCTTCGTGGATGGCGATGTGAAGCCCACTTGCGGTGCGCATGGTGAACGGCGTCTGGGCGATTCCGACGCCGTCGATCGGGGTGCGATTGTAGAGATATTCCTCGCGGTTGGATTCGAACGCCGGCGCCCACCACGCGGTGCCCGGCTCGACGATGTCGAACTGCGTCAACTCCTCGACGATGTTAGCGCGGCTAAGACTGGGCTGGGCGGGCAATTCGTAGCGGAAGCCGACACCGTCATCGAAGACCCTGAAGACGATCGTCATCCGGCGCTTGAGCTTTGACTTTTCCTCGAATGTGAGGGCGATTTCGTTGTAATGGTCGCGCACCTTGCGCCACTCGCCCCACGGTTGTTCCCATGTATCGTCAACGCTTCGCTTCTGCTGCGCGACAAGCTGGAAATTGCGGAGCAATTGCGGCGCGTCGCTGAGCAGAAAACCGAGGTGGCTTTCGCCGATCACCGGCTGGCGGATCCGGCTGATCGAATAACCGATTCGCCCTTCGCCATTGAGGCTGATGTCGATCTTGAGCGTCCCGGCGGGAGAGCTTGCGCTGGCCACTGTATCGGCGGCTGCAGGAGCGGCGATGATCAGCAGGGCAAAAGCCGCAAGCAAGCGTAACAGGCTCATCCGATATCCTCGATCCGTGCCGCATAAGGACCCAACTCGACCGGCGTCTGGGGACCCACGGTCATGAGCGGCTGGCCGGTGGAGTGGTTCGCGATTGCACGATCCGAAAGATTGAACGAGCAGCGCAGCCGGCTCGACCCCGACGAACGTTCGAATACCAGCAACTGCTCATCGGCTTGAACGACCTTGATTGCGCCATCGCGGAGCGCCGGAGAGCCGGCTCGAAACTTGAGGCACGCACGCGTGAACCCAAGCACCGATTTTGCGCTGCCCTCCTGCCGATCGACCGCCAAGGCGCGATGGCCCTGATCGACCGGAAGCCACGGTTCCGATACCGAAAAGCCGGCATATTGCGCGTCGGCGACCCACGGCATCGGGGTCCGCGCTCCGTCCCTGCTCAAGGTTGCGGGCCAATTGGCAATCGCTTCCGGGTCCTGCAGCAGATCGAACGGCACATCGACCTGCGGCAGGCCGAGCTCTTCGCCCTGATAGAGGATGATCGATCCCCTGAGGCTGACGAGAAGAAGAATCTTCAGGCGCGCAAAATCGTCGCACACCTCAGGGTCGCACCAGCGCGAGATCGCGCGCGGCGCGTCATGATTTTCGAAGGCCCAGGTCGGCCAGCCCGAGCCGGCGCCATCAGGCCACTGCTCGACCGCATCCGCGACCAGCATTGGCGTCAGCCGTCCGGCATAGAGGAATTCAAAGCCATAAGCGCTGTTGAAGCGCTTTTCGCCTTGAGTGAATGCGCGCATCTCACTGATCGCATGATCCCCGCCGACTTCGGCGAGGGTGAACTTGGCACCATACACATCAGCGACCGAGCGAATCTGTCCGATCAGTTTGACGATATCGGGGTGCGACTGATTGTAGAGATGCTGCTGGAAATCGAACGGCCGATTGCGTTTATGCCCGTGCTTTGCCGGCGGATTGTCGCGCAATTGCGGGTCGTGCATCGCGAAGTTGATCGCGTCGATGCGGAAGCCGTCGACATCGCGGTCAAGCCAGAAGCGGGCAACGCGCAGGATCGCGTTCTGAACCTCAGGGTTGTGGAGATTGAGGTCGGGCTGCTGGGCAAGGAAATTATGCAGATAATATTGGCCGCGCCGCGCATCCCAGGTCCACGCCGGGCCGCCGAATACCGACTGCCAGTTGGTCGGCGGTGAGCCGTCGGCCTTGGCATCAGCCCAAACATACCAATCGGCCTTGGCATTCACCCGATCCGTGCGGCTTTCGGCGAACCACGGATGGTCGATCGAGCTGTGCGAATAGACCTGATCGATAATCACCTTCAGCCCGAGTTCGTGAGCCCGCCCGACCAGCGCGTCAAAATCGGCCAGCGTTCCGAACACCGGATCGACATCGCAATAGTCGGACACGTCATAACCAAAGTCATGCATTGGCGACGTGAAGAATGGTGACAGCCAAATGCCGTCGACACCAAGCGACGCGACATAATCGAGCTTTTCAGTAATGCCCGGCAAATCCCCGACGCCGTCGCCGTCGCTATCGGCAAAGCTGCGCGGGTAAATCTGGTAGATCGCTGCCCCGCGCCACCATGACACCGCACAGTCTTCGGCCGGAGCAACCGCCTGACTGTCAGCGAGCATTGCACACCGCAAAACCGAATGCAGGCAGGGAGACGCTGACGCTTCCCGACGCGATCGCCAGCGGCGAGCATTGCCCGGCAAGCGCAGAAAAATGCTTCGACCGGGTTTCGACGCGGACATTCTGGGTCAGGGGCTGGGCGCTCGAATTGAACAGCAGCAGAACCTCGTGGCCATCGGCGGGATCGAAGCGCGAAACCGCGAACAGGCCCGGCTTGTCGGATGAGAAGCGAATTTGCTGGCGACCCCGGGTTAGAGCCGGAGTGGCGGTCCGAACCCGCGCCAGCTCGGCGATTTCGCGATAAAGCGGGTGCCGGGGATTGAAATTCGCGCTCGCTGTCGTTGCAGTCGTGCCGATCAGACTGTCTTGATTATAGGTCGCGGTGCGGCTGGCGAACATGTCTTGCCGAGCGTCCTGGTCGCCGCCCTTGCCGGCGAAACCCTGCTCATCGCCGGAATAAATCGTCGGCACGCCGCGCAAAGTCAGCAACATCGCGTGGCCAAGCATGTCGCGTGCGAGAATTTCCGCATCGCCGGCGCCGGGCAAGTCGCGGCGAAGCGCCATTCCGTAACGGCCATTGTCGTGATTGCCGACAAACGTCGGGAGTCGAAGCGCCGCCAGAGCGCCACCTTCATACAAGGGATCGGCGCGGAACAATTTTGCCAGCAGATCGGTACCGGCCTTGCCCGAAGTTACGTCGCGAACCGCATATTCGAAGCTGAAATCGAGCACCGCGGGAAGCCGGTCGAGGCGCGTATTGAGCGCGGTGTGGGCGGGGTTCATGTCGTCCATCGCCACTTCGCCGAAGATGTGGAAATTGGGGATTCCATTGGCCCGAGCGCGCGCCAGCATCGCCGGCACGAATTGCTGCCAGAATTCGGGATTAACGTGCTGAGCGGTGTCGATCCGAAATCCGTCGACGCGATATTTGTCGATCCACGCCCCGTAGATGTCGATCATCCCGCGCACTACCGCCGGGCTTTCGGTGAACAAATCGTCGAGGCCGACGAAATCGCCCATCGTGCTGTCTTCGCCGCGGAACGTGCTGTCGCCACGATTG